>NZ_JAPKNK010000009.1:0-210445 GCF_026343855.1 Kaistia nematophila | reverse complement strand
GAGCCGGCGCCGCCGGCACCGTGAAGACGATGACAAGGATCGGCAGCTCCTGCTTCACCGAATAGCCGGCGCGCGTCACGCCGACCCAGAGATTGGCCAGGGCGACCAGCGCCCAGACTGGCATGAACAGCTTGACCGCAAAAGCGAATACCGCCGGAGCGCCACCCCGGAGCCTGGCGACCAGCAGAACCACGCCGGCGGCGCGATCCCGCCGCCGGTCACCAACACCATGTGCATCGCCATGTGAAGTGTCGAGACGAAAATACATCTGGCAGCAACGGCCGACGTTGCCCTGCCATCCGTTCTGGCACTGCCACGCGCCCGATCCAGCATGGATGCCCGCGACGCCCGCGCCGCGCCGGGGACACGAGCACGACTTACCCGGGCGGTAGCGGCCCTGCCCCATCCCCCGTTGAAAGTCGTGCCCTCAGAATTCGAGACAGGACTTTCGACCGCGGGCCGAAGCAGAGACTCTGCCTACCTCAAGCCAACGGCGCCACGACGCGCGAGCAGATCCAAAGCACCTGCGCGGGATCGTCCGTAGGATTGACGAGAGCATGCCCCATCGTGCTGTCGAAATAGGCGCAGTCGCCGACGTCCAGCAAGGTGACGGCATAGTGTTCGGTATGGAGCTCGATCTTGCCCTTGAGGACGTAGATGAACTCCTCGCCGGGGTGACTGAGGAGTCCCTCGAACTGATGCAGGGACCGCGCCTTGACCTCGGCGAGCAGCGGCACGAACTGTCGATTGGCGATGTCGTTGCAAAGCATTTCATAGTCGTAGAGCAACGTGGAATGCACGACGCCCTGCCCCTTGCGGGTCACCGCACGACGACCGCTGACCGAGAGGCCGCGCCCTCCCGTCACCAGTTCGCTGATGTCGACATCCAGCCCTTCCGCCAGACCCAGTAGCGTGTCGTAGGTAGGCGACATCTGGTCGTTCTCGATCTTGGAGAGAGTCGAGACGGCCAGACCCGCGCGCTGAGCCAGGTCGTTCAACGTCAAATCCGCTCGCTTGCGCAAGGCCCGAAGCGTCTTGGCAATCGATCGCTCCCCGCGCCGCCTCAGGGAAGAGACGGCCGCAGGGGCGGAAGCGTCGTCGGACATGATTCAAGTACCTTTCACTGCCGATCTAGAACGTCGCGATATGCATAGCGCATAGCCACCATGCTGAAAATTTTATCATATGAAAATTATTCCGCGACGCAAGCTACCCAACTTGTCCAAGCTGTGCCACGAATTGCCGTTTCGGACCATGCCTGATCGCATCTAGACAACAAATATTCGTGTCCCTTGGTAGACAGGGAACGACTTTTCAGAATTGACAGCACCAAAGAACTATGCCGTAAATTTGTCGTATCGGAAAAATTGTTTCCAGATCACGATGTGCCGGATGCAACCCCGGCGGCCTAGGTCAGTCGAAATCGCTCCTGAAAGGATCGTTCATGTCGTCGCTACGCAGAATCAAGGACCCTGCCGTCCGGGCTTCCGTCGGCCTTCTACTGGCCTCGGGCCTGGCCTGGCCCGCCCCAGGTGCTTTCGCGCAGTCTTCTGATCTGGTCGTCAATGCTGGCGTTGCCCCGTCGACGCTGGATCCCGCCTGGGCCTGCGGATTGCCCGAGATCAGCTTCCTGCAGAATTTCTACGTTCGCCTCGTGCAGCACGGCGTCAAGGACGGGCCGCAGAATACGAAGGAAGTCGACTACTCCACCATCGAGCCCTATCTCGCCGCCTCGTGGGACCAGAGCAGCGACGGCCTCGTCTATACTTTCCACCTCAAGGACGGCTTCAAGTTTCCGTCCGGCAAGCCTGTCGACGCCGAGGCCGTGCGCTACTCGCTGCAACGCGTGCTGGACATGGCCGGCTGCGGCCGCTTTTTCCTGACCGACGGCCACCTGGACCCGGTGATCATCGAGAAGATCGAAGCCGTGGACCCGAAGACGGTCAAGATCACGCTCAATGCCCCGAACGGGAACATGCTCGGCGACCTGGCGACCCATGCGGGCTCCATTGTCGATCCGTCGCTGGTTGAAGCCAATGGCGGAGTGAAGGCCGGCGCACCGAACGAGTGGATGTCGTCCAACGTGGCTCCGTCCGGCCCCTTCCTGCTGGAGAGCTATTCGCCCAACCAGAAGGCCCGCATGGTGGCCAACCCCGGCTTCGCCGGCACGCCTCCCGCATCGTCCGCGATCAACGTCAACTGGATCTCGGCCGCCCCCACCTTGCTGCTGCAGGCCCGTACCGGGCAGGCCGACATCACGTTCGACCTCTCCAAGCAGGCGGCACGCTCCCTCGAAGGCAATTCCGGCACCCGGGTCATCGCCTATTCCAATCCCTTCGTGCAGCAGTTGATGATCAACAACAAGCAGGCGCCCTGGGACAATGTGAAGGTGCGCGAGGCCGCGGCTCTCGCGATACCTTATGACGATATCGTCAAGAAGCTGGCCTATGGCTGGGGCACCGCCTACTACGGCCCGATCCCGCCGAGCCTGCCCGGCTTCAATGCGGAGCTTTCCAAGCCGCTCGGCTTCGACATCGAGAAGGCCAAGGCGCTCATCGCCGAGAGCGGCGTCGCGACCCCGATCAAGGCCGAGCTGACGATCCAGGAAGGCGACGCCGCCCAGCAGCAACTGGCCACCATCGTCCAGAGCACCTGGGCGAAAATCGGCATCGACCTCTCGATCCGCGTCGCGCCGGCGGCCGAGTTCCAGGACCTGACCCAGGGCCACAAGATCCCCGCCTTCATGCGCCTCGACGGCCCGGGCGTCTTCGAGACCGGCTACTACTGGGGATATGACCTGATCTGCGGGATCTCGTTCAACCTGACCGACACCTGCCTGCCGGCCGCCGATCCGCTCATAGCGGAGATGCGCGCGTCTTCCGATACGGCAAAACGCCAGGAGATCATGGACAAGGTCACCACCATGTGGCGCGAACAGTATCCAAAGATCCTGTTCTACGAAGACAAGCCCGTGGTTGTTCTCAGCGATGCCGTGACCAGCTTCACATTCTCGCCGCTGCCCGATTACCGCTATTGGGCGAAGAAGTAAGCAAGGATATTCCTTTCAATGGCTACTCGTATTGGCGTCGATATCGGCGGCACGTTCACTGACCTTGTCTATTTCGACGAGGCGACCGGCCAGACCGTGGAAGGCAAAGTCCCAACCGTCCCGTCGGCGCCCGAGGAGGGCGTCGTCGCGGCGATCACGGGGCATGTGCCGAAAGAGGTCATCGACCGGGCGGAGTTCTTCCTGCACGGCACCACGGTCGGACTCAACGCACTGCTGGAGCGCCGCGGCGCCAAGGTGGGCCTCATCACGACGAAGGGCTTCCGGGATGTCCTGGAGATTCGTCGCGGCGACCGGGCCGAGATGTACAACCTGTTCTGGAAGCAGACGGTGCCGCTTGTGCCGCGGCGCCTGCGTCTGGAAGTGGGCGGCCGCATGCTCGGCTCGGGTGCTGAATATGCTCCGCTCGATGAAGACGACGTCGCCTCCGCCATCGCAACGCTCATGGCGGAAAAGGTCGACGCCATCGCCGTGTGTCTCATCAATTCCTATGCCAATCCGGCACATGAGATCCGCATCGAATCGATGATACGCGCGGCCGGGTTCGCCGGTGGTATCTCGCTGTCCTACAAGATCTCCGGCGAGTATCGGGAATATGAGCGCACGTCGACCACGTGCATCGACGCCTTCGTGCGCGGCCGCATGGCCAACTATCTGCGTCGCCTGGACGGAAAGCTGCGCGAGCTCGGCTTCAAGGGCACGTCGCTGATCACGCGCTCAGGCTCCGGCTCCATGACCTTCGAGGAGGCGGAGGACCGGCCGTTCGAGACGATCATGTCCGGCCCGGTCGGCGGCGCCCAGGGTGCCTCCGAACTCGCCAAGATGCTCGGCATCAAGCAACTGGTGACGGCGGATGTCGGCGGTACCTCCTTCGATACCGCGCTGGTCATAGACACCAAGCCGCAGGTGCTGTTCGAGGGCATGATCGACAACATGCCCATCCAGTCCCCCTGGGTGGACGTGCGCTCCATCGGTTCGGGCGGCGGATCGATCGCCCACATCGATGCCGGCGGGCTTATGCGCGTCGGCCCCCGATCGTCGGGCGCCGTGCCGGGCCCGGCCTGCTATGGCAAGGGTGGCGTCGAGCCGGCCATGACCGACGCGGCCGCCTGGCTCGGTATGCTTGGCCCCGGCGATCTCGCCTCCGGCATCCATCTGGACATCGGCAAGGCCGAGGCTGCCATCAACAGCGTCGGCGTGCATATCGAGCAGGACACCGAGGCGACGGCCGCCGGCGTCATGCGCATTTCCTCGGCCGCGATGGCCAATGCGATGCGCGAGATCTCGCTCGACCAGGGCCTCGATCCGCGCGAGATGACCCTGCTGCCGTTCGGCGGAGCCGGCCCCCTCATGGGCACGCTTCTGGCGGACGAACTCGGCATGAACCACATCGTGGTTCCGCCACTGGCCGGCAATTTCTCGGCCTGGGGCCTGCTGGGCGCCGACATGGTGCAATCGGCGGCAAGGACCCGCGTGCTCGATCTCGTGCCCGGCGCCTTCGAGACGGTGAATGCCCTTCTGGGTGAGCTCTTCGCCACGCTGGAGGAACGCAGCACCGCGCATGCCGAGGGCTCGATCAAGTCGGCCCGCCTCGATCTGCGATACAAGGGGCAGGAGCATACGCTCTCCATTGAAGTCGCAGTCGAGGGCGGCAAGCTCTCGGAAACGGAACCGACCGTTCTCGACCGCTTCATCAGCGAATATGCCCGCACCTTCGGCTCGACGATGAACCAGGACGTGGAGCTGGTTTCGACCCGCGCCTCCACGACGGTTCTGCTGCCGCGCCGCGAGCTGAGCTACACGCCGAAACGCGCCGATGGCGCCGACGATCGGATGATGGACGTCTACTCCTTCGAACGGAAGGCGCGCGTCCCCTTCCGCATCATTCCCCGCGGCCGGATCCTGGGACAGGTCAAGGGCCCCGCCATCATCACGGAAGAAACCTGCACGACCTATGTCGACGTGGAATGGACGGTTTCCAGCGGCAAGGCCGGCGAACTCATTCTGGAGCGGATTGCATAATCATGGCCAAGACATACGAGCCCGTCGTCCATAATGCGGGCAGGTTCGGCCGCATCACCGAGGCCAAGGCGGATCCGATCACCACCGAGGTGATCCGCCATGCCCTCAACTCGGCCGCCAACCAGATGAAGCGCGCGCTGATCCGCACGTCCTTCTCGCCCATCATCTACGAAGTCCTCGATTTCGCCGTCGCGATCTATGACAAGGACATCCGCCTGCTCAGCCAGGCGCCGTCCCTGCCGATGTTCATGGGCACGCTCTCGTTCTGCATCGACTTCGCGGTCAAGGAAAATGGCGGCCCGGACAGCCTCAACCCCGGTGATGCGCTCATCTACAACTGGCCGTTCGGCACAGGGTCGCACCCGCAGGACATGGTCATCATCATGCCGGCGTTTCTCGGCAGCGAGTTGATCGGCTACACCGCCATCAAGGGCCATTGGCTCGACATCGGCGCCAAGGATCCCTACTGCACCGACACCACCGACGTATTCCAGGAAGGCTGCATCTTCCCCGGCGTCAAGATCTACAAGGAGGGCGTCCTCAATCAGGACATCTTCCGCATGATCATGGCCAACACCCGCGTGCCGCAGATGGTTCGCGGCGATCTCGACGCCCAGGTCACCGCCTGCCGGGTCGGCGTCAAGTCGCTGCTCGAAGTGGTGGAGCGCTTCGGCCTCGATACCTACATGGCCGCGGTCGACGACATGTTCGACCATGGCGAACGCATCGTCCGCTCCTATTTCGAGAAGATCCCCGATGGCCGCTATGTCGGCCGCGGCGAAATGGACAATAACGGTGTCACCAAGGATCGCATCCCCTTCGAGATCGTGCTCGACGTGAAGGGATCCGACGTGACGCTGGACTTCTCCGGCGTCCCCGACCAGCAGGGTGGCCCGACCAATTCACCGCTGCCCACGACCATCTCGGCCAGCCGCGTCGCCATCACCATGCTCGCCGGCTATGGCGAGGCGCCGCACGAGGGTCACTTCCGGCCGCTCAAGGTCATTACCCGGCCCGGCTCCATGTTCGACCCGCTGCCGCCGGCGCCGTCCTTCATCTATGGCTGGCCGGGACTGCAGGCGATCGAGGTGATCTACAACGCGGTGGCGAGCGCCATGCCCACGGCAGTCCCGGCCTGCTCCGGCGGCTGCATCTGCTCGCTCGTGGCGTGGGGCCATCGCGAGGAGAGCGGCGCCCCCTGGGCCGATGGCACCCCCCTGCCGACCGGACAGGGCGCCTGGAACGGCGGCGATGGCGGCATCATGCTGCACATCTCCGAGTCCGCCACCCGCTTCACCCCGGCCGAAGTCTGGGAACACCGCAACCCCTGGATCGTCGAGCAACTGGCACTGGCCGAGGATTCGGTTGGGCCAGGCCGGTGGCGCGGAGGCCCCGGTCTCAACCTCGACATTCGCATGACCGAGGACAATCTGATCACCACCGTCTTCGAGCGCACCCTCAATGCTCCCTGGGGCCTCCTGGGCGGCAAGGAGGCAAGGCCGAACCAGTGCCTCGCCACCATGCCGGACGGCGAGCAGCAGCTGATTTCCAAGGCCACCCATTTCCACATGCCCAAGGGCACCGTGCTCAACATGCGCACCGGCGGCGGGGGCGGCTACGGCGATCCAACGGAGCGTCCGGTCGAGGCGGTGCTGGAAGACATCGCCGAAGGCTACATCAGCGAGGCGTTTGCCCGCCGGCACTATCCTCACGCCTTCGCTTAAGGTCCGGGGCAGCGCGGCCTCGCTTCCGCGCTGCCCTTCCTCGCCACATCCCGAGCAACGGAAAGCCGCACCTGTGCCGCGATTGATCGTCCAGACCCTGCGCGACCCCGAACTGGCATTGGGCCTTCTGATCCTGGTGGCGCTGATCCTCATCGCGGTGCTCGGCCCCCTGCTCTGGCGTGTCGATCCGCTCGCGGTCAGCGTCCTCGATTCCCTGGCCCCGCCCTCGCTCCAGCATCCGATGGGCACGGACGACGTGGGCAGGGACGTGTTCGCCCGCTTCATATGGGGCGCGCAGGTCTCCATGAGCGTGGCGCTGACCGTCACGCTGGTCGGCACGGTGATCGGCGGGCTGCTGGGCCTTCTCGCCGGCCTCACCGGGGGCTGGGTGGATGCCGTCCTGTCCCGCATCATGGATGCCGTCCTTGCCTTTCCGCCGCTGATCCTGGCGATGGCGGTCGCCATCGGCCTCGGTGCCGGCATGGTCTCGGCGATGATCGGCGTCGTCCTGGCCGCCATACCCTGGTATTTCCGGTTGCTGCGCGGTGAGGTCATGCGCCTGCGCGGGCTGATGTATGTCGAGAGCGCGCGCGCCCTCGGCGCCACCAATATGCGCCTCATCCGCCTCCACATCCTGCCGCAGACGCTCTCCACCGTTCTCGTGCAGGCGTCGTCGGTATTTTCCTTCTCGATCATCACGATGGCGGCGCTGGGCTTCGTCGGGCTCGGCATCCAGCCGCCTGTTCCCGAATGGGGAACGATGATCACCGAGGGGCTGGCCTATGCGCTGACCGGCCAGTGGTGGCTGGGCGTCTTTCCGGGCCTCGGCATCTTCGCCCTCGCGGTTGCCGGGAATGTCATCGCCGACCGGATGCGCGACCTCTACGACCCGAGATCTGGAATGAGAGGCTAGACCATGGCCAGATTCGTCCTCGAGCGCATCGGCTCGGCCATCCTTACCATTCTGGGCGCCTCGATCCTCGCCTTCATCGTCCTGCGCGCCTTGCCGACGGACCCCGCCCGGTTGATCGCCGGCCCGTTCGCCACGGACGAGGTGCTGAACACGGTGCGATCTCAGATGGGACTCGATAAAGCGCTGGTGGTTCAGTACCTCAACTACATCCTGAACTTCCTCAGCGGCGACTGGGGCTTCTCCTATGGTTCCGGCAAACCGGTCCTCCCTCTGATCATGGAGCGCCTGCCGGCGAGCGCCGAACTCGCCGTCGTGGCCTTCATCGGCGCCTTCGCCGCCACCGTGCTGCTGACCGTGCTGGTGAGCTTCACCGGTTCGCGCCTGCTGGACGGCATGTTGCGCATGGTCTCCTTCATGAGCGTCGGCGTGCCACCCTTCTGGATCTCGTTGCTCCTTCTGATGTTCTTCTTCGAGCGCCTGGGGTGGTTTCCGGGCCCGGTGGGCCGAGGCCCCGCTCCCAGCCTGGTCACGGGCTTCTATACAATCGACTACCTGCTGGCCGGCGACGTGCCGGGCGCGGTGCGCGCGCTGTGGTATCTGGCCCTGCCCGCCTTTGCCCTCGCGCTCGGATCCTTCGGCTATCTGGTGCGCCTGCTGCGCGCCAATCTGCTCGACGTCGTGCACGAACCGTTCGTCACGGTGCTGCATTCAAAGGGTGTCGCACCGGTCGACACCCATTTCCGGCACATCCTGCCCAATGCATTCCTCCCCACCCTGACCGCCGGCGGCCTGATCCTGGCACAGCTCATCGGGGGATCGGTGCTGGTCGAGCAGATCTTCACCTGGCCGGGCATCGGCACGCTGGTGATCGAGGGGATCACACGTCAGGACTATGCTGTCGTGCAGAGCTTCATCCTGCTCTCCGCGATGATCTACATCGTGGTCAATCTGGCCGTGGACCTGCTCTACGGCTATGTCGACCCCCGCGTGAGACGGAGCTGAAGATGTCGGATCGCCCCGTGCTCGACGTGAGCCATCTCCGGACAGTATTCGACACGCCAACCGGCCAGGTGGTCAGTGTCGACGACGTCAGCCTTTCCATAGCGCGCGGCCAGACCCTCGGCCTTGTGGGGGAATCGGGCTCCGGAAAAAGCGTCACCAGCCTCTCGCTCATGCGGCTGGTCGAGCGCGGCGGAGGGCGGATCGATGGCGGCACCATATCGCTGAAGGGCCGCGACGGCGACGTCATCAATCTGGCTACGCTGCCCGAAGCGGCGATGCGAAAAGTGCGCGGCCGCGACATCGCCATGGTCTTCCAGGAACCGATGACATCGCTCGATCCGGTGTGGTCGATCGGCGCCCAGATCGCAGAATCGGTGCGGTTGCATCAGGGTGCGGGACGGTCGCGAGCCCGACAGCAGGCCATTGAAAT
Organism: Kaistia nematophila; assembly: GCF_026343855.1. Taxonomy (NCBI): domain Bacteria; kingdom Pseudomonadati; phylum Pseudomonadota; class Alphaproteobacteria; order Hyphomicrobiales; family Kaistiaceae; genus Kaistia; species Kaistia nematophila. The sequence continues at coordinate 201,287 of NZ_JAPKNK010000009.1, read as the reverse complement.
GCTGCGGCTGGTTGGCATTCCGGCGCCGGAGCGGAGGGTGGACGACTATCCGCATCAGCTCTCCGGCGGCATGCGCCAGCGGGTGATGATCGCCATCGCCCTGTCTTGCCGGCCCGGCCTGCTCATCGCCGACGAGCCCACGACGGCGCTCGACGTCACCATACAGGCGCAGATTCTCGATCTCATCCGCCGCCTGCAGGCCGAGATCGGCATGTCGGTTCTGTTCATAACCCACAATTTGGGCGTGGTCGCCGAGATCGCGGACCGGGTTGCGGTGATGTATGCCGGCCAGGTGGTGGAAGAGGCCCCTGTCGCGCAGATCTTTGCCACTCCCCTCCATCCCTATACGGCCGGCCTGCTGGCTTCCATTCCCGGAACGGCGAAGCCGACCGCCGATCGGCGGCTGCCGACAATCGGCGGCGCACCGCCCAGCCCGATGTCGCGGCCGGCCGGCTGCCGCTTCGCGCCGCGTTGCCCGCTGGCGGTCGACGCGTGCCTTTCCGGCGTTCCGGAGCTGACCGAGGTGGCGCCGGGACACAAGGCGCGGTGCATTCGCTGGCAGGAGGTGAAGCGATGACGAGGCCGGGACGTCCCCTGCTCGAAGCCGTCGGCCTGACCAAGCGTTTCGCCGCGCCATCCGGTCTCTTCGGCCCGCGCCGGCAGGTCCATGCGGTGGAATCCGTCTCCTTCTCGCTGGCAAAGGGGGAGGTGCTGGGCCTCGTGGGCGAATCCGGCTCCGGCAAGACCACGGTGGGTCGCATGATCATGGGGCTCGAACAGCCCACCGAGGGAACCATTCTGTTCGACGAGCGGGAGATCGGCGGAGGCACGAGGGCGGAGCTGTTGTCGGTCCGCCGCCGCATCCAGATGGTGTTCCAGGATCCCTTCGCCAGCCTCAACCCACGGCGCAGGGTGGGCGACCTGATCGCCGAAGGCCTGGAGATACAGCGGATCGGCACCCGGGCCGAGCAGCGCGCCGAGGTGTCCCGCCTGCTGGACCTCGTGGGGCTGCCTTCCGATGCGGCCAACCGATTTCCGCACGAATTCTCGGGCGGCCAGCGTCAGCGTATCGGCATCGCGCGCGCCCTTGCCGTCAAGCCCGACGTGCTGGTGGCGGACGAGCCGGTATCCGCGCTCGACGTGTCCGTGCAGGCACAGGTTCTCAACCTGCTCCAGGATCTCAAGGAAAAACTCGACCTCACGATACTCTTCATCAGCCACGACTTGGCGGTGGTGGAGCATTTCTGCGACCGGGTAGCCGTGATGTATCTCGGCCGGCTGATGGAACTGGCGCCGCGCGAGACTCTCTTCGCGCAGCCGCGCCATCCCTACACCGAGGCCCTGCTCTCAGCGGCGCCAATTCCCGACCCTGCGCAACGGCGCGAGCGTATCGTCATGCAAGGCGACGTTCCGTCTCCCATCGATCCACCGTCCGGATGCGTGCTGCGTACCCGCTGCCGCTATGCCCTGCCGGCTTGCGCGGCGGCCGTGCCGCCTCTCGCCGAGGCCGGGCCGGGCCATTTCAAGGCCTGCATCCGCGACGACATCCTGCCGAGGCCTGTACATGCCCTTCAATAACCGCATCGCCGACCTGGCTCACGAAGCCGCCGCCTGGCGTCACGATTTTCATGCCCATCCGGAAGTCCTCTACGAGGTGCACCGCACGGCGGCCCGTATATCGGAGCTCCTGACCGGCTTCGGGGTCGACGAAGTCGCGACCGGCATCGGCGGCACCGGTGTCGTCGGCATCGTGCACGGAAATCGGCCTGGCAAGACCATCGGCCTCAGGGCTGAAATGGACGCCCTCCCGATGACCGAGGCGACGGGGCTTCCCTATGCCTCGACCTATCCGGGCCGCATGCACGCCTGCGGTCATGACGGCCATGCGGCCATGCTGCTCGGCGCGGCGAAATATCTGAGCGAGACGCGTGACTTCGCCGGCAGCGTCGCGCTGATCTTCCAGCCGGCCGAGGAGGGAGGCGCCGGCGGCCGCGCCATTGCGGAGGATGGCCTGTTCCAGCGCTGGCCGATCGAGGAGGTCTACGCTCTGCACAATATGCCCGGCGTCCCGGAAGGGCATTTCATGACCCGGCCAAATGCCATCCTGGCCTCAGCCGACACGTTCGACATCGTCATCGAGGGCAAGGGAGGCCACGCCGCATGGCCTCACACGATCGCGGACGTGATCGTTGCGGCAGGCCAGATCATCGCCGCGCTGCAGACCATCGTTTCCCGCGAGACAGACCCCCTCAAGTCGGCCGTGTTGTCCCTGACGCGGCTCGAGGGGGGTAGCGCCTACAACGTCATGCCCGATTCCGCGCGGCTGTCCGGTACGTTCCGTGCGCTGGACACGAGCGTGCGAGACCGGGTGGAGAAGCGGCTGGTCGAAATCAGCGAGGGTATTGCGGCTGCGCTCAACGTCCGGGCGACGGTCACGATCGATCGGATTTGCGGCGTCGTGGCCAACGATCCGTCGCGGACGGCGTTCTGCGCCGACGTCGCGACAGCGCTCGTGGGCGCTGAAAAGGTGACGACCGACATGGATCCGCTGATGGGCGGGGACGACTTTTGCTATCTGCTCGACCATCGGCCCGGCAGCTACGTCTTCGTTGGAAACGGCGATACGGCTGCGCTGCACACCGTCCAGTACGACTTCAACGATCGTCTGATCCCGCTCGGCGTCGCCTACTGGGTGCGGCTGGCCCAGGCCGCCTCGTCCTCATCGCTGTAAGGAAAGCCTCGTCATGCGTTCGAGCAAGGTCATTCACATCGTCGGCTGCCATGCCGAGGGAGAGGTTGGCGACGTCATTACCGGTGGTGTCGCGCCGCCGCCGGGCGAAACCTTGTGGGATCAATCGAGGTTCATCGCCGCCGACGGCGAATTGCGCGACTTCGTCCTCAATGAGCCCAGAGGCGGGCTCTTCCGCCACGTCAATCTTCTCGTCCCGGCCAAGGACCCGCGCGCCGCGGCGGGCTTCATCATCATGGAGCCGGTCCATACGCCGCCAATGTCGGGCTCCAACTCGATCTGCGTGGCGACGGTCGCGCTCGATATCGGCCTGGTGCCGATGTCCGAGCCCGAGACGCGCTTCTTCCTGGAGGCCCCGGGGGGATTGGTGGAAGTCGTCGCACAATGCCGAGACGGCAAAGCCCGCTCCATCCGGGTCACCAACCATCCGAGCTTTGTCGGTCAACTGGATGCCAGGCTGGAAGTCGACGGATTGGGCACGATTCGCGTAGACACCGCCTATGGCGGGGACACCTTCGCACTGGTCGATGCCCGGTCGCTCGGTTTCAATCTTACGCCGGACGAAGCGCCCGACCTCGCCGCAACCGGCATGAAGATCACCCGCGCGGCGACCGAACAACTCGGCTTTGTTCATCCCGAGCATCCGGACTGGTCGCACATATCCTTCACCCAGTTCACGGGCCCCGTCGAAGTCGTGGACGGCATCAAGACCGGCCGCAACACGGTTGCGATCGAGCCGGGCAAGCTGGACCGCTCGCCGACCGGCACCGGCGTCTCGGCCCGCATGGCGGTGCTCCACCGGCGCGGGCTGCTCGAGCAAGGCGAAACCTATCGCGGGCTTTCCATTATCGGCACCCGGTTCGATGGCCGGATCGAAGCGATCACCAGCCTGGCCGGCACTCCCGCGATCATTCCCTCCATCTCCGGCAGAGCCTGGATCACCGAGACCAAACAGCTCCTGCTCGATCCGTCCGATCCGTTCCCAAGGGGCTACAGGGTTGGCGACACCTGGCCCGGCGCCTGAACAGCATGACAGCAAACCCAGAGATTTTCGGAACGCCGCGCAACACGGCCACGATTTCCTATGGCGATCTGGCAGAACTGCTGGCGACGATATTTCGCCACGCGGGCGCGAGCCCCGCGGTGGCCAGCCTGCTGGCGGCCAATTGTGCGGGTTGCGAGCGCGACGGCGCAACCTCGCATGGCGTGTTCCGCATACCGGGCTATCTCGCATCGATCGCCAGTGGCTGGGTCGATGCCAGGGCCGAACCACGCATCGAAAGCGCCGAAGGCGCCGTCGTGCGTGTCGACGCCATGAACGGCTTTGCGCAGCCCGCACTTGAGCTGGTGACGCCCATACTGATCGAAAAAGCCGCCAATGACGGCATCGCCTTGCTGTCGATCCGCAACTCGCATCATTTCAGCGCCCTCTGGCCCGATGTCGAGCCGCTGGCGGAAGCGGGATTGCTGGCTCTCACAATGGTCAACAGCTTCGCCTGCACGGTCCCGTTCAACGGCCATTCTCCCGTCTTCGGCACCAACCCCATCGCCTTTGCCGCCCCGCGCGCCGATGCGCCTCCGCTGGTGGCGGATCTCGCCACCAGCGCCATGGCCAATGGCGATGTGCAGATCGCTTTCCGCGAGGGGCGCTCCCTGCCCCCTGGGCATGGCGTCGACAGTGCCGGCCGTCCCACCACCGACCCCGCAGCCGTGCTGAACGGCGGCGCCCTGCTGCCCTTTGGCGGTTACAAGGGCAGCACGATCTCGATGATGATCGAGATCTTCGGGGCGGCCCTGACCGGCGGAAAATTCTCCTTCGAAGTCGACTGGTCGACCCATAGCGGGGCGCAGACCCCCCATACCGGACAGGTGCTGATCGTGATCTCGCCGGATTTCGGCCGGCGAGACAGCAGTTTCGGAAGGCGCGTGAACGGGCTCGTCGAGCAATTGCGCATGAGCGGCGTCAGCCGGCTCCCCGGTGACCGGCGCCAGGTGACGAGGCGGCGCAGTCTGCGCGACGGGATCGTGATGCCCCTGCAGCAATTGGAGGACCTGCGTCGACGGGCCGATGGCGTCTGATCCGGCTTCCCGATCGTGCCCATTTGGCTGAGGCGTAGCGTGCCAACTCTCGCATCTGGCAGTCTGACGATCGACCTTGGCGTGTTCGTTGACGTACCGGTGGCTGCCAACGCAGCCTCCGCCGCGTGATCATGATCTGCGGGGTTGCATCGCAAGAGGTTTGACACAACCAGCGCTCCGCCTTCGTTACGGCGGCATGGCTCGCTGCAGGGCTGGACTGACCAGGCTCAGCATCTGCAGCACCTCTCGGGGGGCCGGCCTGCGCCAGACGGTCTGGAAGCATTCGACGACGTTCTCGGCCGTGACGGCAAGGCCGGGAAGCGCAACCCAATCCGGTGTCAGGCGTCCGAGAAGGGCGCTGACCGTGACCGAAGCCGCCGTCTCTCCCTGCCGGAACGGTTGCTGGGCCGCGATGGCGACGAGCGAATTGTTCGCGGCCAGGCCGATCGCGGCGTCCTGGCCGAGATCCACGGTCACCATGGGAACTGTACGACCCATCGTGGTCAGCGTGCCGGCCGCGGCAATCGACGGCGTATCCCATACGACAAAGAGGCCGGCGATGGCGGCATGATCGTCGAAAAGCGCGCGCGTCACGCGGCCCGCGTCGGCGAGAGACGGGAAGCGCCGAACGTGCAGCCGCACATCGGGGCGGTTGATCCGCATCCACTTCAGGAACGCGATTTCGCGCTCGTTGGTCGCAAAGAAGTCCGCCTCATAGCCGAGGACGCCAACCTCACCGGCTTCAGGGACGTGCGGCGACAGACTTTCGGCCGCGATCTTGCCGAGGCCGAAATTGTCGGCCGAGACCAGCGAGGTGTAGTCCTTGCCGGGCAGGAGGCCGGTTGGCACGTTGTCGAGCAGGACCAGCCTGATGCCGGCCGCCGCGACGCGCGCATGGGCGGCCGCGACCTTGGCGTTGGCGACCGGCAGCGAGACGATCGCGTCCGGCGCCTCGGCAATGAGACGGTCGAGCGCATCGATCTGCACCTCCGGCGTGAAGGAGCAGTCGACGACGTCGATGACCGCGACACCGCAGTCGCCGAACATGCCGATCATTCCCGAGAGCTGCTGCTTGGCCCAGTCGCTCGCGAATGTGTGCAGCACGATCGCAACGCGGAAGCCGCCCGCCCGCGCCTTTACGATGTCCTCCGGCAGGAGAAGGATCTGTTCGGGAGCCGACGCCCGCTCCCCGTGAGGGCCGAGACCAGAAATCGTCATTCCTTCCTCCTCACGCCTCCGGCGGCCGGATCGTGCTCGCCTGCACGTCCCGCTTCCGCGCGATCTCGTCCTTCATCCGCTGGAAGAGCGGATGCGCCTGGGGCCGTCCCGCCATGATCCAGTCCCTCAGGATGGATGGGGAGAACATGCCTTCGACTGCGACAATGGACGCGCCCACAAGGCCTGCCGAGCTTCCCATCTGGGAACGGACGACCTGCAGATCCCGGCTCACCAGCGGGTGGCAGGCGCCATAGATCGCCTCGCGCGCGGAGGCGAGAAGGATGTCATTTGTCTGGGCGATCGAGCCGGAGAGGACGATCAGCGCCGGGTTCAGCATGTTCGCGAGCGTCGCAACGACCTGACCGATCAACCGGCCGCTTTGCGAGAGAATCTCGATCGCGGCCGCGTCGCCGATCTGCGCCGCCTGCGCCACCTCGAGGGCGGTTATCTCGCCCCCGCGGCGCAGATGTTCGGCAAGCACCGGACTGGCCCCGCGCTCGGCGGCGCTTCTGCCTTCCTGGGCGATATGATCCGAGCCTGCCATGGCTTCGAGCGTGCCGGCGCCGCCTGCCGCCGAAACGGGAACGGACCCGATCAGGCCGACGGCGCCCTGCGCGCCGCGGAACAGCGCACCGTCGCTGCCGAGGCCTGCGCCGATCCGCTTGCCGACTTTGACGAACAGCATGGTCCGGTGGCCACTTCCGGCCCCGGCATGCAGTTCACCCATCGTCATGGTCTCCACGCTGGAACGGAGCCAGACCGGGGCGTCGAAGGCCTCGACCAGCGTTTCGACAAGCGGGAAGCTTTCCCAACCGGGCAGGATTGCGGGCGTGGTGCCGAGGAAGAGCGCCTCGCCGCCGTCGGGCACGGCACCGGGCACCGAGATCGAGATGCCATAGAGCGGCGGGTTTCCCTGCCGTTCGAGAATCCAGCGAAACAGCGCGGTCAGCCGCTCGGCAAGCGCCGATACGGGCTGTGTGAGCTCACTCGCCTCGTGATGTTCCATGATCAGGGCGCCGTCGAGATCAGCGATCCCGACGCCGAGCGCCGTCTGATCGAGAGTCGCGACGAGGATCCTGCCGCGATCCGCGCTGAACCGCACCAGGCGCGGGGCGCGGCCGCCGGTCGCGGCACCGAGTTCGCTCTCGTTGACCAGCCCGAGTTCGCAAAGCGTGCCGAGGCGATCCGCCACGACGGCGCGCCCCAATTCGCTGTAGCGCTCGATTTCCTGGCGCGTGGTGGCCTGCTCGGAACGGACCAGATTGAGGATTTGGACGAGGCTCGGGGAGGCCGTCTCGGACACGCGCGGACGGCCTTTCCGGCGCGGAGGGGAAGCGGGTTCCGCAAGGGCCGGCGTCGACATGTCTCGTCCTCTCCTCGACGTCGCGTTTGCTCCTTCATAAGACCGGCCGTTTCGGCTGGCAACGACACACTTATGCATTAAATCTGCAGAAGTGGCAGCTTATATGATTCTAAAATGTTGACATCGATTTTTTACCGCCTTAAGCCATCGGCATAGTTCGTGGAAGCACTGGGAGGAGATGCCGATGTCGAGCTTCAAGCTCGCCTATCATGCGAATTGCTGGGGGAAGCTCGGCGGGGACGCCGTCGGCGTCACGTCGATCACCAACCTCACCTACCGCACCTTCGGCGACATGCGTCAGGCCTTTGCCGACATCGCGGCGGCCGGCTATCAGGGCGTCGAGCTCTTCGACGGCAACCTTCTCGATTTCACCGCCGATGAGATGCGCGATCTCCTCGCTGACAACGGGCTGACGCTCGTTGCGACCTATGCCGGCGGCAATCTCATTTTCGACGACATCCTGCCGGAAGAGCTGGCCCGTATCATCCGCGCGGCGGACCGGGCAGCCGAGCTCGGCGCGCCTCACCTCGTCATTGGCGGCGGCGCCAAGCGCTTCGACGGCATCCGTGAGACGGATTACCCGCGACTTGCCGCGGCGCTCGACCGGGTCAAGGAAATCGCCGACGAGCGCGGCCTCACCGCTCACTATCACCCGCACCTGTCGACCATCGTCGAGGGGCCCGAGGAAGTGCGCAAGATCTTCGAGCTGACCGGCATCGACTTCTGCCCGGACACAGCCCATCTCGCCGGCGCCGGCGGCGATCCGGCCGCACTGATCCGCGAGCATGCGGCGCGCATTTCCTACGTGCATCTCAAGGGCCTCCAGAGGGAGCCCTTCGCCTTCACCCCCCTCGACCGGGGCGATGTTCCGACCGACGCGATCATCGCGGCGCTTCGCGAGATCGGGTTCGACGGCTGGGTGTGCACGGAGCTTGATTCCTGGCCTGATCCGCTGGAGGGCGCGAAGGCCAGCAGGCGCTATCTCGAATCGGCCTGAGGGCCGCGACCGGGGCGAGGCCCCACTTCCGGGAGGACTAGAAATGATTTCCAGACGCACCCTTTTGGGTTCGGCCGCCGCGCTGACGCTCGCCTTGGCCTGTGCCGGGCCGGCACTCGCCGATCCGGACCAGGCGCTTGCCGACCTGCAGAAGACGGTTCTTTCCAAGGGCCCCTCGGGCGAGGCCCCCTCGCCCGCATCCAGCGTCGTGCTGACGCCGGAGGAGCTCGCCAAGATCAAGGGCATGAACGCGACCGCCGCGATCGTGATGCACTACGGCGGCAATGACTGGTCGCGCGCCCAGATCAACGGCCTGCAGACGCAGTTCGCCGAGATGGGCATCAAGGTGCTCGCGGTGACCGATGCCGGCTTCAAGCCGGAGAAGCAGGTCGCCGACATCGAGACGATCTTGGCCCAGAAGCCGAACATCATCGTCTCGATCCCGACGGATCCGACCGCGACCGCCACGGCCTACAAGGCAGCGGCGGAAGCCGGAACCAAGCTCGTCTTCATGGACAACGTCCCGACGGGCTTCGTGGGCGGCAAGGACTATGTGTCCGTGGTTTCGGCCGACAATTACGGCAACGGCGTTGCCTCCGCGCATCTGATGGCCAAGGCGCTGGGCGGCAAGGGCGATATCGGCGTGGTGTTCCATGCTGCCGATTTCTTCGTCACCAAGCAGCGCTACGACGCCTTCAAGGCGACGATCGCCGCCGACTATCCGGACATCAAGATCGTGGCGGAGCAAGGCATCGGCGGCCCCGATTTCTCGGGCGACGCCGAGAAGGCCGCTTCGGCGATCCTGACCTCCAACCCGAACGTCCAGGGCATCTGGGCTGTCTGGGACGTGCCGGCCGAGGGCGTGATCTCGGCGGCGCGCAACGCCGGCCGTGACGACCTCGTCATCACGACGATCGACCTCGGCGAGAATGTCGCGATCTCCATGGCCCAGAACGGCTTCGTGAAGGGCCTCGGCGCTCAGCGTCCCTATGACGCCGGCGTCGTCGAGGCGAAGCTCGCCGGCTACGGTTTGCTTGGCAAGGAGGCGCCCGCCTTCGTCGCGCTTCCGGCTCTCCCGGTGACGCGCGACACGCTGCTCGACGGCTGGAAGGCAGTCTATTCGACCGAAGCGACCGACAACGTCAAGAAGAGCCTCGGCCAGTAAGGCCCGGGCGCACGGGGCGCCACTGGGCGCCCCGTGCCGCATTGAACGGTCCGACCTGCACCGGCCTCAGCCAGAGCGGCGGAAGGCTGCTGCTTGCCAAAGCCGCTCTCTTTCAGGAGAAAACCGATGACCAAAGTGATGAACGTCGCCATGATCGGCGGCGGATTCATGGGCAAGGCGCATGCCATGGCCTATGCTTCCATGCCGATGTTCTTCTGGCCTGCCCCGGCCATTCCCCATCGCAAGGTCGTGGTCGACGTGACCGACGGCGCGGCCGAGGAAGCACGCCGCCGCTACGGCTTCGAAGAGGCGTCGTCGGACTGGCGCGCCGTGGTCGAACGGCCGGATATCGATGTCGTCGACATCTGCACGCCCAACAACGTCCATGCCGAGATCGCCATCGCGGCGGCCAAGGCCGGAAAGCACATCATCTGCGAGAAGCCGCTTGCGCGCACCGTCGATGAGGCGCGGGCGATGGTCGAGGCCGTCAAGGCCGCCGGCGTCATCCACATGGTTGCCTTCAACTACCGGCGTACGCCCGCCGTGGCGCTCGCCAAGAAGTTCATCGAGGAAGGCCGGATCGGCCGCATCCTGAACTTCCGCGGCACCTATCTGCAGGATTGGTCCGCGGATCCCGACTCGCCGCTGTCCTGGCGCTTCCAGAAGAAGATCGCCGGTTCCGGCTCCGTCGGCGACATCGGCACGCATGTGGTCGATCTCGCGCACTACCTGGTCGGACCGATCGCCGAGGTGATCGCCATGACCCCGACCTACAACAAGACCCGTCCGCTGCAGCAGGGCGGCGTCGACAAGCTGGGCGCCGCCGAAAAGTCGGCCGACGCGGAGCGCGGCGAAGTCGACGTGGACGACGAACTCGTCTCGATGCTGCGCTTCAGGGACGGCGCCATCGGCAGCCTCGAGGCGACCCGCAACGCCTATGGCCGCAACAACTTCATCACGCTGGAGATCCACGGCACCAAGGGCTCGATCCACTTCAACTACGAGCGCCGCGACGAACTGCAGGTGATGTTCGCCGACGATCCGGCCGATGCGCGCGGCTTCCGCACGATCTATACCGGCCCGGCCCATCCCTACGGCTCCGGCCTGTGGCCGATCCCCGGACTCGGCATCGGCTATTCGGAAACCAAGATCGTCGAGTGCTATGACTTCTTCTCCGCAATCGCGAAGAAGCAGCAGCCGAGCCCGAACTTCAACGACGGCCTGCTGACGGAACTCGTCGCCGACGCCTTCATCCGTTCGGGCGAAAGCGGCGTCTGGGAGAAGGTTGGATGACTGCCACTGCCGCCGCTGTCCGCATGACCGGCATCTCCAAGGCCTTTGGGGGTGTGCGGGCGCTTGACGACGTCAACCTCGAAGTCCTTCCCGGCGAGGTCCATGCGCTGCTCGGCGGCAATGGTGCGGGCAAGTCGACGATCCTCAAGATCCTGAACGGGGTTCATCGCCCCGATCAGGGCACGATCGAGGTCGGCGGCGTGCCGCTCACGACGCATACGCCGGAGGCCTCACGGGCCGCCGGCATTGCCATGAACTATCAGGAAATGAGCCTGGTCCCCACCTTGACCGTGGCCCAGAACATCTTCCTGACGCGCGAATGGCGCGACGGCGTCGGCTTCATCGACGATGCCGAGGCCGAGCGCCGCGCCGCGGAAATCTTCGCGATGCTCGAGGTCTTCGTGGACCCGAAGGCGATCGTCGGCGATCTAGGGGCCGGCCAGAAGCAGCTGACCGAGATCGCCAAGGCGATCTCGCAGGACGCGAAGGTGCTGGTGCTCGACGAGCCCTCGACGGCTCTCGCCGTCTCCGACGTCGAGCGGCTGTTCGTCTTCCTGCGCAAGCTGAAGGCCAAGGGCGTCGCGATCATCTATGTCAGTCACCGCATGGACGAGATCGCCCGCATCGCCGACCGCGCGACCATCCTGCGGGACGGCCGCCACGTCATCACGGCGCCGCTCTCCGAACTGCCGATCGACACGATGATCGAGCATATCGTCGGAAAGCGCTCGATGGGGCTTTCCGACGTCGCGCGCGTCCAGGCGGACAAGGGCGAGGTGCTGCTCGAACTGAAGGATGTCAGCGGCGTCCACAAGCCCGAGCATGTCTCGCTGACGCTGCATCGCGGCGAAGTGCTGGGTCTTGCGGGCCTGCTCGGCTCGGGCCGTTCGTCGCTGGCGCGCGCGGTAGCCGGCATCGATCCCGTCGCCAGCGGCGAGATCCGCATCAAGGGCAAGGCCGTCGCCATCCGCAAGCCGAGCGACGCGATCTCGGCCGGCGTCGCGCTGGTGCCGGAAGCGCGCGCGACGCAGGGCATCATTCCCGCCCACTCCGTCGCGTCCAACATGATCCTCGCCGTCATCGACCGCCTGTCGAAGGCCGGCTTCGTCGACACCAAGGCGGCCGACGCGCTCACCGATGCGAATATCGAGCGCCTGAAGGTGAAGACGGCCAGCCGTGATCATGCCGTGGCCACGCTGTCCGGCGGCAACCAGCAGAAGGTCGTCATCGGCAAGTGGCTCGCCACCGATCCCGACATCCTCATTCTCGACGAGCCGACGGCGGGCATCGACATCGGCTCCAAGGCCGAGATCATCCGCCTCGTGCGTGAACTAGCGGCGTCCGGGAAAGGGATCATCATGATCTCCTCCGAACTGTCGGAATTGCTGACAGCCTGCGACCGCATCCTCGTGATGGCCGACGGGCGCGTGCATCAGGACATGCCGCGCGAGGCGCTGGACGATCCGAACGTCCCCGCCGATGACCTCGCACACCGTCTCCAGGCAGCCGAACAGCGGCTGCAGATCGAAATCCAGAAGGCCCTCGCGGTTCAGGAGAAATAAATGGCTAGCGCCTTCTTCGCCAACTGGCGTCAGAACATCATCTATATCGGCTTCCTGGTGATCTTCGTTGTCTTCGCGGCGACGCTGGCCGACAAGGGGTTCCTCAACCCCAACAACCTGCTCAACATCGTGCGCCAGACGGCGATGATCGCCGTGATGGCCATCGCCATGACCTTCGTGCTTTCGGCCGGCGAGATCGACCTGTCTGTCGGCGCCGTCGCCGGCCTCAGCACCGTGACGGTCGCCATGGCGATCGCCGTGGGCGGGCCGGTCGTCGGCGTGATCGCCGGCCTCGCCACCGGTCTTGCCGTCGGCATGTTCAATGGCTGGCTCACCACGCGCGTCGGCATTCCCTCCTTCCTCACCACGCTCGCGATGATGGGAATCGCCAAGGGCGTCGCGATGTGGATCTCCGCGACGGCGGCCGTGCCGATCCTCTCGCCCGGCTATTCCTGGCTGTTCGGCGGCGGCAATGTCGGGCCGGTCCCGGTCCTGCTGCTGTGGATGGTGATCCTCGGCGCGATCGGCCACATCGTCCTGCGCCGCACGGGCTTCGGCCGGCGGGTCCTGGCGACCGGCGGCGGCGAGACGGCAGCGCGCTACTCGGGAATCGACACCAAGGCGATCAAGTTCAAGGTGCTGGTCATCTCGTCCATGGCCGCGGCGCTCGCCGGAATGCTTTATGCCGGCCGCCTGCAGTCCGGCCGGTTCCAGCTTGGCGAGGGTGACGAACTCTCGGTGATCGCAGCCGCTGTGCTGGGCGGGACCAGCCTTTTCGGCGGCCGGGGCACGGTGATCGGGACGATCGTCGGCGCGCTGATGATCGGTCTCATCAATAACGGCCTCATCCTCATGGGCCTCGAATTCAGCCAGCAGCTGATCGCCCGCGGCGGCATCATCATCCTCGCCGTCGCCCTCAGCCAGAAGAGAGCCTGACATGGCCATCACCGTCATCGGCACCCTCAAGGCGCGCCCGGAGCGGCGCGATGAGCTGCAAGGCGTCCTCGCCGCCATGGTGGCGCCGACGCGGGCGGAGCCCGGCTGCATCAACTATGATTTCCATGTCGATGCGGCCGACCCCTGCGTCTTCGTCTTCTATGAGAACTGGCGCAGCGACGCCGACCTCGAGGCGCATATGAAGATGCCGCATCTGCAGCCTCTCCTGGCGCAGGCCGATGCCCTGCTGGCCGAACCGGTCGATGTCCGCAGGCTGACGATGATCAGCGATCTGGCCTGAGGGAGTTCGCGCCCGGGCGCCACGGCCTTGTGGCTCCAGAACGAAACTTGAGCCTCTCCACCTCTTCGCAAATCGCTCCTTCCTTGAGCGACGGACGAAGAACTGCTGACCGTTCGGGTTAAGACCAAGCGGCTGGACATCTGCCCACGTTTTTAGGTGCCCAGCTGCTCGGAGAATACTGACTTGATGCTCCAGCTGGAGCATCACAATCGGCATGCGGAAAGCCGATGCGGAAGCGGCTGTTCTTCCGGATTCCGGGAGGTTGCTGAACGCACTGGCCCGGCCACCCAAGCGCCGCTGATCGGGCAAGGAGCTTGCCTTGTGACCGCCAAGGTCGCCGCCCATGCCGCCCGTGATCGAATCATTTTGCTTGGTTAGCCGGCCGCGCATTGGGACCGGCTAACCACACGTCGCTCTTACGACGCCTTGTGCGCGAACACCTGGATTTCGACCTTCAGCGCGGGATCGGCGAGCTTGGCCTCGACGCAGGCGCGGGCTGGCGCCGATCCAGGGACGATCCACTTGTCCCAGACGCTGTTCATGGCGTCAAAATCCCCAATGTCCGGCAGCCAGATATAGGCGTAGAGCGCATCGGCCTTCGACACGCCGGCATCGGCAAGCAGGCGGTCGATCTTCGCCAGCACATCGGCGGTCTGGCCGGCGACGTCAAGCGACCTGTCGTCGGCGACCTGGCCGGAGACGACGACCATCGAGCCATTGGCAGGCCAGGTGACGACGCCGCTCATGCGCTGGTTCTGGTGCAGACGGTTGATCATGAAATGTCCTCTCTCGTTCAAGGGTTACTGGTAACGGGTGCCCGAAAAGGCTGAGATGTCGACGGCCGGCCGACGGTCGGCGACCAGGTCGGCGAGAATGCCGGCTGCGCCGCAGGACATGGTCCAGCCGAGCGTCCCATGCCCGGTATTCAGGTAGAGATTGCCGATGCCGGTCTTGCCGATGACGGGCGGGCCATCCGGCGTCATCGGACGCAGGCCGCTCCAGCGCTCGGCATTGGCGATCGCCTCGCGCGGGATCTTCGGATAGAGCGCCTGCGCCACATATTCGAGACCCTTGTAGCGATGCTCCGGGCGCGAAAGGTCGTAGCCGGCCAGTTCGGCGGTTCCGCCGACGCGGATGCGATCGCCGAGATAGGTGACGCCGATCTTGTGCGTCTCGTCCGAGACGGTCGAGTGCGGCCCGATCGCATCGCTGTCCGCCTGGATGGTCAGCGAATAGCCCTTGAGCGGATAGATCGGCAGCCTGATCCCAAGCGGCGCCAGCAGCCTGGCGCTTCCGACGCCGAGGCAGGTGACGACCGCGTCACACGTATATTCGTCCTTGTCGGTGATCACGGAGCGGACGCGATCGCCGCTGACCTTCAGCTCTCGGATCATCTCGCCATAGCGGAAGATGACGCCGTCCTGCTCGCAGAGCGCGGCCAGCGCCTGCGTGAACCGGTGGCAGTCGCCCGTCTCGTCGCCCGGCAGCAAGGCGGCCCCGACGATGCCATTCTCCCGGATGGCGAGGTTCGGCTCGCGCAGTGCCAAAGAATCCGGACGCAGCGTCTCCGCCGGCACGCCCATGGCCGCGAGGGTCTTCATGTCCCGCTCGTAGATACCGAGTTGCTTCTCGGAGCGGAAGAGCACCAGCGTGCCGCGATCGCGCCCGTCATAGTCGATCGGGATGGTATTGCGCAGCTCGCGGAAACGGTCGCGGCTGTACTCGCCAATCGCCACCATCGCCCGCTTGGAGCGCTCATACTGCTCCGGCGACGCGGCGCGCCACATGCGCCACAGCCATCGGACCATCTCGGGATCGGGAAACTTGCTGATGATGAGCGGCGGATACTTCTCGAACATCCAGTGCAGCGCCTTGCCGACCAGGCCAGGCACCGCCCAGGGAGCGGACAGCGCCGGCGAGATCTGGGCGGCGTTGGCGTAGCTGGTGCCGAGACCGGCGGCGGGCTCCTTCTCCAGGAGGACGACCTCATGTCCTTCCTGGCGAAGGGCATGGGCCGTCGTGACGCCGATGACTCCGCCACCGAGCACAATGATACGCATATGAGAGACTCCAGAATGACCTGTGCTCGGAGAAACCGCCCCAGGAGACCGGGCCGGATTGGCAAACGCGGGGCAGCCGCCCCGCGCCGCCGCGGCTATTGGAACTTCGACTTTCCGAGGAACTCGGCCAGGCGCTGCGACTTCGGGCTGTGGAACATTTCCTTCGGATCGCCCTCTTCGGCGATCACGCCGTGCTCCATGAAGATGACCTTGCTCGACACCTGGTAGGCGAAGCGCATCTCGTGGGTGACGAGAAGCATGGTCATGCCGTCATTGGCGAGATCCTGAATGACGTTCAGGACCTCGTTGACCAACTCCGGATCGAGCGCCGAGGTGACCTCGTCGAACAGCATCAGCTTCGGATTCATGGCGATCGCCCGGGCAATGGCCACGCGCTGCTGCTGTCCGCCGGAAAGCTGGATCGGATAGTGGTTCTTGCGCTGGGACATGCCCACGCGCTCCAGCCACTTCTCGGCAACGGATATCGCCTCGTCCTTGCCCATGCCGCGGGTCTTGCGCAGGCCGAGCGTCACGTTGCCAAGCGCCGTCATGTGCGGGAAGAGATTGAATTGCTGGAACGCCATGCCGGTCAGGGCGCGGTTCTTGGCCCTCTCGCGCTCGGGCAGCGAGATGCGCTTGCCGTCGCTGGTCTTGTAGCCGATGAGCTGTCCGTCGATGCGGATATCGCCGCCCTGGAACTCCTCGAGCAGGTTGATGCAGCGCAGCAGCGTCGTCTTGCCGGAACCGGAGGAGCCGATGATCGAGACGACCTCACCCGGCTTCATGGACAGGTCGACGCCCTTGATGACCTCGAGCGGGCCATAGCTTTTGCGCAAGCCTGATATTTCGAGAATGCTGTTCATGATGGATTTCCTCAAAATGCCAGACGCTTTTCGACCAGCTTGCCGAACTTCGACAGGGTGAGGTTGATGGCGAAATAGATCAGGCCGCAGACCAGGTAGAACTCGGCGTTCATGAAGTTGCGCGAGACGATCTGCTGCGTCGTGAGCAGAAGTTCGGGAACGCTGATGACGGCGAGGAGCGACGACGCCTTGACGATCTCGACCGCCGCGTTGATCCAGGCCGGCAGGGCCTGGCGCAGCACCTGCGGCAGCAGCACGTAGAACAGGATCTTCGGGAAGGTCAGGCCGATGCTCTTGGCGGCCTCGGCCTGGCCCGGCGGAACGGCCGCCAGGCCGCCGCGGAACACTTCCGCCACATGAGCGGCGCAGAAGGCCGACAGCGCCAGGATGCCGGCGCCTGTCGACGACAGTCCGAGCCCCACGAGCGGCACGATGTAGAAGCTCGCCAGCATCAGCACCAGAACCGGCGTGCCGCGGATGAAGTCGAGATAGATCCAGCCGCAGATGCGCGTCGGCATGCGGCCGTAGAACATCACCAGGCCCAGCAGCGAGCCAAAGACGCTGCCGATCGCGATGGCCTGGAACGAGACGGTGATCGTCGCGATCGAGCCCTGCAGCAGGCGCGGCCAGACATTGGCCAGTTCGGCGAAGAAGGCGGAAAGATCCATGACCGTCACCTCTTGATGACCAGACGCGCCTCGACGAGGCGGAGCAGCGAGGCAATGGTGAAGGTCGCCGCCACGTAGAGCAGGCTGGTCACGATCCACGTCTCGATGATGCGGAAGCTCTCCACATTGATCTTGCGGGCGTAGAAGGTCAGCTCCGGAACCGCGATCGCGGCCGCCAGCGACGTATCCTTGAAGAGCGAGATGAACGCGTTGCCCATCGAGGGCAGCGTCGAGCGCAGCATCAGCGGAATGATGATCGAGAGGCGGATCTGCATCGGGCGCAGGCCGACGGCCAGCCCAGCCTCGGTCATGCCCTTCGGGATCGCCTGAAGGCCACCGCGGAACACTTCCGCCAGATTGGCGCCGGCGTAGATCGACAACGCCGCGACGAACGACGTGATCTTGCTGAAGCGGATGCCCAGCTGCGGCAGGGCGAAGAACATGAAGAAGATGACGAGAAGGATGGGGATGTTTCGGATGAAGGAAACATACAGACCAGCGATCCAAGCCGTCGGCTTGTTCTTCGAAACCAGGCCGAATGCGACGACGCCGCCGATGACGATGCCGATCAGAATCGACAATGCCGCCAGCGAGAGACCGATCCCGAGGCCATACAGCAGGGTGTCGAAGTTGCGCCAGATCGGCACAAAGTCAAAGGAGTAGTTCATTCAGGTTTCCGTCGAAGCTGTCGATGGTGACCGGATGCGCCGCCCTCCCCGCAACGGAGAGAGCGGCGCCCACGCCTGCTTCAGTCCTGCCGGGCGTCACGCCAAAGTGGCGCGGCCGGACAGCGAACCGTTCCGCCTAGCGGAATTCGACGGGCACGCCGATGGCCGGCGGCGCCAGCTCGATGCCGAAGTACTCGTTATAGGCCTTGGCATAGTCGTCAAAGTTGACGCCGGCGATTGCCTCCTGGATGGTCGTGTTCAGCCAGTTCAGCCACTCCTGATCACCCTTCTTGACGGCGCAGGAATAGGTCATCGGCTGCCAGTAATAGCCGATGTCGATATACTTCTCCGGATCCTGCTTGACGAGCCAGCGGATGTTCGAGGCGTCGATGACGGCCGCGTCGACACGACCGCTGTTCACGGCCTGGGCCACCAGATCCTGGCTCTCGTACTGGTCGACGGTCGCCTCGGGCAGCGCCTTGTGCGTGAACTCCTCGGCAAAGACGTTCTGCAGCATGGAGACCGTCACCGAGCTGCCGGCGGCCTTCAGCTCCTCGAGCGTCTTGTACTTCGACTTCGGGCTGACCAGCAGGCCGACGCCCTCGCGATAGTACGGCGCGGTAAATTCGACCTGCAACGCGCGCTGCGGCGTCACCGTGATGAACTGGCAGGTGATGTCGACCTTGTCGGTCACGAGGTTGGCGATGCGCGCGTCGGCCGACTGATCGACGAACTCGATCTTGGTGTCGTCATTGAACAGGCTCTTCGCGATGATCTTCGAGACCGCGACGTCGAAGCCCTTCAGCTCGCCCTTCTCGTCGATGTAGTGCCACGGCGCATTGGTGCTGCCGGTGCCGACAATGATCTTCCCGCGCTTCTGCACTTCTTCGAGCTTGCCGGCGAAAGCCACGCTGCCCGATGCGGCCACGGCTGCGGCTGCGATCAAGGTTGCTGCGAGCGTTTTTTTCATTGCACGTCCCCTCTTTCTCTTACAAGAGACATATGTCCTTGTAAGGGCAAGTATTCACTATAGGGGATATGGCATGTCAAGCGCGTTTGTGAAAAATGGAGCCGACAGGGGGAATCAGATGCAGCGCGCAAAGGGAACGGACCGCATCCTGGACATTCTCGATTTCTTCGAGAATTCGGATGGGCCAGTGACGAGAAACGCCATCGCCGGGGCCATCTCCTGTCCGCGCTCAACGCTCTATACGCTTGTTGATACGTTGATCGACCGCGGCTGGTTGAACCAGACTTCCGATGGGCAGATTTCGCCAGGAAACAAATTTGCTCGCATGGGATTCGCCTACGCGCGCCATGCAAAGTTCGAGCAGATCGCCCGCGAGATCATCGGCAATCTCGCCAAGGAGACCGGCGAGGTCATCGAGCTCAACATCATCGACAATTGGAAGCAGTTGATCGTTCTGTCCGCCACGCTCAAGGAGCACAGCTATTTGCGCACCGTCGAAGGTGCCATGGTGCCGGTACCAGCCACGGCGGCCGGGCGTGTCCTGCTCACCGACATCCCGGCTGCGATCATCGCAAGGCATGTACCCGCCAGCGATTTCACCCTGAACTCCGGCAACCGGGTCTCGCTGGACGAATTCGTGGCAGAGATCGAACAAGCCAAGAAAGATGGCTATTTCGTCGGCTACAAGCTGATCGACGACTTCGTGAGCACGATCGCCGTGCCCGTCTACAACCAGAGGGGCGAGCGCATCGGAGCGGTCAGCATCGTCATGCCCACGTCGCACCTGGAGTCCGACGTACAGAATCTCGTCGACAGACTCAGACGAACCGCCGAACAGATCAGCGATTTCCTCAAGCTGACTCCCTGGGATCTGGGACAAAGCGCGTATGACAAGATAAAGAACGCGAAAGCCTGACGAGTCAGTTCCACGCCTCTACGTCCAGCGCAAACGCTCTTCAATCTGCTCAGAAAGCTGCGGCCGACAGGGCTCCAACTTCCCGACATGTTTGAGAGAACTCGCATATGCGATCTACGCGGATAGTATCGCGGCCTGTCAGGGCGCTTTCAAACGCCGGCCACCGAAATTATTGAACTCCCCACGGCCGCCTGAATATTTATCGGCGGTCTGGCGGATAGTCGTAGGCCACCATCCATTATTTCACTGCCGAGCTCACCACATATAATTATCTGACCGACCCATCGCCGGTGCCAATGGCATTTGGACACGGGGCGCTCGGCCCGCCGCAATCGCAAGGAGGACTACGCCGAGCGCGAATGCCAACGCGGTCATGAAGCCGGTCGGCCCCTCATGAAGCGCCGACGGCGGTCCTCGACAACGAACGATCCCAAGCGTAGCAGCCCCTGGTGAAATCGCCGGTCAGAACGGTATTCTCGGCCGAGACTCCGATAGCGCCAATCCATCCCACCTTGAAGTAGATGTCGCCTGGCAGATTTAGCGACACCTACGTCAATAGTATGAGATTTTCGCCAGATTTCATCGATTATGTCGGACCATATATTTCAGAAATACATTGAAAATGTAGTAACAGATTCGCGTTCGGTCGAATAATTACAAGTTATATGCAGCAGATTCGCTAGGCATAGCCGATGATTCACATTGGCCTCATGTTTTTTCAGAGGCGGCCAGGCGCTCGCACGGTTGCCGGGGGAGGAGTATTGCGCCGTTCCAGCCGCGGCGCACCGCACGGGTCGACGCGACACAGAACTCGTTCACAAAAATGCAATTTGACGCATAAACTGGCATATAAACTGAGAAATATGCGATTGCCTGATTGCCTATTTCAGCGAAACCGCTCTTAAAAGAGAAACGGCGCAGACTCGACAGGCAAGGTTCGCGTTTCCAATCCACTCCGGTCGCAAGGTGAAGGACTGAAGCATGAGCACAGGTGCGGTGTATCCGAGCTTGAGAGGTCGGAACGTCCTTGTCACGGGCGGCGGAGGGGGGATTGGAGCGTCCATCGTAAGGCATTTCGTTGCCCAAGGCTCCAGGGTCGGGTTCCTGGACGTCGACGTCGATAGCTCCACCAGGCTCGTTGCAAGCTTGGCCACCGAGGGAACCGTGCACTTCGAGCCGTGCGATCTCACTGACATCGCAGCGCTACGGGCGGCCATCGGGCGGGTACGGGCATCGCTCGGCCCCCTGACAATCCTGATAAACAATGCCGCCCATGACGCGCGCCACGCCATCGAGGATGTGACGCCCGAATATTGGGACCAGCGTTACGCGGTCAATCTGCGCCATCAGTTCTTCGCGGCCCAGGCGGTGATGGAGGACATGAAGGCCGCCGGCCAGGGCGCCATCATCAATATCGGTTCCAACTCCTGGATGCAGTCCCGCGGCGGCATGCCCGCCTACACCTCCGCAAAATCTGCGGTAGTCGGCCTCACTCGTGCGCTCACTCGCGATCTTGGCCCGTTCAATATCCGCGTCTGCTCTGTCGTGCCGGGATGGATCATGACGGAGCGGCAGGTGAGTCTCTACCTCACGCCCGAAGGCGAAGCCGACCTGATGCAGGGCCAATGCCTAAAGCGCAAACTGCAGGTCGAAGACATTGCGCGTCCCGTACTTTTTTTCGCCTCCGACGACGCCTCCGCCTGCACCAACCAATCCTACGTCGTCGACGGCGGCTGGGTCTGAGGGCAACGGCGAAAGCCGCCGAGGGGCGGCGTTCCGAGGCGCGCCCGGCCCGGACCGGCGCGCTCGAGGCCACCGTCAGCGGGCGATGATCACCTGTACACCGGCCTTATCGAGCGCCTCGACAAGCGGTGCCGGCGGCGCTTCGTCGGTGACCAGTATGTGAATGTCCGACAGCGGCGCGATGGTCGCGAACGCGCTTTGCCAAAACTTCGTGGAATCGGCAACGACGATGGTGCGGCGCGCGGCGCGCATCATGTCGGAAATCATCGCGGCTTCCGCTACCGTTGCGGTTGAGATGCCCCGCGTGGGATGCACCGCCCTGACACCGATGACGGCGGTATCTACGTGAATACGATCAGAATGCGGAAACACGACGGGACCGATCATCACGCCGGATATGCTGAGGAGTTCACCGCCGATCGCATAGACGTTGGTGAAGGCAGTCGTATCGACTTGATCGAGAATCGAGACCGAATTGGTGATGAGGCCGAGCGAGCGATCGGGCGGTAGCATCTTGGCGAAGGCCAGTGTGGTCGAGCCGCCATTCACCATGAGCGTCTCACCGCTGTCGACCAACGCGGCCGCCGCAGCAGCGATGCGGGTTTTCGCGTCAGCCTGCGCGATGATTCGGTCCGCGACGGGAACGATCTTGCTGGTATCCGCGCGCACGGCCCCGCCATGGGTGCGCAGGACGGCCCCATCATCAGCGAGCGCATCGAGATCGCGGCGGATTGTGTCGGTCGAGACACGAAACAAATCAGCAAGCTCGGGCACGGAAGCGCTACCCCGCTCGGATACAAGTCGCGTCATTTCCGTACGCCGACTGAGCGGCAGAACTGCGGCCGGTCGTCTTGGCATGTTGTAACTCCATTTTTTGGCCATGCTAGCGGAACTCGCTTGACGACACCACTGTCTCGTCATAAAACAGCAAAATACCGCAAACAAGAATATAAACCTGCATTGAGCCGACCATGGATGCCTCGGAATTGGATAGCGTGGGCCCGAGAGACCACGATCGGGACTGGCGCCGCCGCTACGCTTCGCTGCTGGCCAGCGTGCCGGCTCTAGCCGCGTCGGCCCGACCGGTGCTGGCAGGCTATTCGGCTTTCGTGGATGCCTATGTGCGCCTCGATGATGCGGCGGCGCTCTTCTCGCCGGATGCGCCGGAACCGGCTGTGCGGCTTGCCGGCGAACTGGTGGCGCGGTTGCGCTCCGGGACGGGCGGCGAATATCTCATCGACTGGCCCTCTGGCGATGCGTGGCTCGCGGCCAACCTGGCGCACAGCACAGGCGCCGGCGGCACCTCGGCCCAACTCGCCAAGGCCCTCGCCCTGCTCGGCGCGCCGGTATTGCTCGCGCTCGCCGACCGAAGCCCCGCCCAGATCGACGTTCTCTCCGGCGACATTCTCGTCGCGGAGCGCGGAGGCCCGCGCCGCCTTGCCGAGGTTGCGCCAGACCCCGGCCATGCGAAGGCCCGTCACTGGATCTTCGAATCGACGGCTGGCGCCGAAATAGCCGGCGAGACCGTGCAGCGCTCAACCCGCGTTATCGTGCGTCTCGTTGACGACGCGCCGGAAAACGACCCCGACTTCGCCGTCCTCAGCGCGATGATGGCGGCGGATTGCGGCGCCGCCGCTCTGTCGAGCCTCGTCTCAACGCCCGATGCCATTCTCCCCACGGTGCTGGCTCGCGTTGCCGGCCTTGCCCGAAGCTGGCGTTCGGCCGGGCTCGGGCTCGTTCACATCGAACTCGCCGACTACGGTCCCCGTCCACATCTGCCGATGCGGATCCTCGAGGCCCTCTCGGGCATCGTGACTTCGGTCGGCATGAGCCTCTCCGAATGGAAGGTGATCGGTGGTGGGCAACCCGTCGAGTCGGTGGCGCTCGCCGACTTTGCTCGTCGCCACGGCCTTTCGCGCTTGTGCATTCACGCCGACGATTTCGCGCTGGCGGTGACGGCGGGGGATCCGAAGCGGGAAGAGCTGGCCCTGCTCACTGGCTGCCTGTTGGCCGGCGCACGAGCCGCGGCCGGCCAGCCAGTGCTGCCCGCAGCCGTGGCGGACGAGGCCGTCTTCTCCCGATTGCCCGATTTTGGCGCTGCTGCCGAAGACTTCCACACCATTGCCTGCCCCGCGCCGTGGCTTCGGCGTCCGGCCAGCACGATCGGGCTGGGCGACACCTTCCTCGCGGGGACGATGTTGGTGCTTTCCCAGCCGCTCGGCAGCGGCCTGAACGACGATTCATTCCCGGACCATCCCATCAAGGAGCTAAGCATTTGACGTCGCCTGTCCCTTCCCGCCTCCAGGGCTCCATACCCTCGCTCGATCCCGGCAAGATGCGGGGGCTGCAGCGTATCAGCACGGCCGATGGATTCTTCGTCGTGCTGGCGCTCGATCATCTGATCTCTTTCAAGGACCTCCTGGCCGACGACCGTTCCAAGGTCAGCTACCAGCAGGCGGTGGACGCAAAACTGGAGCTCGTGCGCGCGGTCGCGCCAGTGGCCAGCGCCTTTCTGCTGGAGGCGCAGTTCAGCTTGGCGCAGGTCATCGCGTCCCGTGCCTTGCCCGGCTCGGTCGGCCTCATTTCGTCGATCGAGGGCGAGGGTTTCGACACGGTCGACGGCGAGCGGCGCACGCGATTCCGCAATCACTGGACCACGCGCAAGATCAAGTTGCTCGGCGCGGATATGGTGAAGCTGCTGTGGTTCTATCGTTCCGATGCGAAGACCGCCGAAGCGCAGCGACAGGTTGTCCGCGACCTTGTCGTCGAGTGCGCGGAGCAGTCGATACCATTTGTGGTCGAGCCCATCTGGTATGCGTTGCCGGGTGAGGACACCAAGAGCACGGCCTGGCTCGAGCGCCGCGTCGAAGGGATCATCGAATCCGCCCATATCGCCGCGGAATTCGGCGCAGACATGCTGAAAGTCGAGTTTCCAGGCGACGTCTCGACGCCAGAGGGACGGCGGGCCGCCGCCAAGGCCTGCCAGCGCCTCAACGACGGCATGGCCCAACCTTGGGTGATCCTCTCCGCAGGCGTCGGCTATGAGGAGTTTCGCACGCAGGTCGAGGTCGCCTGCGATGCCGGCGCATCCGGGTTCCTGGGCGGCCGCTCGATCTGGCAGGACGCCGTCTCGACCCGTGATCCCGCGGCCCGCTCGATCGCGGCGCATGAGGCAGCCGCGCGCCTGGCCGAACTTACCGAGGTCACACGCCGCCACGGGCGTCCCTATCTGCCGGCCGTCACCGGCGACCAACTCGCCGCCACCTTCCCCGACGGTTGGTACTCCAGCTGGCAGGAGGGCTGAGGCGTGCCGGATTTCGCAGGAAAGACGGTGCTCGTCACCGGCGGCGCCTCCGGCATAGGCCGGGGAATCGTCGAGGCGTTCGTCGAGGCGGGCGCGCGCGTCGCATTCACCTATGTCTCAAGCGGCGACGCCGCTGCGGAGCTCGTCGGCATCCATGGCGCAGCGCGCGTGCTCGCCGTGCCGGCGGATGCGACCGACGAGACGGCCGTCGCCGACGCCGTCACCCGTACCAACGCCGCTTTCGGCCGCATCGACATTGCCGTCGCCAATGCGGGCGGCCTGCTGAAGCGAAGCAAGGTCATCGATTGCCCGATCTCGCTTTGGAATGACGCACTCGCCGTCAATCTCACCAGCGCCTTCCTGCTCGCGCGCGCGGTGCTGCCGCAGATGACCGAGGCCAAGTCGGGTGCGATCGTATTGATGAGTTCGCTCGCCGCTCATGATGGCGGCGGCATGGGAGCCTCCCACTACGCGGCCTCCAAGGGGGGCGTGACCACATTCGTCCGGGCGCTCGCAAAAGAAGTCGGCCCCGATGGAATCCGCGTCAATGGCGTTGCGCCAGGCCTGATCGGCACGCAGTTCCATGATCGGTTCTCGACGCCGGAGGGCCGCAAGGCGACGGTCGACCGCACGCCGGTGCGGCGCGAGGGAACACCGGCCGATGTGGCTGGCGCCGTGCTCTATCTGGCTTCGCCAGCGGCCGGCTTCATCGCCGGAGAGATCATGGAGATCAACGGAGGTCTCGGGGCCTTCTAGGCACGAATAGCGTATATTTGCATAATTTTGCGTCTTTATGCTTGACTCGCGGAGGAGCGCGGCGAGCATAATGCAAAAAACAGCCGGCGAAGGATCGTTGGCATAGCAGGGAGAGAGGAATGACCAAGATAACGAAGACCTCCTCTGGAGGGAGCCGCGGTATCGCCCGTCGCCAGTTCATGATGGGGGCAGGCCTTGCCGCGGGCACCGCTGCGATCGGAATGCCACGCTTTGCGCGCGCTGCCGACCGCGTCGAAATCAGTTTTGCCAGTGCCAAGTTCCAGGGGACCGAGACGATCGGGAACGTCGTCGACACCTTCAACGAGTCGCAGAGCAGGATCTTCGTCAAATAAATCGAGCTTCCGCCGCCAAGTTCCTCGACCGAGGTGCATCAGAGCCTGGTGCAGCAGCTCGCGCGCAAGAACGGTTCACCGGATGTCTTTACGCAGGACGTCATCTGGATCGCCGAGTTTGCCGCGGCCGGCTGGGCGTTGCCCCTCGACGAATATTTCGGTTCCGTGAAGGGCCAGTTCTTCGACGGTACGATCGACGCCTGCACCTATGACAACAAGTTGACGGCGCTGCCCTGGGGTATCGATTCGGGGATGCTGTTCTACCGAAAGGACCTGCTGGACGAGATCGGCGCCAAGGTGCCCGAGACCTGGGCCGACATGGTCGCCGCGGCCATGAAGCTTCAGGCAGACAAGAAGACCAAATTCGGCTTCCTGTGGCAGGGCAAGCAGGCAGAGGTGCTGGTGTGCGACGCCGTCTCGGTGCTCGCCTCCAACAATGCGTCGATCCTGTCGGCCGACGGGCGCTCTGCGACGCTCGGCTCGGACAAGGCCGTCGAGGCGATCCAGTTTCTTCACGACACGATCAACAAATACAAGATCAGCCCGGCTGACGTCCTGTCATGGGATGAGGAACCGTCGCGCGCGCCCTTCACCGGGGGCGAAGCGGCCTTCCTGCGCAATTGGTCCTATGTCTATGTGCTGGCTCAGGACGAAAAGGCCTCCAAGGTCGCCGGCAAGGTGGGCGTCGCCCCGCTGCCGCATTTCCCCGGCGGAAAAAGCGCAGGCTGCCTCGGCGGCTACCAGTATGGCATCAATGCCAATACGAAGCAGCGTGAGGCCGCCGTCGAATTTCTGACCTGGATGGCGTCGCCGGAGACGCAGCTGCGCTTCGCGCTCAAGATGGGCATCGCCCCGACCCGACCCGCCGTATTCGACGACGCGACCCTGGGCAAGGAGCAACCCTTCATGCAGTCCCTCAAGCCGGTATTCACCGGCGCCACGCCGCGTCCCAAGACACCGAAATATCCGCAGGTCTCACTTGCCGCGCAGTCCGGCATCTCCCGCGCCCTCGTCACCGGCAAGGTCAAGGAAGAGTTGGAAGCGGCGAGCAAGAAGATCGACGCGATCGTCTCGAAGTAATGACAGCGCGGACCCTCCCTGCCGCGACGCCGGCCGGTTCCCTTCGGGGAATCGGCCGGTACATGCCGCGCCTCACCCCCTGGCTCTTCCTGCTGCCGATCGCCGTATCGCTTGGGACGGTATCGCTCTATCCGATCTTGAACGGCATTCGGCTATCGTTCACCAACACCTCGCTGGTGACGCAGGAAAACGATTTCGTCGGCATCGAGAACTACGCGCAGCTGCTCGGCGACGAACTCTTCTGGAATGCCTGGCAGCACACCGTCTATTTCACCTTCGTCTCCACGCTGGCCGAAACCGCTCTCGGCCTCATCATGGCCCTGTTGCTCGTCGAGCGTTTCGCCGGTCGCTCGCTGGTGCGCGCCGCGATGCTCGTACCGTGGGCGATGCCGACCGTCGTGACGTCCAAGATGTTCGGCTGGCTGTTCGATGGCCAGTATGGCGTCGTGAATTGGGTGCTGCGCAGCACGGGCCTCATCGCCGAAAACATCAATTGGTACGGCTCGGTTGACCATGCGATGACGACGATCATCATTGCCGACGTCTGGAAGACGGCGCCCTTCATGGCGCTTCTGCTGATGGCAGGCTTGCAGACGATCCCAAAATCGCTGATTGAGGCGGCTCGCATGGATGGCGCCGGCGCCGTCGCTACCTTCTTCCATGTCCGGCTGCCCCTTCTCATGCCGACCCTGTTGATTGCAGGGATGTTCAGAGCGCTGGACGCCTTCCGGGTCTTCGATCTTGTCTACGTGCTCACGGGGGGCGGTCCGGCAGATGCGACGGAGACTCTGTCGACCCTATCCTACAAGACGCTCTTCTCGGCGCTGCAGTTTGGCTATGGCTCAGCCATGGCTACGGCGATGTTCATCACCGAAATGCTGATCGCGATCGGCTTCGGATTCTTCATCATGCGCAAGATGCGGATGCCGAGATGATTTACGAACGCACTCGTCTGCAGGTGGCCCTCATCTATCTCGGCGGCTTCCTAATCCTGTTCTGGTCGGCGGCTCCATTCCTGTGGCAGCTTTCCACCTCATTCCAGAACGATGTCGAATTGACAGCGGCTACCCCGTCCTTCATTCCGTCGCCACTGACACTCGACCACTACTTCAACATCTTCGTCGAGAAGAGCTTCCAGCTCTATTTGCGCAATTCTCTCATTGTTGCCGGTCTCACCACCTTTTTCTGCCTCGCGGTGGGGGCACTTGCCGGCTTTTCCCTGTCGCGGCTCGACATAAGCGGTCGGTTCGGCATTCTGGCGACGATCCTTTCGGTGTCCATGTTCCCGCAGATCGCGATCGTGGGCCCTCTCTATCTCATCGCTTCCGAATTCTCGCTTCTCGATACATATGCCGGCCTCGCCATTACCTATGTGGCGCTTGGAGTCCCCCTCGTCACGTGGGTCATGTTCGGCTACTTCGACACGCTGCCGCGTGAGATTGACGAGGCGGCGCGGATGGACGGCTGTTCCTCCTTCGGTCTCTTCTGGCGCATCATCCTGCCCATATCGGCGCCAAGCCTGGTGACGACGGGCCTGCTGGCCTTCATCGCCGCCTGGAACGAGTTCATGTTCGCGCTCGCCTTCACGTCGAACATCGACCATCAGACTGTGCCGGTCGGAATCGCGAACTTCACCAACCTCCACTACATTCCCTGGGGCGACATTGCCGCCGCGTCGATCGTCGTGACCATCCCGCTGGTGCTATTGGTCCTCCTGTTTCAGCGTCATATCATCGACGGGCTCACCCAAGGCGCGGTCAAAGAATAGCCTTGCAAACGATTGACCGGGACAGCGGCCAGCAGCCGAGAACCGGCGGTATCTCGTCCTTGGCGAAATGCAGGACGTAGCGATTGTCGCTGACGCGCGGCGAACAGATCCGCATGCTGGGCTGGACCGTCCCTTGGGCGCCGGAAGCCAGTTCGCCTCCTTGTCCGCGCCGGCGATGCGGCCTGTACCGGCCTGCCGAGCGGGCCGTCCTCGTCGAGGGTCAGCTTGTCATAACCGCCGATGCCGAAGCGGTTGATGGCATTGGGCGCCTGGAGCCGTCCATGTCGCGCATGGGGATCGACCAGAACGCGGCCCGCAGCAGCTTGTCCTTCCCGAAGAGAAGCGCATGACGATCGTTGCCCGTCAGCGGCCTTCCTTCGCCATCAGCTATGCGCCGATGGAGAGGGTCTTGGCCTTGCCCTGAAATCTGTAGTTAAGGCGCCGGAGTTTCGACCCATCGGGGCGAACCAGCGCATAGAGCCGGCAGGAATCGTGGAGTTTGAAGCCTCTTTCGGCAGGCTTGGCGTTCCTGCGCGCAGCATCCGTAAGCGCCATCGCCTCCGCCGCAGGACATCAAACGCTTCGCGAATGCCTCGCTACCCTGCCCGATACCCTGTCGGCCGCCTGGCTGCACGGCGACAGCCAAACCCTGCACGGGACGACAAATGGCGGGAGATCGACGGATTTCGCCGCGTCCTGGACGCCGGCGAACTCGCCTGGAGGATGTTGGTAGCGGAGGAGGGACTTGAACCCCCGACACGCGGATTATGATTCCGCTGCTCTAACCAGCTGAGCTACTCCGCCCCAGGGCCGGCGCTTGCGCCGGCTGGAATGGCCCGCTTATAGGGAGACGGGCCGAGGGCTGTCAAGCTTCGACAGCGCTTCACACACGCTCAAATACGAGCAGTGTGAAAAACCCGATCGGGCCGACGCGGCGACGGTCGACCAGGCGCAGATCGGTGCGGCCGAGAATGCGGTTGATGTCGAAATCCATGTGCCAGCCGAGCGCTGCGGAAAGCGGTGCCAGCCTTTCGCCGATCCAGCCGCGCCAGCCCTTCTGCTCGGGGAAATGGCTGACCAGCACGACGGCCCCGCCCGGCCGCGTGACGCGGGCGAGCTCGCCCATCACCGCGCGCGGATCCGGCACCACCGTCAGCACGAACATGGCGACCGAGGTGTCGAAGCTCGCATCCGCCATCTGGAGATCGCCGGCGTCGGCGACTTCCAGCGCCTCGACATGGGGAAGCTTCGCCTCGGCCACGCGCTCGCGCGCGACGTCGAGCATCTCGGGCGAGAGGTCGATGCCGGTGATGCGGTGGTCGCGGCTGTAATGCGGCAGCGAGATGCCGGTGCCGACGCCGCATTCGAGGATGCGGCCGGCCGGCAGCTCGTTGATGAAGCTCACCGCGGCGCGGCGGCCGGAATCGAAGACATAGCCGAAGACCCGGTCATAGATCGGCGCCCAGCGGGCATAGGTATTGCGGACCGCGTTCTCGTCGATGCGGTTCGACGCGCGGCGCTTGCCGGCAAAGGACTTCCACTTGCGGGCGACGTCTTCGAAAAACTCCGGCATTGCTCTCCCTCAGGCTGCGGCGACGCTATCCGTCACGATCAGGCGGCGGAGCGCCTGCTCCGCCTCGGCGTTGCGCTCGGCCCGGGCGATCCAGCCGCCTCCAAGCACGCGCGCGCCCTCCCCTTCGCCCGCATAGAAGACGCAGGCCTGGCCGGGTGCGACGCCGGTCTCGCCGTCCAGCAGCGAAACCTGGATCTCGCCGTCCTTCCGGCGGATCTCGGCGCGCTGCGGCGGGCGCGTCGAACGCACGCGGGCAAAAATCTCCATCCCCTCGGCGCCGGCCGCCTCCAGCGGCAGGTCGCCGAGCCAGTTGACGTTGCGCAGCACCAGCCGGCGGGCGGCGAGCGCCTCGCGCGGGCCGACGATGACGCGGCCGCGCACGGCGTCGAGATGGATGACATAGAGCGGATCGGCGGAAGCGACACCAAGGCCGCGGCGCTGGCCGACCGTGTAGTGGATGATGCCCTCGTGCCGGCCCAGCACGCGGCCGTCGATATGCACGATCTCGCCGCCCTCGGCCGCGCCCGGCTTCAGCCGCTCGATGACATCCGAATATTTGCCGTTCGGCACGAAGCAGATGTCCTGGCTGTCGTGCTTGTCGGCGATCTCGAGGCCGAGCTCGCGGGCGATGGCGCGGGTTTCCGGCTTGGTCAGGTGGCCGAGCGGGAAGCGGATGAAATCGAGCTGCTCCGGCGTCGTCGCGAACAGGAAATAGCTCTGGTCGCGATCGAGATCGGACGGACGGAACATGCCGCGATGGCCGTTTCCGAGCAACCGGCTCTGCACGTAGTGGCCGGTGGCGAGCGCCGCCGCGCCGAGTTCGCGCGCGGTGGTCAGGAGATCGGAGAACTTGACCGTCTGGTTGCAGGCCACGCAGGGGATCGGCGTCTCGCCGGCGATGTAGCTCGCGGCGAAGCTGTCGATCACCGACTTGCGGAAGCGCTCCTCATAGTCGAGCACGTAGTGCGGGATCTCGAGCCTTTCCGCGACGCGGCGGGCGTCGTGGATGTCCTGGCCCGCGCAGCAGGCGCCCTTCCGGTGCGTCGCCTCGCCATGATCGTAGAGCTGCAGCGTCATGCCGACGACGTCGTAGCCCTCGCGTTTCAAAAGCCCCGCCACCACCGAGGAATCGACGCCGCCCGACATCGCGACGACGATGCGCGTGTCCTCGGGGCGGCCGGGAAGATCGAGGCTGTTGAGCATGGTGGGGATGCCTTGCCGGGATGCCGCGGCCAACTTCTCGCCGCGACAGCAGAAACGCATGGGGCGGCGAAGCCGCGTTAAGGGCGGGACTATAGCGGCGATCGCGTCATCTTCAAGGCGCAAGCGTCGCCACAATCCTGAATGGAAGCGGATCGGCGGATCCGGGGCGGCGGCGGCGCGGCCACGAAAACCGATGCGCCGCGGCGGATTCCACCTCCCGCAGGTGCTTGCAGGCGTTACCGAATTGTTGCCGAGCGCTTAGTCAATTTTTAAAGCCGACGTCGTAGTCTCACCATCGCAAGGTCAGGTTGAGTGTGTGAGAGTAGAATGACCGATCAAATGCGTCCGCGCGTCAAATACGTCATCGGGCCGGACGGCAGTCCGCTTACGATTGCCGATCTGCCGCCGCGTGACACGAAGCGTTGGGTTATACGCCGCAAGGCAGAAGTCGTCGCGGCGGTGCGGGGGGGCCTGCTCAGCCTAGAAGAAGCGTGTCAGCGTTATACGCTGACCGTCGAGGAGTTCATCTCCTGGCAGCAATCGATCGACCAGCACGGCCTCGCCGGGCTCCGGACGACGCGGATTCAGCAATATCGCCAGTAGATCGCGCGGCCTTTCGGGGCAGCGCTCACGAAAACCGAAAAGGCCGGCGCTTCGCCGGCCTTTTCTTTTGGTCGGTCGCGGCAGGCCCTCACCCCAGCCCTCTCCCGCAGGCGGGAGGGAGCCCCGGCGCCGCTTGCCAGCGGCCGTTCGATCCGGACCACATCCTCGCGCAGGCGAGGATCCATGCAGCCGAAGCCTCTCCGGCTCGCATGCCTGCCAACCCGGCGGAATGGATCCCGGGTCTTCGCCCGGGATGACGCCGAGTGTGGGGCAAGCATACGCAATAGAAGCCGTCGCCCGCTTGCGAGAGAGGGTTGGGTGAGGGTCTTGTTCCCGCCTCAGAGCGTCAGCGTCTCGCCGACCGCCGGCACCGCCACCTTCGCATCGGCGCCCTGCATCGCCTCGACGAACGTGTCCGCCGTCGCATCGAGCAGACCGAAGGTGGCGTAGTGGCAGGGGATCACCGTGTCGAAATGGAAGAACCGGCGCGCCGCCAGAGCCGCCACCTTGCCGCCCATGGTGAAACGGTCGCCGATCGGCAGGATGCCGATCTTCGGCTGGTAGATCTCGTCGATCAGCGCCATGTCGGAGAAGATGTCGGTGTCGCCGGCATGATAGAGCGTCTTTTCGCCCGGGGCGGCGATGACGAGGCCGTGCGGATGACCGAGCGAATGCGAGACGCCGTTTTCGTCGAGCGTGGCGGAGGAATGGTGCGCCACCGTCATCGAGACGCGGAAGGCGCCCTGGTCGGTGGTGCCGCCCGAATTCATCGGGTCGACATGGGCGACGCCCTTGTGGGCGAGGTAGCCGGCGAGATCGGCATCGGCGACGACCTTGGCGCCGGTCGCCCTGGCGATCGCGACGGTGTCGCCGAGATGATCGCCATGGCCATGCGTCAGCAGGATATGGGTGACGCCGCGCTTCCACGCCTCTTCATTGCCCGGAAAGCTCGGATTGCCCGTGAAGAACGGATCGATGAGGATGACGGCGCCCTTGATTTCAAGGTGAAAGGCCGAGTGGCCGAGCCAGGTGAGCTTCATGGGTAAGGTCCATCCTTCTGTCGAATTCCCGCTCCAATATGGGCGGGCTGCCGGAATTGGCTAGCCCCGGACGGCGCTTTCGCGCGGCGCGGCAGAGCGCCATGTTGCCGCGCGGATCACGATCCGTGATAAGGGCGGAACGAACGACCGGAGGGACTGTGACGGACATGGAAGCAACCGCGCCGAAGGCCGGCCGCAACGGGCTGATGAAGCGCCTCTTCGACAGGATCATGGTGCTCTCGGCCGGAAAGCATGCGCTCTGGCTGCTGGCGATCGTGTCCTTCGCCGAGGCGTCGTTCTTCCCGATCCCGCCCGATCCGGTGCTGGCGGCGATCGTGCTGGCCAATCGCCGGCGCGCCTGGGTCGCCGCCCTCGTCTGCACCGTCGCTTCCGTGCTCGGCGGCCTCGCCGGCTATGCCATCGGCGCCGGCCTTTATGAGGCGATCGGCCAGCCGGTAATCAATTTCTACAATCTGCAGGAAGCCTTCCACACCTTCCAGACCCGTTTCGACGAATGGGGCGGCTGGATCATCGTGGCGAAGGGGCTGACGCCGATCCCGTTCAAGCTGGTGACGATCGCCTCCGGCGTCGCGCATCTGAACCTGGCGACCTTCATCATCGCCTGCATCATCACGCGCGGCCTGCGCTTCCTGCTGGTGGCGGCGCTGTTCTACGCCTTCGGGCCGCAGGCGCGCGCCATCATCGACCGGCACTTCTCGACGGTAATGATCATCGGCACCATCGTCGTCATCCTCGGCTTCGTCGCCGTCGTCTACATCTGAGGGCGCGGACATGGCCGGCACCATCCTGGAATTCCCCGAGCTTCGCGAATCCCTGCCGCCGGCGGCGGCGCTGATCGGGCTCGACCTCGGCACCAAGACCATCGGCGTCGCGATCTCGGATCTCGGCCGGCGCATCGCCTCGCCGCTGGTCCTGATCAACCGGGTGAAGTTCACCCAGGACGCCGAGACGCTGATCAAGCTGATCGGCGAGCGCCAGGTGGCCGGCATCGTCATCGGCCTGCCGCTCAACATGGACGGCACGGAGGGGCCGCGTGCCCAGGCGACACGCGCCTTCGTGCGCAACCTGCTGCCGAAGATCGATATTCCGGTGTCGTTCTGGGACGAGCGGCTGTCGACGGTGGCGGTGACGCGGACGCTGCTCGAGGCCGATACCAGCCGCAAGCGGCGCGGCGAGCTGGTCGACAAGATGGCGGCGGCCTTCATCCTGCAGGGCGCGCTCGACCGTCTGCAGAAGCTCGCGCGCGACGCCGAGGCCGCGCGCGAGGACGATCCGGATCAGCCCCTCGGGCAGATGTAGTCGACGAAGGCGCGCGCATCGAAGCGCGCGTCGAGCATGCCGTAGGTCGAACGCCACGGCTTGCCGAGGCGCGATTCCAGGAAGGCGTCGGCGACCACGGCCGGAAAGCGGCGACGCATCGCGGCGGCGGCGACGGTCATGGCGAGCTGCTCGACCAGGATGCGGGCCGAGCCCTCGTCCGCCAGCGCCACGGCGGTGGCGGCGCGCAGCACGTTGAGCGTCGAGCGGGCGGCCTGGCCGAGCCCGTCCTCGATCACGCGGAGCACGGCCTCGAGCGAATCCGACGAACGGCGCAGAATGCGCAGCACGTCGAGGCAAAGCACGTTGCCGGGACCGTCGGCCAGCGCCGGCGCCAGCGCGTCGCGATAGAGCCGCGCCAGGTGGTTGTCCTCGACGAAGCCGTTGCCGCCGGTGCATTCGATCGCCTCGGCGACCACGGCCGGCGTCACCTTGGTGATCCAGTACTTGACCACCGGCGTCATCAGCCGGGCGAAGGCGGCCTCGACCGGATCGTCATGCGAGCGGTCGACCGCCTCGGCGAGACGGAAGGCGAGCGCCGCCGACGCGGTGACGTCGAGCGCCATGTCGGCGAGCACGCGGGTCATCAGCGGCTGGTCGATCAGCGGCGCGCCGAAGGCCTTGCGATGGCGGGCATAGTGCACCGCCTCCGCCAGCGCCGCGCGCGAGATGCCGGCGGAGGTGAGCGCGCTGTCGACGCGGGTCAGCGTCACCGTCTCGTTGATGGTGGCGACGCCACGGCCCGCCTCGCCGACGAGGAAGCCGGTGGTGCCGGGGAATTCGATCTCGGCGACCGCGTTGGAGCGCGTGCCGAGCTTGTCCTTCAGCCGGGTCAGGCGGATCGGGTTGCGCTTGCCGTCGGGCAGGAAGCGCGGCACCAGGAAGAAGGAGAGCCCCTCCAGCGTCTGCGCCAGGACCATCAGCGCGTCGCTCATCGGCGCGGAGACGAACCATTTGTGGCCGACGATGCGGTAGCTGCCGTCGCCCGACGCGTCGGCGCGGGTGGAGCTGGCGCGCAGGTCGGATCCGCCCTGCTTCTCGGTGGTGGCGAAGGCGAACAGCGCGCCCGCCTTCTGCGCGGCGGGGATGACGCGCGAATCGTAGCGGCGCGAGCGGATCATCGGCAGCCAGGTCTCGGCCAGCTTCGGCGCATGCGCGAGCGCCGCCACGCTGGCGCTGGTCACCGACATGGCGCCGACATGGCCGGCCTCGACCTGGGCGGTCATGTAGATGCGCGCGGCGCGCGCCACGGCGCGGACGCTGGCCTCGTCGCCGCTGGCATCCCAGATCGACGCCTGCAGGCCGGCGGCGACGCTGCGCCGCATCAGCGCGTGATAGGCGGGGTGGAACTCGACCATGTCGGCCCGGCGGCCGGACGCGTCATGCGTCTTCAGCACCGGCGGCACGGCATTGGCGAGCCGCGCCAGGTCGGCCATTTCGGCCGAACCCCATTGCTGACCATGGGTTGCAAGCCCGTCGACGACCGGCCGCGGCAATCCCTCGACGAGGGCCGCCAGCACCGGGTCGGACGCATAGAGGCTCGCGCCCACGCGGAACGCGACCTGGTTGATGACTTCGTGCGTCTCGTAATCCGGCGAAACCATGCCTCTCCTGCCCCGTAACTCGGCCCGCGACTCTTATGGCCCGCCAAGGTTAATAGGGGCAAAAGGCGCCGGTGTCTTGCCTCAAGGATTCGAGATTATCTACCGCCGCTTGCCCCCCGGCCGTCCCTTGAACGAACCGCCCGTCGGCCGGCCGCGTCCGCGGAACTCCCGCTCCGCGACCTTGCGCTCGCCCTTCGGCAGCATCTTGCCGTCGGACATCAGCTCGAAGCGGAGCGCGCCGGCGACCGGCGCCACCTCGACAAGCTTGACCTCGACCGTATCGCCGAGCCGGAACATCTCGCCATTGCGGGCGCCGATGACGGCCTGGCGGGCCTCGTCGTACTGGTAGAAATCGGAGCCGATCGAGCCGATCGGCACGAAGCCGTCGGCGCCGGTCTCGTCGAGCTTGACGAAGAGGCCCGCGCGGGTGACGCCGGCGATGCGGCCGAAGAAATGCGCGCCGATCCGGTCGGCCAGCCAATGCGCGACGAGACGGTCGATCGTCTCGCGCTCGGCCGCCATGGCGCGGCGCTCGGCGCCGGAGATCTCCTGCGCGATCGCTTCCAGATCCTTGTCGATGCCGTCCTGCAGCCCGCCCTCGCCCATCTCGAGCGAGCGGATCAGCGCACGATGCACGATCAAATCGGCATAGCGGCGGATCGGCGAGGTGAAGTGGGCGTAGCGGCGCAGGTTCAAGCCGAAATGGCCGATGTTCTCGGGGCTGTAGATCGCCTGGCTCTGCGAGCGCAGCACCACCTCGTTGACGAGGGCGGCGTGCTCGCTGTCCTTCACCCGGTCGAGGATGGTGTTGAAGTTGCTCGGCCTGAGATTGCCGCTCTTCGGCAGGTTCATCTCGATCGTGGCGAGGAATTCGCGCAGCGATTCGAGCTTGGCGAGCGACGGAGCATCATGCACGCGATAGACGAGCGGCGATCCCTTGCGCTCCAGCGTCTCGGCGGCGGCGACGTTCGCCTGGATCATGAACTCCTCGATCAGCTTGTGCGCGTCGAGGCGTTCGGGAACGACGATCCGGTCGATGGCGCCGTCGGCGCCGACGATCACCTTGCGCTCGGGCAGGTCGAGATCGAGCGGCTCGCGGCTGTCGCGGCCGCGCTTCATCACCGCGTAGGCCGCCCAGAGCGGCTTCAGGATCGGCTCCAGAAGCGGGCCGGTCTTGTCGTCCGGGCGACCGTCGATCGCCGCCTGCGCCTGCTGGTAGGAGAGCTTGGCCGCCGACCGCATCATGATGCGGTGGAACCAGTGGAACTTCTTCTTGCCCTCGGCGGTGAACTGCATCCGGACGGCAAGCGCCGGCCTGTCTTCACTCTCGCGCAGCGAGCAGAGGTCGTTCGAGATCCGCTCCGGCAGCATCGGCACGACGCGGTCGGGGAAATAGACCGAGTTGCCGCGCTTCAGCGCCTCGCGGTCGAGCGCCGAATTCGGCCGCACATACCAGGCGACGTCGGCGATCGCGACGGTGACGAGGAAGCCGCCGGGATTCTCCGGGTCGGTATCCGGCTCGGCATAGACGGCGTCGTCGTGATCCTTGGCGTCGGCGGGGTCGATGGTGACGAGCGGGATGTCGCGCCAGTCCTCGCGGCCGCCGGAAAGCTTGGCGGGCTTCGCCGCCTCGGCGTCTTCCAGCACCTGCGCCGGGAAGATGTAGGGGATGTCGTGCGCGTGGATGGCGATCATCGAGACCGCCTTCTCGCTCGTCATCTCGCCGATCACCTCGATGACGCGGACGCGCGGCAGGCCGTAGCGCGTGGCGCGCTTCGGCTCGACCGAGACGAGATCGCCGTTCTTGGCGCCGTTCAGGTCGTCCGGCGAGACGTCGGCTTCCTTCTGCTTGCGGTCGACCGGCTCGATGCGCGCGCCGCCGGGCGTGATGCGCACGACGCCGAGGATCGAGGCCGCCCGCTTTTCGAGCACCTTGATGATGCGCGCCGTGTGCGCGAAGCCGGTTTCACCGAGATCAGCGGGATCGACATGCGCCAGCACGCGGTCGCCGACGCCGGGCGCGGGAACCAGCGGCTTGCCGCGGTTCTGCCGGATCAGGACGCGCGGCGGCGAGCCATGGTCGCTGTCCCAGTTGGCGGGCTGGGCGACGAATTCGCCGTCGTCGTCGCGCTCGGTGATGAGCAGCACGGTGATGGCCGGGATGTCGCCCGGACGCGTCAGCTTCTTGCGATGCTTCTCGACGAGGCCGTCCTCGCTCAGTTCCTTGAGCAGGCGCTTCAGCGCGATGCGGGCGCCGCCGGAAATGCCGAAATGCTTCGAGATCTCGCGCTTGGTCGCCTTGCCGGGATGCTCGGCGATATAGGCAAGGATCGCCTCGCGCGACGGCATGCCATTGGCGAGCGGCGCGACGGGGGCGACCGGCTTGCCGGAGGCCTTGGCGAAGGCGGCGGAACGCGTCGCGGATCTCGCGCCGGGCGTCCGGACCTTGGCGGCTTTGGGGGGAGTTTCTGGCTTCTTGGCCAAGTAGATTGTGTCCAATTCGGAAAGGGGTGCGGCCGGGACTTCGCCCGTCCTCTCCCAAGGGGGAGAAATGAGAATGGCCGGCTGCGCCAGTTCTGGCAACAGCCGGCCTCGATTGTGTGCTCGGCGGCCGATTACTCGGCGTCGGCCTCGACGGCCGATTTCTTGGGCGCGGCCTTCTTCGCGGCCGGCTTCTTGGCGGCAGCCGTCTTCTTGGCGGGCGCCTTCTTGGCCGGCGCCTTCTTGGCCGGCGCGTCTTCCGACACGTCGTCGCCGTCGGCGACCTTGGCGGCGGCCTTCTTGGCCGGCGCCTTCTTGGTGGTGGTCTTGGCTTCCGCCTTCGGCTTCGCCGCCGCGCGCGTCTTCTTGGCCGGCGTCTTGCCCGCCTTCTCGGCGATCAGCGCGACGGCCTCGTCGAGCGAGACGGTCTCCGGCGCCAGCGTCTTCGGCAGCGTCGCATTGACGGCGCCGTGCTTGACGTAGGGACCGTACTTGCCGGCATGCACGGTGATCGGCCCGCCCAATGTCGGGTGGTCGCCGAGCGTCTTCAAGGGCTCGGCGCCGGCCCGGGCCGGACGGCCGCCGCGCGCCGCCTTCTCGGCGATCGCCGAGACGGCGCGGTTGATGCCGACGGTGAACACCTCGTCGACACTGTCGAGATTGGCGTATTTGCCATCATGCAGGAGGAACGGGCCATAGCGGCCGATGCCGGCCTGGATCGGCTTGCCGTCCTCGGGATGGATGCCGACTTCGCGCGGCAGCGACAGGAGCGCCAGCGCCTTTTCGAGGTCCAGGCTTCCCGCCTCCCAGCCCTTGGGCAGCGAGGAACGCTTCGGCTTTTCCTTGCCCTCCGGCTCGCCGAGCTGGACATAGGGGCCGAAGCGGCCGGTGCGCAGCGTCACGTCGAGGCCGGTGACCGGATCCTTGCCGAGCACCTTGGCGCCGTCGGCGCCAAGCGCGGAGCCGTTCTCGCCATTCTCGCCCGGGGTCGCCTCGTCGCCGGAGACGGCGAGCTGGCGAGTATAGCGGCACTCCGGATAGTTGGAGCAGCCGATGAACGAGCCGAACTTGCCGAGCTTCAGCGACAGGCGGCCGGTGCCGCAGGACGGACAGGCGCGCGGGTCGCCGCCATCGGCGCGGGCCGGGAAGATGTGCGGACCGAGCAGATCGTTCAACGCATCGAGAACCTGTGCGACGCGCAGTTCCTTGGTCTCGCCGACATCGGTCGAGAACTGCAGCCAGAACTGGCGCAGCACGTCCTTCCAGGCGATTTCGCCGGCCGAGATCTGGTCGAGCTTCTCTTCCAGATCGGCGGTGAAATCATATTCGACGTAGCGGGCGAAGAAGCTCTGCAGGAACGCCGTGACGAGGCGGCCCTTGTCCTCGGGAACGAGGCGCTTCTTCTCGATCCGCACATATTCGCGGTCGCGCAGCACGCCGAGCGTCGCCGCATAGGTCGAGGGACGGCCGATGCCGAGCTCTTCCATGCGCTTCACCAGCGTCGCCTCGCTGTAGCGCGGCGGCGGCTCGGTGAAATGCTGGGTGGCGGCGATCGCCTTCTTGGTCAGGGCCTCGCCCTTCTCCATGCGCGGCAGGCGACCTTCGTCCTCGTCGCCGTCGTCGTCCTTGTCTTCATTGTAGAGGGCAAGGAAGCCGTCGAAGGTCAGCACCTGGCCCGAGGCGCGCAGGTCGATCTTGCGGCCGCCGGCATCGACGAGGATGTCGACGGCGGTGCGCTGCATCTCGGCCGATTCCATCTGGCTGGCGACGGTGCGCTTCCAGATCAGCTCGTAGAGACGGGCCTGGTCCTGGTCGACATAGCGGGCGACCTCGCGCGGGCGGCGCTTCGGATCGGTCGGGCGGATCGCCTCGTGCGCCTCCTGGGCGTTCTTCGCCTTGACCTGGTATTTACGCGGCGCGTCCGGCAAATGCTTGGCGGAAAAGTCCTCGCCGATCACGCCGCGGACGGCGGCGACCGCCTCCGGCGCCATGTCGACGCCGTCGGTACGCATATAGGTGATGAGACCGACCGTCTCGCCGCCGATGTCGACGCCTTCATAGAGGCGCTGCGCCAGCTGCATGGTGCGGTTCGGCGCGAAGCCGAGCTTGCGGCTCGCCTCCTGCTGCAGGGTCGAGGTGGTGAACGGCGCGAAGGGATGGCGCTTCGCAGGCTTCGACTCGATGTCGGCCACGGTGTAGCGGCCGGCGTCGAGCGCCTTTCGGAAGGCTTCCGCCTCCTCGGCCGTGCCGACGTCGAGGCGGCTGATCTTCTTGCCGTCGGCACCGACGAGGCGTGCCTCGAACTCGTCGCCGCGCGGCGTCGCCAGCGTCGCCAGCAGCGACCAGTACTCGCGCGGCTTGAAGACCTCGATCTCGTTCTCGCGGTCGCAGACGAGGCGCAGCGCCACCGACTGGACGCGGCCGGCCGAGCGGGCGCCCGGCAGCTTGCGCCACAAGACCGGCGACAACGTGAAGCCAACCAGATAGTCGAGCGCGCGGCGCGCCAGATAGGCGTCGACCAGCGCCTCGTCGATCGGACGCGGATTCTTCATCGCGTCGAGGACGGCCTGCTTGGTGATGGCGTTGAAGACGACGCGCTCGACCGGCTTGTCCTTCAGCGCCCGCTTCTGCTTCAGCACCTCGAGCACGTGCCAGGAGATCGCCTCGCCTTCGCGATCCGGGTCGGTTGCGAGGATGATGCGGTCGGCGGCCTTGGCGGCGGCGGCCATGTCGGTGAGGCGCTTGGCGGACTTCGGGTCCGCCTCCCAGCTCATGGCGAAATCCTCGTCCGGCAGCACCGAGCCGTCCTTCGACGGCAGGTCGCGGACATGGCCGTAGGACGCCACGACGTTGTAGTCGGAGCCGAGGTACTTGTTGATCGTTTTCGCCTTGGCGGGCGATTCCACGATGACGAGATTCATCAATGCCATTTACGAAAAGGCCGAACGAGCGACGAAGCCCGGTCCGACGGGATTTGGAACAAGGCGGAAACCCCGCCAGCCCACGGAGGTGGGCGCATTCGGGCTGGACAATCCCGGAAAGCACCCTGACTGTCAATGAAGCCGGGCAGACCAAACGCGCTTGCTCTTATTGGTTGCAACTGATTTGTCGTGCAACTATGTGAAAGTAAGCCTGGTCTCCCAACAGTCGAGGTATGGATATGGGGTGGCAACCGGAAGATACCAGCGACCCGGGCGGAACGGCCAGGCTCGACGGCATGAGCCTCCGGCACGAACAGGCCGTGTACATCGCCGACATGACCCGGGAACTGCGGGGCATGGCCGCCGGCGTGGGCCTGGAGCTGCTTTCCTATCTCCTCGCCATCGCCGAGGAAGAAGCCCGCGAACAGAGCCGGCGCACACACTATCACGGCTAGAACCTCCCGGCATTCATCGGGGCGACGACACGCCCGGGGCCTTGTCCGAGGCCGTCGCCCCGCCTCAGGCAAGCAGCGAGACGCGCTGGCCGGCGTGATGCTCGATCCGGCCGGCGAGGTCGAGCTCCAGCAGCAGCACCTGCACCAGCCCCGCCGACAGCCCCGTGAACCGAATCAAGGCGTCGATCTCGGTCGGCACCGGCCCGAGCGCCTCGACCAGCCGCTCGCGGTCGCCCCGCGCCGGATCCTCCACCCCATCCGGATCGCCGTCGTCGCGCGCCTCGCCGGAGAATTCCGGCGCCGCCAGCCGCTCGGCCATGCCGTCGCCGCGATCGGCCAGCCAGTCGGGCTTCGGCGCGAAGGCGGGGCCGATCATCGGCGCCACGATCTCCAGCACGTCGGCGGCCTCGGTGACGAGATGGGCGCCCTGCTTGATCAACTGGTTGGTGCCGGCGGCGCGCGGATCGAGCGGCGATCCCGGCACGGCGAACACCGCCCTGCCCTGCTCGCCGGCGAGCCGCGCCGTGATCAGCGAGCCCGAGCGCTGCGCCGCCTCGACCAGGAGCGTGCCGGAGGCCATGCCGGACACCAGGCGGTTGCGGCGCGGAAAATCGCGCGAGCGCGGCTCCCAGCCGAGCGGCATCTCGGAGACATGCGCGCCGCCCGCCTCGAGGATGCTGTCGGCGAGCGCGGCGTTCTCCGGCGGGTAGAGCCGGTCGAGGCCGCCGGCGAAGACGGCGACCGTCCCCCGGGACAGCGCCGCCTGGTGCGCCGCCGCGTCGATGCCGCGCGCCAGGCCCGAGACGACGACGAAGCCGGCCTCGCCGAGATCGCGCGCCAGGCGCTGCGCCATCCGGCAGCCGGCGACGGAGGCGCTGCGGGCGCCGACGATGGCGATCATCGGCCGCGCGAGCACGGCGACGCCGCCACGCACCGAGATCAAGGGCGGCGCGGCGTCGATCGCCTTCAGCCAGGCGGGATAATCGGGCTCGCCGATGGCGACGAGGCGGCCGCCGAGCCGGGCGAGCTGCGCCATCTCGCGCTCGGCGTCGGCGCGGCCCGCGACGCGCGCCTGCCGGCCGCTGCGGGCGGCGAGCCCGGGCAGACCGTCGAGGGCGGCGCTGGCGGAGCCGAAATGGCGGATCAGCTGGCGGAAGGTGACCGGGCCGACATTCTCGCTGCGGATCAGCCTCAGCCAGGCCAGCCGCTCCCGCTCCGAAAGACGATCGTCGCCGGCCGGCCTGGCGTCGCGGGGAGAACCGTCTTCCCCGCCCGCCATCGCCTTAGCCCTTCTGGCCGATGCGGCTTTCGGTGCCGCCGAGGAGCCGCCCGATATTGGCGCGATGCTTGACGATCAGGATCAGCGACAGGACGGCGAAGAGCAGCCCCTTCGGAATGTCGCCGATCGCGAACAGCACGATCGGCACGACGACG
Source organism: Kaistia nematophila (assembly GCF_026343855.1). Taxonomy (NCBI): domain Bacteria; kingdom Pseudomonadati; phylum Pseudomonadota; class Alphaproteobacteria; order Hyphomicrobiales; family Kaistiaceae; genus Kaistia; species Kaistia nematophila. The sequence goes on along the minus strand of NZ_JAPKNK010000009.1, from coordinate 157,823 downwards.
CTGGCGACCAGCGCCGCCAGCGACGAATAGCGCGAGATATAGGCGACGGCGATCCAGACCACAGCGAAGAGCAGCGCGATCGGCCAGGCGAGTCCGATCAGCACGCCGAGATAGGTGGCGACGCCCTTGCCGCCCTTGAAGCGCAGCCAGATCGAGAAGATGTGGCCGAGAAACGCGCCGAGGCCGGCGAAGATGGCGGCTTCCGGGCCCCAGAGATGGCCGGCGACCAGCACCGCGACGGTCCCCTTCAGCGCGTCGCCGATCAGCGTCGCGGCGGCGAGCTTCTTGTTGCCGGTCCTGAGCACATTGGTGGCGCCGATATTGCCGGAGCCGATCGAGCGGATGTCGCCGAGCCCGGCGAAGCGGGTCAGGATCAGCCCGAACGGGATCGAGCCAAGGAGATAGCCGAGAACCAGCGCCGCCACGACGAGCGACGCAGTGAGATCCCAGCCGACCGGCTGTGGCAGCATGGCAGCTTCCCCCGAAACTCAGATACAAGAAGCGACGCCGGCTCCCGGAGCCCGGCGTCGCGAAGAGACCCCGTCAGTCGCCAGCGTATGCGTAGACGGTCCGGCCCGCAACGATTGTCCGGAGCACCCGGCCCTCGAAGCGCGCGCCCTCGAAAGGCGTGTTCTTCGAGCGCGAGCGCAGCTTCTCGCCGTCGCAGATCCAGGGCATGGCCGGGTCGACCAGGACGAGATCGGCGGGAGCGCCGGCGGTCAGCCGGCCGCCCGGCAGGCCGAGCAGTTCGGCCGGCCGGGTCGACAGCGCGCGCGCCACGGTCAGCAGGTCGACGTCGCCATTGTTGACGAGGCGGAGCGCCGCCGCCAGCAGGGTCTCGAGGCCGACGGCGCCGTCGGCCGCTTCCGCGAAGGGATGGCGCTTGGTGTCGACGTCCTGCGGATCGTGGCTCGAGACGATGACGTCGATCGAGCCGTCGGCGACGCCCTCGATCATCGCCTGGCGGTCGTCTTCCGAGCGGAGCGGCGGCGACAGGCGGAAGAAGGTGCGGTAGGGCCCGATATCGAGTTCGTTCAGCGCCAGATGCGTCGCCGAGACGCCGCAGGTGACGGCAAGGCCCGCCTTCTTGGCGCGGCGGATGATCTCGAGCGATTCCGCGCAGGAGATCTGCGCCGCGTGATAGCGGCCGCGCGTCAGCGCCGCGAGGCGGACATCGCGCTCCAGCATGATGATCTCGGCTTCCTTCGGAATGCCGGAAAGGCCGAGCCGGGTCGCCGTCTCGCCCTCGTTCATCACGCCGGCGCCGGTCAGGTCGGGATCGGCCGGATGGTGCATGATCAGCGCGCCGAAATCGCGCGCGTAGGTCAGCGCCCGGCGCAGCACGAGCGCATTGGTGATCGAATGGCGGCCATCCGTGAAGCCGACCGCGCCCGCGTCGCGCAGCAGGCCGAATTCGGTCATCTCGCGGCCCTTGAGGCCCTTGGTGATGGCGGCCATCGGCATGACGCGCACGAGCGCCGTATCGCGCGTGCGGCGGGCGATGAAATCGACCAGCGCCACATCGTCGATCACGGGATCGGTGTCGGGCATCATGATGACGGTGGTGACGCCGCCGGCGGCGGCCGAATGGCCGGCGGAGGCGAAGGTCTCGCGATGCTCGCCGCCGGGCTCGCCGACGAAGACGCGCATGTCGATCAGGCCGGGCATCACGGCGGCGCCGCGGCAATCGACGATCTCGGCGCTCTCGGGGAACGCGGCCGCGTCGGCCTCGGGGCCGGCGGCGATGATCACGCCGTTTTCGACGATCACGCTGCCGCGGGCATCGAGCTTGCGCGACGGATCGATCACGCGGGCATTGGTGAGGACGAGCGGACGCTCGGCCGGATTCAGACGCTCATCGGTCATCTCGCCCTCATCCGTTCGGCAGGTTCTGCGCCAGCGCCTCGAGCACGGCCATGCGCACCGCGACACCCATCTCGACCTGGTCGCGGATCAGGCTCTGCGGCCCGTCGGCGATGGCAGAGTCGATCTCGACGCCCCGGTTCATCGGGCCGGGATGCATGACGAGCGCGCCGGGCTTGGCATAGGCCAGCTTTTCGGCATCGAGGCCGAAGAAGTGGAAATATTCGCGCACCGACGGCACGAAGGAGCCGTCCATCCGCTCGCGCTGCAGGCGCAGCATCATGACGATGTCGGCGTCCTTCAGCCCCTTGCGCATGTCGGTGAAGATCTCGACGCCGAGGCGGTCTACCCCCTTCGGCAGCAGCGTCGACGGCCCGATGCAGCGCACCCGTGCGCCGAGCGCGTTCAGCAGCATGATGTTGGAGCGGGCGACGCGCGAATGCAGGATATCGCCGCAGATCGCGACCGTCAGGTCGTGGATCGGGCCCTTATGGCGGCGGATCGTCAGCGCGTCGAGCAAGGCCTGGGTCGGGTGCTCATGCGCGCCGTCGCCGGCGTTGATCACCGAGCAGCCGACCTTCTGCGCGAGCAGATGTACCGCGCCGGCGGCGTGGTGGCGGACGACGAGGATGTCCGGGTTCATGGCGTTCAGCGTCATCGCGGTATCGATGAGCGTCTCGCCCTTCTTCACCGAGGACGAGCCGACCGACATGTTCATCACGTCGGCGCCAAGCCGCTTTCCGGCCAGCTCGAACGAGGACTGCGTCCGCGTCGACGCTTCGAAGAACAGGTTGATCTGGGTGCGGCCGCGCAGAACGGCCTTTTTCTTCTCGACCTGTCGGCTGACTTCGACGGCCTCCTCGGCCAGGTCGAGAAGGGCGATGATCTCCGCAGGCAGGAGACCTTCTATGCCTAGCAGGTGGCGATGCGCGAACACTGCGGCGGGACTGGCTTTGAGCTCGTTCATTTGAAGCGATCCCTATATGGGGAGTCGGACCGTGCGACAAGACCGGGGGCGATCCGACGCCTGTTTTGCACGTCGGCCAACGCGGCGCCAGTGACGCCCGCAACCGGCAGACGCCGACGCGGTGGATTGCCGCGTCGGCTTGTATCATGGGTCGGAGGCGCGATATTAGCCGCGTCGAGGAGATCCTGATGGACCAGTGGATCAGCAGTTCGGAAGCGACCGCGCGACCCCAGCGTTCATGGGCGCAGGCGATGACGCGCGGATTCCTGTGTCGCTGCCCCGCCTGCGGCAAGGGCCGCATGTTCAACGGCTACCTCACGGTCGTCGATGCCTGCGAGGCCTGCGGCGAGGACCTGTCGCACCAGCGCGCCGACGACGCCCCACCCTATTTCACCATCACCATCGTCGCCCATATCGTGGTGCCGCTGATGCTGATCGTGGAAATGGCCTGGCATCTCTCCAACATGACGCATCTGGCGATCTGGCTGCCGCTGACGGCGGTGCTGACGCTCGGCCTGCTGCGGCCGGTCAAGGGCGCCATCGTCGGCCTGCAATGGGCGCTCTACATGCACGGCTTCGACCCGGACGGCGACGCCGACGACCACGCGGCAGAAGCGTGGCGGGCGGATTCCGGCTGACGCCGGTTTCTCTCCCTCTCGACCCCGGCCGGCTCAGCGTCTAGAACGGCGCCGTCCTTGAGCGACCCTGCAATTCAGTACCCGAGGCAAATATATGACCATGGCATCCGAACGGCGGACCGATGGCGGAGGCACGATTGGCCTCGTCGCGGCGATCGGATCGGTAGCGGCCGTCGGCCTCGGCTTCTCGATCACCCTGCCGCTGCTGGCGCTGACGCTCGAAGATCGGGGCATCTCCTCGACATGGATCGGCATCAACACGGCGACCTGGGGCCTGGCGGCGATCGCCATCACCCCCTTTGTCTCCAGGCTCGCGGCGCGAATCGGCACGGCCCAGTTGCTGGCCCTCGCCATTCTCGTGCTCGCGGCCGCGCTGCCGCTCTTCTATCTCTCGCCCTTCTGGGCCTGGTTCATCCTGCGCCTCGTCGGCGGCGCCGCCGTCACCACCACCTTCGTGCTGTCGGAATTCTGGATCAGCTCGGCCGCGCCGCCTGCCCGGCGCGGCGTCATCATGGGCATCTACGCCTCCGTGCTTTCCGGCGGCTTCGCGCTCGGCCCCGTCATTCTGTCGCTGACCGGCACGCAGGGCCTGCTGCCTTTCCTGGTCGGCTCGGTCGTGCTGATGCTCGGCATCATCCCGGTCCTCTGCGGCATGCCGGTGGCGCCCAAGCTCGACCGCCGCGAAAGCCACTCCTTCGGCCGCTTCCTGTTCCTGGCCCCGGCGGCGACCGGCGCCGCGCTGCTCTTCGGCACGATCGAGACCGGCGCCTTCGCGCTGCTGCCGATCTACGGCCAGCGCGTCGGCCACACCCGTGACCTGGTGATCCTGCTCGGTATCGGAGTCACCATCGGCAACATCCTGCTGCAGATGCCGATGGGCATGCTGTCGGACCGGATGAACCGGCGGAAGCTCCTGATGATCATCGCCGCCTTCGGCCTGCTCGGCGCGGCGATCCTGCCGATGGTGGCCTCGCATTTCTGGCTCCTGATGGTGGCGCTCGCCATCTGGGGCGGCGTCATCGGCTCGCTCTATACGGTCGGCCTGGCCCATCTCGGCTCGCGCTTCACCGGCTCGGACCTCGCCGCCGCCAACGCCGCCTTCGTGTTCTGCTATTCACTCGGCGGCCTGGTCGGCCCGGCCACGCTCGGCGTCGCGATGGACATGTGGGATCCGCATGGCTTCGCGATCGGCATCGGCATCTTCTTCGCCGCCTATCTTGCCATGCTGATCATCCGCATGGGGTTGGCGCGCCTGCCCAGAGGCAACTCACAGGGAGTTTCCAAGGGAGTCTCCAAGAACGTTTCTTGACTTTCACTTCTGAATCCGTAGGGTGCGCGCACAAAGGCGCCGGGCCAGTTCTTGCTACGTTGCGCGCAACAATTTTGAGGTTTGACCATGGCCAAGGCCACCACGATCAAGATCAAGCTCGTGAGCTCCGCTGACACCGGCTTCTTCTACGTCACGAAGAAGAACTCGCGCACCATGACCGAGAAGTTCTCGGCCAAGAAGTACGACCCGGTCGCTCGCAAGCACGTCGAGTTCCGCGAAGCCAAGATCAAGTAAGATCGGCACGCAGATTACCAAAAAAGGCGCCGTTTCGGCGCCTTTTTTATTGTCCTCATTTCGGCTCCGCCGACGGAAAGCGTGGCCCGGCCGGGTGCGGGTCTTGGAGGAGGCCACTCTCGCCGCTCCGACCGGGCCGGCCTCGCGGACCCAGGAGATGCGGCCCTGGGGCTCCGCGGGGTTTTCGAGAAGCGCCGGTCCTCACCGGCGCCGGCCGCCCGCAGCGGCGGCCCGATGCCCATGCAGATCATATGGGGCGCAGCGGGCCACCTGACCACGCCGCGATCGGAAATTCCGGGGAGGATCGGACGAAACTGCCCTCAGGCGTCGCCGAGATAGGTCTTCACCGTCTCGATGAACTTGGCGATCGAGATCGGTTTCGACAGATAGGCCTCGCAGCCGCCCTGGCGGATGCGCTCCTCGTCGCCCTTCATGGCGAAGGCGGTGACGGCGATGATCGGGATGACGCGCAGCTCGTCATCCTCCTTGATCCATTTCGTCACTTCGAGGCCGGAAACCTCGGGCAGCTGGATGTCCATCAGGATCAGGTCGGGCCGGTGCGTCCGGGCAAGCTCCAGCGCTTCCAGCCCGCTGCGGGTCTGGATAATGTTATAGCCATGCGCTTCGAGGAGGTCGTGGAAGAGCTTCATGTTGAGCTCGTTGTCTTCCACCACGAGAACGGTCTTTGCCATTCGTCCCTGCTTGCAGCCCTCGATCCCGTCGACGGCGTCTACTAGATGGTATCGATCTGGAAATTAGCGAAGATTCGTTTCGGAAAGGCAAATGCATGATCCGGCAGAAGGAGCCGCCGCTCGATGTCGAGGGAGCGGAAAGGCTGGCGATCGAGGGACTGGCGTTCCTCGCTTCCGAACCGGAGGAACTGGGCCGCTTCCTGGCGCTGGTCGGCCTCGGCCCTGAGACGCTGCGCGACGCTGCCTCCGACCCCGGCTTCCTCGCCGGCGTCCTCGAATATTTCATGGAGAACGAGGCGCTGCTGCTTGTCTTCGCCGCCCGCGCCAACATAAGGCCGACGATGATCGCCGCCGCCCGCTACCTGCTCGACCGGGAAATCACGGAATGACCGAAACCATCGCGCTCGACCTCGACGGCTACACCGACCTGCCGCCGGGCCGGATCGCCAATGTCGTCACCTATCTGGAAATGACGGAGCGCCCTGCCCCTTCGGCGGAGCCGGACGGCGCCGGTAACCGTACGGTGCGCCGTGTCGAAAAGCCGGACCTCGATTCTTATCGCGACCTCTACCGCCGCATCGGCACCGACTGGCTGTGGTTTTCCCGCGCCGTGATGTCGGACGACGAACTCCGCGCCCTGCTGGCGAAGCCGACGACCGAGATCCACTTCCTCGAGCAGGACGGCGTGCCGATCGGCCTCGCCGAACTGCACCATGGCGAAGGCGGGCCCGCGAATGTCGAGATCGCCATGTTCGGCGTCGTGCCGGAGGCGACCGGCACCGGCGCGGCGCGGCAATTGATGAATGCGGCGCTTGCCGTCGCCTGGGACGGCGGCACGGAGCGCGTCTGGCTCCATACCTGCTCCTTCGACCATCCGGCCGCCCTGCGCTTCTACAGGCGATCCGGCTTCGCGCCGTTCAAGTTCGCGATCGAGGTGTCGACCGACCCGCGCCTCGACGGCCACCTGCCGCGCTCGGCAGGCCCGCATGTCGCGTTGATCGATCCGGACACCGCCGGCTGAGGCCGGCGCCGGCAGGAAAGGGTTGACGGAAGGCTACCAGCTTGGTGCGCTGTTAACCCCTACCAGGACCGCCGCTCGGCCGCCGTCGAGGAGCGACCGGGACGACGCGCCGCCGCGAGCTCGACCGAAGCGCTCCGCTCCTGGTCGCGCGCCGCCATCTGCTCCGCCTTGCGGAGATCGTCCAGCGCCAGGTCCAGTTCGGCCTGCGCGGCCGAAAGCTGCGCCTCAAGATCATGCGCCGAGGCGCGGAGATTGTCGCGCCGGGCCATCGCCGCCTTGGCGAAGGTCGGATAGGCGAAATGCGAGCTGTCCCGGATGCCGGCCCGTTCCTGCTCGACATTGATCTGGTCTTCCAGGTCGCGGGCCATGCGCTCGAACTCGGCGACCATGGTCTGGATCTGGTTGACCTGCCGACGCTTTTCCTCGGCCTGGAAACGCTTTAGCCGAATGATGCTATCACGCGACTTCATACTCGTTACTCCCTGAACACTGAGACGCACACGCGCCGCGACGCCGGCCCTTGCAGGCGCGCATCGCCGCTGTGGGTTGCGGCCATCAGACTTGTCAAAACCTTAAGCCTTCGGGCTCGCGCTAACCTTTCGTTTACGTCTCGCGTTAATCATGCGCTGGAGGGCTTAAGGGCGGGTAAACCCATCCTGCGGTGCCTTCATCCTAATTCCGTGAGTCCGACCAATTGGTTACCGGATTGCGTGCATTCGGGCGATGAGGTGCAATCCACACCAATTCGCTCGGAATCTCAAAGAGCTTGGGCGATTTCCGAATAATTCGCCTGAACCCCTTGTGAGCACGAATCAGAATTTGTTAACCATTAAGCGTTAGCCTTCGAATCGGGGTGAGCCGTTTTCCAAGCACCGGTTTTCGAGGCCGGAGCGCCAAGCCCAGGATAGGCAATTGAGGGGATTGGTATGCGAGTTCTGCTGATCGAGGACGACAGCGCCACGGCGCAGAGCATCGAGTTGATGCTCAAGTCCGAGAATTTTAACGTCTACACGACGGATCTCGGCGAAGAGGGTGTCGATCTCGGCAAGCTCTACGACTACGATATCATTCTGCTCGACCTGAACCTGCCCGACATGTCGGGCTACGAGGTTCTCCGGTCGCTGCGCGTCGCCAAGGTCAAGACGCCGATCCTGATCCTCTCCGGCCTGGCCGGCATCGAGGACAAGGTGCGCGGCCTCGGTTTCGGCGCCGACGACTACATGACCAAGCCCTTCCACAAGGACGAGCTCGTTGCGCGCATCCACGCGATCGTGCGCCGCTCGAAGGGCCATGCCCAGTCGGTGATCGTCACCGGCGAGCTGACCGTCAACCTCGACACCAAGACCGTCGAAGTGCATGGCAGCCGCGTCCACCTGACGGGCAAGGAATACCAGATGCTGGAGCTGCTCTCGCTCCGCAAGGGCACCACGCTGACCAAGGAAATGTTCCTGAACCACCTCTATGGCGGCATGGACGAGCCCGAACTGAAGATCATCGACGTCTTCATCTGCAAGCTGCGCAAGAAGCTGGCGACCGCGACCAACGGACTCAACTACATCGAGACCGTCTGGGGCCGCGGCTACGTGCTGCGCGAGCCGGATGAGACCCAGATGCGCGCAAGCGCATAGCCGGACCTCCCCCGGCCGAAACTGGAAAGCCCCGCCCCTGCGGGGCTTTTTTCTTGTCCGGCTGCGCGGCGGCGGCGATCAGCTGCGCTTCCCACCCCGGACCAACCAACTGGCAGGCAACAAAAAAGCCGCGCGGATCAAGCCGCGCGGCTTTTTTGTTGCCTCGGACGCGCCGGGCGTCCAAGTCGGGATCAGGCCTGGCCGGTGGTCTCGGCGACAGCAGCCTCGGCGGCGGCCTCGGGCGCGTCCGCCAGCATCGTCTCGGTGGCGGGAGCCTCGACCGCCGGCGCCTCGGCCGGAGCCTCTTCCGCCGCAGGCGCAGGGGCGCTGGAGCGCGCCGTGATGATGACATCGGCGCCGTCGAGCACGGCGGCGACGCTCATGCCGCAGCTGCGCGCCAGCAGGCCCGCATAATAGGGCTGCACGGCATGGGCATCGATGTTGACGTCGACGATCGCGCCGGGAATGAGCTTCTCGAACGCAACCGGGATGCGGGCGCTCGGGCCGGAGCAATGGAAGGTGACGTCCGGCTTCGTGGGCTCGCCCTCGATTGTGACCTTGATCGAGCCGCCGCGCGGCACGGCCGCGACCGCCATCAGCACGAGGTTCAGGATCAGCTTGACCTGGTTCTTCGGCATCAGCGCGCGGGGCGCCGTCCACTCGAACGATGCCTTCTCGCCTTCCATGTAGCCGCGCGCCACCTTCTCGGCGTCGCCGATGTCGATCTCGGCGCCGGCGGAACCGGCGGCGCCGAAGGCGAGCCGTGCGAACTGCAGCTTGGCAGAAGCCTGGCGGGCGCTCTTGCGGATCAGGTCGAAGGCGAACGCCTTCATCTCCTCGCTGGTCTCCTCGTCGAGGACCTCGAGGCCGTTGTTGATGGCGCCTACCGGCGAGATGATGTCGTGACAGACGCGGCTGCAGAGCAGCGCCGCGAGATCGAGGGCTTCGAGTTCGATCTCATTGGTCATGACGGATCCCCCTGAACGAATCAGCGCAGTAAAAAAGGCGCTTCGGGGATACACCGGCCCAGCGAAGCTGCCAACCGCCAGCCGGTCGCGGCCCGCAGCTCCTGCAGCCCACCGCGTGCCCCGATGCCGCCCCTTTTTGACTTACACTTCCTGAGGTGATTCGCGTGCCCACTGCCGGTTTCCGCCCATCGGGGATCGGGTTCCGTGCCATGACAGCCGCCACGACAAGGAGCCGACCGACATGACCCGCAGCCTGCGTCTTTTCCTCCTGCTCGCGCTGGTCGCCCTGGCGGCGCCCTTCCTTGCCCTCAGCCACGCCCAGGCTCAGGCGCAGAACCAGTATTCTTCCGATGAGCTGGTCAATACCGGCCACAAGTTCTTCGGCGAGGTTTCCGGCAGCCTCGCCACCGTCGTCGAGCACGCCGTCTCCAAATATGGCCAGCCGAACGGCTACATTCTCGGCGAGCAGGGCTCGGGCGCGCTGTTCGCGGGTCTGCGCTACGGCAACGGCACGCTCTACACCAAGAACGCCGGCCAGCATCAGGTGTTCTTCCAGGGTCCCTCGCTAGGCTGGGACATCGGCGGCGAAGGCTCGCGCGTCATGATGCTGGTCTACAACCTGCCCTCGATCAACGCGATCTATTCGCGCTTCGGCGGCGTCAACGGCTCGGCCTTCCTGGTCGGCGGCGTCGGCATGACGGTGCTGTCGCGCGACGACGTCTTCATCGTCCCGATCGTCTCCGGCCTCGGCGCCCGCCTCGGTCTCAACATCGGCTACCTGAAGTTCACCGACCGTCAGACCTGGAACCCCTTCTGACCAGGGCCATTGAATCCCGGCGGGGCTGTGACCGGGATCATCGCGACAAAGCCACACCCGCGTCAGAACCGGCATTGCGGGCCGGCGACACGTGCTTGTGGCTGGACTCTCGGGTTCGGACAATGTCATCTGGAAGCCTGCGCGTGGGCTGGCGCTGAAGGCCGATGTCTGCGGAGCGGTTCTCGCCAGGCGCTCCGCGGGCGCAACCGACATCCGGAGACGGTGCGTTGATTGAATCTCTGATGTACTTCGCTCTCGGCTTCCTGTCGGCAGGCATCTTGGCCTTGGTCCTCATCCCCCCTTTCTGGCGCCGCGCCGTCCGCCTCTCCCGCCGCAACATGGAGCGGACGCTGCCGATGACGCGCGCCGAGATCCAGGCCGAGAAGGATCAGATCCGCGCCGGTTTCGCCATGTCGACGCGCACCCTCGACCAGACGGTCGAGCGGCTGAAGGCGCAGGTCATGGAGCAGATGATCGACATCAACCGCAAGCGCGAGGTCATCACACATCTGACGGCACAGGGTTCGCTTTCGGCCGATGACATCGTCGCGCTCGAAGCGCGCCGGGCCGAGCTGGAAGTCCGCGTCGCCGACGCCGAACTCGCCGCAGCCACCGCTACGACTGACCGCGCCGAAAACGAAAAACGGCTGGAGAAGATCCGGCTCAAGCTGGCCGAAACCGAGGAGACGCTTCGCGAGACGAACGACGAACGCGAGGCGCAGCGCCTGGAAATCATCGCCCGCGACACCGAGCTCGACAACATGCGCGACGCGCTGGCGGCGCTGAAGATGTCGACGACGGGCGACGAAGTGGCGAATGCCGGCATCGAGAGCGAGATGTCGACGCTGAAGGCCAATCTGGCGATCGAGCGCCGCCGCGTCGAGGAGCAGAGCGAGCGCGAGGCCCAGAGCGAGGCGACGATGCGCGCCGCGATCGCCGAACTGAAGCTGCGCGAAACCGAGCTCGAAGAGGCGCACGCCAAGGTCAAGGACCTGTCGATCCGCCTGGTCGAGGCGGAGACGGCCGAAATGGGCGCCCTGGCGCTCAAGGACCAGAAGCGCGAGCTGGAGCAGCGCATCGCTGCGCTCGAAACCCGCAATGCCGGCCTCGAAGCCGATATCGAGGCGCTGAAGCTTCGTTCGGGCACCGCGAGCGCCGAGGAGACGGCGTTGCTGCGCGGCAAGCTGATCGAGTTCGGTGCTGCCGTGGCGCGCCTCGCCAATGAGCGCGGCGAAGGCCCGAGCCTCGTCACGATGCTGCCTCCGCCTCCCGAGGGGACGCCGTCTCCGGCGCCCGCCCAGGGCCTTGCCGAGCGCATCCGCGCCTTGCAGCACGCCGGCACCGGCCTCTAGGGAACGTCAGCGCGCAGACGCCACGGGCAGTACTCCCATCGCCGCCAGCGTCGTGTGCAACGCCTCCGGCAGGGGCGTATGCGGCTCGCGGCCGAGAAAGGCGATGAGCTTGCGATTGTCGAGTTCCAGCCGCTCCTTCCAGAGGTAGCGCACCTCGATCAGCTCGCGGAACATCTCGACGAAGGGCGCGCCGAGATAGATGGCGAACCATGGAAAGCCGCGGATCCGGCTTGCCGGCCGCCCCATCGCCGCCGCGACCCCTTTCGCGATGTCGACGCCGTGCTCGAAATAATGGCCACGGAAGTGGAACACCTCGAACGGCCCGAGCTCGTCGGCGCGCTCGATCAGTTCGACGATGGTCTCGGCCAGATCCGGCAGATAGGCCCAGTCATGCCCGATGTCGCGCTTGCCCGGATAGGCAATCGTCGTCGCGGGCTTACCCGGCTTGACGATGCCGGCGGCAAACCAGTTGTTGCCGGCATGCGGGCCGAAGAAGTCACCGGCACGGACAATCAGCACCGGCGTCCCCGCGGCCGCCGTATCGCGCAGCCGCTGCTCCATGGCGACGCGGATCTTCCCCTTGCGCGTGGTCGGCCGCTGCGGCGAGGTCTCGTCGATCAGAGGCCGCGCGTCCGGCCCGAAGTTATAGATGGTGCCGGGGAAGACGATGCGGGCGCCGACAGCCTTCGCGGCGGCGATCGTGCTTTCCAGCATCGGCAGGGCCAGACCCCGCCAGTTGTGATAGCCGGGCGGGTTGGCGCCATGGAACAGGATCGACGCCCCTTCCGCCGCGGCGATGACGTCGGCGGGGTTCATGGCGTCGCCCCTGACCCATTCGATGCCGTCACCGCCGGGCTTGCGGCGGGCCGCCGCCGGGTCGCGCTGCAGCGCCCGCACCCGCCAGCCATGCGCCAAGAGCGCCCGTGCCACCGCGCCGCCGACGCCGCCGGTCGCGCCGATCACCAGGGCCAGTTTCTGTTCGGTCATGATCCGCTCCTTCGTTGCCGTGGAAACGAACATCGCGCTGGCGCATTCCATTTTAAATTGTTGAACTTTGGATGCCGGTCATACATTTTTCTATGATGACGCCATCCTGGGACCATTTCCGCTCCTTCCTCGCCGTACTCGGCGACGGCAGCCTGTCGGCGGCGGCGCGCAGCCTGCGGCTGACCCAGCCGACGCTCGGCCGCCACGTCGACGAACTGGAGCAGGCGCTCGGCGTCGTGCTGTTCACCCGCTCGCGCGCCGGCCTGACGCCGACGGAGGCGGCGCTGGAGCTGGCGCCGCATGCCGAAACCATGGCCGCCGCCGCCGAGGCGCTGGTGCGCGCGGCGTCGGCCGAGGCGGCCGAGGACCGCGGCACGGTGCGTCTGACGGCGAGCGAGGTGGTCGGCACGGAAATCCTGCCGGCGATCCTCGCCCCCTTCATGGAGCGGCATCCGGGCATCGCCGTCGAATTGGTGGTTTCCAACCGCAACGAGGATCTGGTGCGGCGCGAGGCCGACATCGCCGTGCGGATGGCCCGGCCGACGCAGGGCGCCCTGCTCGCCCGCCGCATCGGCACGATCGACATCGGCCTGCATGCCCATCGTCGCTACCTGGCGCGACGGGGCACGCCGGGGACGCTGGCCGAGCTGGATGGCCATGCGCTGATCGGCTTCGACCGCGATTCACCCGCCATCCGGGCGCTGCAGCAGCTGGGCCTGCCGCTTTCGCGCGAGATGTTCAGCCTGCGCACCGACAGCGACACCGCCCAGCTCGCCGCGATCCGGGCCGGCCTCGGCATCGGCGGCTGCCAGAGCCCGCTCGCGGCGCGCGATCCCGAGCTCGTCCATCTCGTGCCGGCAGAATTCGCCTATCCGCTCGAATGCTGGGTCGCCATGCACGAGGATCTCGGCACGGTCCGGCGCATGCGCCTCGCCTTCGACCATCTGGTCGCGGGGCTCGGCGACTATGTCGCCGGAAGGCCATCTCCCGCCTGAGCCTGAAGGGCACAAGCGGCTAACCCACACGCGAAACATGCCGTGTTGGACGGGTCAGTATTCAGTTCTGGAATGCGGAGGTTTTGGTACGCCCAAGGGGAATCGAACCCCTGCTTTCGCCGTGAGAGGGCGACGTCCTGACCGCTAGACGATGGGCGCGGATCCGTTTGCTTTCGGATGACGGCGATATACCGGGTGATCGGAACCTTGGCAAGCCACATCGCCAAAGTTCTTTGAAACTCCCTGTGCAGAACTTTTTCCGCATGGGGGAGAAGATGGCGGAAACCCGCGACCCGGCGCTACGGCGTGGTGCCGAGGCTGATGTTGCGCAGCACCTTGCCAGTGTTGATGTTGAGGATGACGACACGCGTCGCGCCGCCGACATCGAGCGTCAGCGCCAGCTGGTCGCCGTTCAGCGCCGAGGAAACGACGCGGCCGCCGGCCGGTATGGCCTGCTCGATGCGCAGTTCCGCCGAGGACGGGGCAAGACCGGACTTGCTTCCGCCGGGGCCGATCCGATAGATGACGGCGAACAGCACGGCGACGAAGCCGAGCACCACCGTCAGACTCGATACCAGAATCAGTCGTCTCAGCTTCTGCCGGACGCGCTCGACGGCGGGATCGAGGGGCGTATCGCCACCCTGTTGCGGCGCGCCGTTCGAAGAGGAAGTAGGGTTGACCATGGATCAGTTTCCGGATGACGGCGAGGAAATCGTCGACCTCGTGGTCGAACCGGATGCGGCTGGCCGTCGCCTCGACGCCTATCTGGCCGCCGCGATCGCCGAGCTCTCCCGCAGCCGCCTCAAGGCCCTGATCGAGGCCGGCCACGTTTCGATCGGCGGCGCGACCATAGTGGAGGCCAAAAAGGCGGTCAACGCGGGCGACGTCATCCGCGTCGCCGTGCCGCCGGCGGTCGCACCCGAGCCGGAAGGCGAGCCGATCCCGCTCAATGTCGTCTATGAGGACAGCGACCTGCTCGTCATCGACAAGCAGGCCGGCCTCGTCGTGCATCCGGCCGCCGGCAACTGGACCGGCACGCTCGTCAACGCGCTGATTGCCCATTGCGGCGACAGCCTTTCCGGCATTGGCGGCGTCCGCCGCCCGGGCATCGTGCACCGGCTCGACAAGGACACGACCGGCCTGATGGTGGTGGCGAAGAACGACCGCGCCCACAAGCGCCTCGCCAACCAGTTCGCCGACCATGGCCGCTCCGGTCCGCTCGAGCGCGGCTATCGCGCCATCGTCTGGGGCGTGCCGTCCCTGCCCTACGGCCTCGTCGACGCCCCGATCGGCCGCTCGCCGGTGAGCCGGCTGAAGATGGCGGTGGTGAAGACGGGCGGCAAGGAAGCGATCACCCACTATACGGTCGAGGAGCGCTTCGGCGATCCCGCCAATCCGATCGCCAGCCTGCTCGACCTCCGGCTGGAGACGGGCCGCACCCATCAGATCCGCGTCCACATGGCCGCGATGGCGCATCCGCTGATCGGCGACCAGGAATATGGCAAGGGCTTCCTTACCAAGCTGGCGCGGATCCCGGAACCGGCCCGCAGCGCGATCGCCCGCTTCCACCGCCAGGCGCTGCACGCGTGGCTGCTCGGCTTCGAGCATCCGACGACCGGAGAAACGCTGCATTTTGAAAGCGATCCGCCGGAAGACCTGGCCGATCTGATCGAGGCCTTCAACGGACTGTGATCGGGTCGGACCAATCGGTCCTGTTAAACTTGTATTTCGTGCCTATATATCTCCATGCGGGCCAACATGGCCGCGATCGGCGTTGGCTTTCGGGGAACGCCGAAAAGAATGGAGGGGGCACGTATGGCTGCCAGAGCAAGTCTTCCTGTCATCGCGTCCGGCGAAGCCGGACTTTCACGTTATCTCGACGACATCCGCCGCTTTCCCATGCTCGCGCCGGATGAAGAATATATGCTGGCCAAGGCCTACAAGGAGCATGACGACCGCAGCGCCGCCCACAAGCTGGTGACGAGCCATCTGCGCCTCGTGGCGAAGATCGCCATGGGCTATCGCGGCTACGGCCTGCCGATCGGCGAAGTGATCTCCGAGGGCAATGTCGGCCTCATGCAGGCCGTGAAGCGGTTCGAGCCCGAAAAGGGCTTCCGCCTCGCGACCTATGCGATGTGGTGGATCAAGGCCTCGATCCAGGAGTACATCCTGCGCTCGTGGAGCCTGGTCAAGATGGGCACGACCGCCAACCAGAAGCGCCTGTTCTTCAATCTGCGCAAGATGAAGAGCCAGATCCAGGCACTCGAGGAAGGCGATCTGAAGCCGCACCAGGTCGAGCAGATCGCCACCAAGCTCGGCGTCTCGACCGACGACGTCATCTCGATGAACCGTCGCCTTGGCGGCGACGCGTCGCTGAACGCGCCGCTTCGCGCCGATACCGAGGGCGGCGAATGGCAGGACTGGCTGGTCGACGACAGCGACAACCAGGAAACCATCCTCGCCAACCAGGAAGAGGCCGACAATCGCCGCCAGCTGCTGCGCGACGCGATGGGCGTGCTCAACGAGCGCGAACGCCGCATCTTCGAAGCGCGCCGCCTGGCCGACGACCCGATGACGCTCGAGGAACTCTCGGCCGAATTCGGCGTCAGCCGCGAACGCGTCCGCCAGATCGAGGTCAGGGCGTTCGAAAAGGTGCAGAAGGCGGTCAAGCGTGGCGCGCGCGATCTCGAGCGCAGCCACGCCGACGACGAACTGGCCGACACCGACGCCTGACCCGCTCCGGCGTCGGTTTCGCGCGTTGCGTCCTTTCTGCCTACGCGCGTAACTTTCGACTTTCCCGACAAACGAAACCGTTGCGAAAGTTTCGCTGATGCTGTATGCGGCTAGAGGTGACTTGCCTTTGCGTAATCTGCGGCAGGCCCGATAGCTCATACAACACAGTGTCGAGGGATCATCATGGCGCGCCCGCGTCGCCGATTGACCGTCATTGCTGCCTTGGATGTGGTCGGTTATTCCGAACTCATCCAGCGTGACGAGCTCGGCGCCATTCGCGAGATGCGCGCGATCTATCGCAGCCTCGTCCGACCCACCATTCCCCGATTCGGCGCCCACATCATCAAGACGATGGGCGATGGCGGCCTGATCGAGTTTCCGAGCGTCCTTGACGCGGTCGAATGGACGATGGCGTTCCAGAACGGCATGGCGGCGCGCAACGCCACCCGCGGCCGCCCGCCGATCGAGGTGCGCGCGGCGATCGTGCTCGCCGACCTGATCCTCACCGAAGACGACCGGTTCGGCGCCGCCATCGGCTTCGCCATGCGCCTGCAGGCCGCCGCGCCGCCCGGCGGCATCGCCATCACCCATTCCGTCCGCTGGCAATTGCTCGGCGAACCCGCCGCCGCCTTCAAGCCGGCCGGCTTCCTGTCGCTGCGCAGCATCCCCTACCCGGTCGAGGCCTGGTTCTGGATGCCCGAGGGCAAGCCGATGCCGCGCCTGGTGCCGACGGCCGGCCAGACGCTGACACCGACCAGCCTGGCGGTGCCGCCACTGCAGCCGGCCGAGCAGCCGGACCTGCGCCCGCTCACCGTCGTGCTGCCGTTCGACGACCTGTCGCCGCGCAGCGATCACGAGGCCTTCGCCGACGGGGTCGTCGAGGAGATGACCGCCACGCTGTCGCGCGTGCGCGACATCCGCGTCGTCGCCCGCAATTCCGCCTTCACCTACAAGGGCAAGCCGACCGACGTCCGCTCGCTGGGCCGCGACCTCGGCGTGCGCTACGTGATCGAGGGCAGCGTTCGCCAGGCCGGTGAAACGCTGCGCGTCACGGCCCAGTTGGTCGAGGCAGAGACGGGCGCGCATCTGTGGTCTGGCCGCAAAGATGGCACCGTCCATGATCCGCTGACGTTGCAGGACGAAGTCGCCACGCTGGTCGCCGGCGCGCTCCGCCCCGCCATCCGGGCGGCGGAAATCGAGCGGGTGAGGCGCAAGGCGACGGAAACGCTGAAGACGCACGAGCTCGTGCTGCAGGCGATGCCGCATTTCTGGGCGCATCGGCGCGAGGACAATGCCGCCGCCCTGGCGCTGCTGCAGAAGGCACTGCTCGCGGATCCGCGTTCGAGCGCCGCGATCAGCCTGAAGGGCTGGTGCCTCAGTCAGCAGATCACCTATCTCTGGTCCGACGATCCGGCCGCCGACCGCGCCGAGGCGATTGCGCTCGCCGAGCTGGCGGCGGAGCTGGGCGAACCCGATCCGCTTGTCCTGACCGCGATCGGCGCCACCTTCTCGATCCTCAACACCGACCAGTCGCGCGCGCTGCAGTTCATCGAGCGAGCCATCGCGCTCGATTCGACCTTCGCCTGGGCCTGGACCCGGCTGGGCTATGCGCAGGCTTATTCGGAGCGGCCGGAACTCGGCATCGAGAGCTTCGAGAAGGCGATCGCGCTGAGCCCGGAAGATCCGATCCAGTTCAACGCCTTCGCCGGCATCGCGACCTGCCATTTCCTGCTCGGCAACTATGCCGAGGCGGCGCATTGGGCCGGCCAGTCGCTGCATGGCCGTCCCGGCATGGTCTGGGCCTATCGCCTGCAGGCGACCTCGGCGGCGCTCGCTGGCCAGACGACGCTCGCCCGCAACGCCGTGCGTCGGCTTTTGGCCGAAAGCCCGGGCCTGACGGTCGCCGGCGTCCGCGACGGCATCAAGAATCTCGCCGGCCCGCAGCTCGACCGCTACATGGAAGGCCTGAAGCTGGCCGGCCTGCCGGAATGAACCTCTCACGCAACCCTTGAGGTTCTACAGGTCTCGATCTCCAGCATCCTGAGGCGGCTTGCGCTGCAAGCCGTCTCGGAGGACGCACCACCTGAGAGGAAAATCTCCGTACCGACGCCGCCCTGCGTGCTTCGAGACGGGCCTCTGGTCCCCTCAAAATACTGAGGTTAGTGCTGGGCGAAGGCCTCCCTCAGTGGGAGGTGACGGATTGCGCCGGCATCTCGATGCAGATCCGTCCTATCGCGGCGCGATCGCGTAGCTGTCGATCGGCGGGATAGAATCGAGCAGCCCCCTCGCCTTCATGAACTCGGCAAAGCGGTCATAGCGGCCGATATCGAGGGCGGCAGGGCGCTTGGCGAAGCGCGGCAGCGTCGCCAGGAACGAGTCGCGGTTCAGTTGGTCATCCAGGTCCTTGTGCGACTTCAGGAACATCGCCAGCGCCTCTTCCGGATGGTTGGTCAGGAAGATCGTCGCGTCCTCGACCGCCGCCAGGAAACGGACCATGCGCGGGTCGTCGCGAAGCTCGTTGCGAGTGACGTAGATCAGCTCGTCATAGGCGGGAACGCCGTGCTCCTCCAGGTAGAAGGCGATGCCCGGCTTGCCCTCGAGGCCGAGCTGGATCAGCTCGACGTTGCGATAGCCGTCGATCACCGCATCGACCTGGCCGGACATCAGCGAGGTCGAGAGGTTGAAGTTGACGTTGACCATCTCGACATCCTTCTCGCTGAGGCCGACGGAGGCGAGGACGGTGCCGATATAGGCGTTCTGCAGGCTCGCCACCGAATAGCCGACCTTCTTGCCCTTCAGGTCGGCGAGCGTCTTGATCGGCCCGTCCTTGAGCGCGATCAGCGCGTTGAGCGGCGTCTCGATCAGCGTGCCGATGCGGGTCAGCGGCAGCCCTTCCTTCACCTGCAGCATAAGGTCCGGCTGATAGGTGATCGCGATATCGGCCTGGCCGGCGGCGACGAGGCGCGGCGGCGCGCTGGCGTCGGCAGGCGCGATCATCTCGACGTCGAGGCCGTGCTTCTCGAAGAAGCCGCCCTCCTTGGCGATCACCAGCGGCGCATGGTCGGGATTGTAGAACCAGTCGAGCAGGACGGTCAGCTTGTCGGCTGCCTGGGCCGATCCGATCGTCAGGGCAGTGGCGAGGCCGAACGCCGCGAGCCGGAGGAAGGGTTTCATCGACGTTTCCTTTGCAGGTCGAGGGGATTAGCGGATGGTTTCGGGCGCCCAGGGGGCGATGTGGCGCGTGGCGATCTCGACCGCGGCGCGCACCAGCACGGCCATGGCGGCGAGAAGCGCCAGCGCGGCGAAGACGACGTCGGTCTGCGCCCGGCCGTTCGCCATCAGCATGGCGTAGCCAAGCCCGGACGAGGCGCCGACCCATTCGCCGATCAGCGCGCCGACGGGCGCGTAGACAGCGGCGACGCGGAGTCCGGAGGCCAGCGCCGGCAGCGCGTCGGGGATGCGCAGATAGAGGATTTCCTGCCAGCGCCTGGCCCGGTAGAGGCGGCTCAGGTCGATCAGCCCGGCATCGGTGCGCGCCAGCCCGTCATGGAAAGCGGACGCGACGGGAAAGAAGATGGCGATCGTCGCCATGACGATCTTCGAGCCGATGCCGAAACCGAACCAGAGCACGAGCAGCGGCGCGATGGCAAAGACGGGAAAGGCCTGGGTGACGATCAGCAGCGGCATCAGGATGCGCCGGATCGCCGGAACGAAGGTCATGACCAGCGCCAGCGCGACGCCGGCGAGCGCACCGGTAACGAGGCCTGAGATCGTCTCGATCAGCGTGGTGACGGCGTCGCGGCGCCAGAGATCGGGCCGCTCGACGAGGGCGCGCCAGA
This sequence comes from Kaistia nematophila, assembly GCF_026343855.1. Taxonomy (NCBI): domain Bacteria; kingdom Pseudomonadati; phylum Pseudomonadota; class Alphaproteobacteria; order Hyphomicrobiales; family Kaistiaceae; genus Kaistia; species Kaistia nematophila. The sequence continues at coordinate 137,759 of NZ_JAPKNK010000009.1, read as the reverse complement.
CACGCGCGGGCGGCGGCAGCATGAAGGGCGGCGGCGCGAAGACGACGATCACGAGCTGCCAGATGGCAATCAGGGCGACGGCGACGACGAACGCGCGCGCGAGGCCGCCGGCCCAGCCATGCCGTCGCACAGTTCCCTCAAACTCTGCCCTTGCCACCATGGCGAAGCCGCTCCTCCGAAGATCGGACGAGGCCATGCGCATGGCGATGGAAACGAGCAGACGTCGTGAACCAGCTTCCCGTCCCTTCGCCGGCATGACCCGGATCAGGTTCGAAGGGTTCGGCCCCAGGCCATCTCAGCTCGCGTTCGCGAACACCCCTCGGAATGGGGCGAGCATGGCCGAGGATGCTTCGCCGTGCAAGGGGCCGGCCGAGCGGAGCTGCTATGCGGTGCCGTCGAGCGGGGTGGAGCCGAGGTGGACGCGAAGGGAGGCGGGCCGGCACTCGACGCGGAAATGCCGCGTCTTCACCGGCTCGCCATCGAGATTGACGTGCAGTTCCTCGTGCGAATCATATTCGATCCAGGCGCTGCGGGTCCTGATCTGGATGTTCTCGACGGCCGCCGCGCCCTGCCGCCACAACTGCGTGAAGGCTTCGAGCCGAGCATCGCCGGTGAGTTCCGGCAGGATGGCGAGGTCAAGCAGGCCGTCGTCGATGCGGGCTTCCGGGCAGAGCACGATGCCACCGCCGGCCTGGCGGCCATTGCCGATCGCGAGCGCCAGGAAGCTGCCTTCCCACTCGAAGCCTTCGGCGCGGAAGCGGCCGCTATTGGCCGAGAGCTCGCGAAACCGGGTGACGCCGGTGACGACATAGGCGAGGCCGCCGAGCCGGCTCTTCAGCTCCGGATCGGTCTCGACGGTGACGCGCGAGCCGAAGCCGCCGGAGACGAGATTGACGAAGACGCGACCGTTCAGGCTGCCGACATCGATCCGTCGCGCCGGGGTCGTGGTGACGAGCCGGAGCGCCGCCGTCAGGTCGTCGACGGGAATGCCGGTGGAACGGGCGAAATCATTGGCGGTGCCGAGCGGCAGGATGCCGAACGAGCAGCTTTCCGGCGGCTCGGCCGCGAGCGAGGCGGCGAACACCTCGTTGACCGTGCCATCGCCGCCGCCGGCGACGATGCAGTCGATCGCGCCCTTGCGCGCTTCCGCGACGGCCTCGCGGGCGAAACGACTGGCGTCGCCCGCCTCCCAGGTCACGCGGACCTCGACCACATGGCCATCGGCGCGGACGGCGCCGACGGCCTCACGCACGCGCGGATCGCGCGCCGCCTTGCCATGCAGGATGAGCCGGACTTTCATGGTTCATCCCGCGAGGTTGGCGTGGCGCTACTTGTTGCCCCAGGCGGTCATCGCCTTGTCGAAGACGCGCTGGCCGGGTGTGCCCTTCTCGAAGGTCAGGATCGCGCGCTGGTCGTTGTTGTAGACGATCGGCAGGTCGATCCAGTTGCGCTCGCGAAGCAGCGCGACGTTCTGCGCCATCGGCTGGGCGTCGTTCGAGAAGGCGATCCAGAAGAAGCCGTCGGCGACCTTGGCAGCGGCGCCGTCGAGCGGCTGGCCACGCGATTCCTCGGTCGGCTTCATCACCAGTGCCGGCACCGACTTGACGCCGCCGCCGGCGAAATTCGCAGGCGTATCCACGACAATCTCGACCAGATGGCTCGCCGGCAGCGCGCTGTCATTGTTCTTGCGGATGTTCAGAGTCACCTTCATGCCCTTCTCGGGCACGTCGAGATTGGCCTGGATCTCCGGGCCGTTCGGCGAATTGGCGTTGAACTTCCACGTCACATTGGCCGGAACCACCTTGACGTTCTGGGTGCCGTCGGTCGGCTGTTCGTAGAGGATGGCCTTCTGCGCGACGAGCGACTCATCAGCCGTTCCGGCCGCGGGCGCCGCGGCGGGAGCCGAGGCCGCCGGGGCCGTATCGGCCGGCTCGGCCGCGGCCGGCGCCTGGGCCGGGGCGGCGGAGCCGGTGCCCTCCGGCGTCATCACGCCGGCGAGCGGATCGGCTTCCTCGCCATCCGACGAAGGCTGGGCATCGACCGTGCGGACCGACTTCGCCGGCGCCTCTTCCGCGGCGCCGCCGCCGAGGCGATCGGAATTCTTGCTGCTCGCGGGCGCCGAAAGCGTCGGCGGCGCGTCCTCGTTCGACGCGGTCTTGGCGCCGGTATCGGAGGACGAGATCAGGTCGCCGATCACGTCCTTGACAACGCTGCGCTGCGACCAGACCAGCGCCGCGATGCCGCAAAGCATCAGCGCGATCAGGACCAGCAGAATGATCGTCGGCCAGCGCGAAGGCTTGGTGCGCTCGACATAAACGGCGGGACGCTCGGCAGCCTCGCGGTTGCGCTCGCGACGCGACGGACGGCGCTCGCGCGGCTCGTCGAAAGAGTCATTCCCCATCGGCGTGGCGCGCAGCGGCTCGGGCGCCCAGTCGGCGTCGGCGCTGAAATGACGGCTGTCGTCATGGTCGTGGTCATGTTCGAGATCCGCGTCGAAGCGCGGCTCGTCGGCCGGTTCCGGCGCCGACATCGTCGGCTCGCGACGGCCCTGCGGCGCGGCGCGATCATAGGCGCTCGGGCGCGTGGGCGAGACCTGCGGCCATTGCGGCTGCACCGGCGGCGGCTGGCGCGAAGGCTTCTGCGGCGGCTCGGGCTCGTGCCAGTCGGCCTCGATCTCGGGCTCGGACGCATGCGCCTCGTCGGCCTCGTCATGGAAGAATTCGGCCTCGGCGGCCTGCGGCGGAGGCGCTACGGGCGCCGGGGCCGGCGTCGGCGCGGCGGGCTGCTGACGCGGCGGCTCGGCGGCCGGACGCGGGCGGGCCACGACCGGCTGCGAGGCCGGCGTAGGCAGGGGCGGCGGCGGCGCGATCTCCGCCTCCAGCTCTTCTTCGAGCTGTTCGACCGGCTCCGGCTCGACCGGCTCGGGCGTGACGGCAAGCGCCTCGGCAACGGCCGCCGCGGCGCTGACGCGAACCGGGGCCGGGCGCGCGGCGCTCGCCTCGCGCTCGACCTTGCGGATCGCCTCCTCCAGTTCCAGGCGCTGGCGGGAAATCTCGGATGTGGTCAGGGGCGGGTCGATGGACTTCAGCTGTCCGATCAGCGCCGTGCGCGCCTTGTCGTAAACTGAACGACGCGCGTCGCCGGATTCGCTCTCGAACCCGGAAACCGCCTTTTTCAATACCGCGTAATAGTCGGTCATCGTCCCATTCTACTAACTACGTCCGAACCGGCGCCTGCGATCGACAACCTCAGTCCTGAAACGGATCCTGAACCAGAATTGTATCGTCTCGTTCCGGGCTGGTCGACAGGAGCGCAACGGGCGCGCCGATCAGTTCCTCGACGTGACGGACATATTTCACGGCCTGCGCCGGCAGATCGTTCCAGCTACGGGCGCCGGCGGTGGAATCCTTCCAGCCTTCCAGCGTCTCGTAGATCGGCTCGACCCGGGCCTGCGCCGCCTGGGATGCCGGGAGATAGTCGATCTCGCGGCCGTCCAGCCTATATCCAACGCAAATCTTGATTTCTTCAAGGCCGTCGAGAACATCGAGCTTCGTCAGCGCGATTCCGGTGATGCCGGAGGTGCGGATCGTCTGGCGAACCAGCACGGCGTCGAACCAGCCGCAACGGCGCTTGCGCCCCGTCACCGTGCCGAATTCGTGGCCGCGCGTGCCGAGGAAATCGCCGACTTCGCCGGTCTGCTCGGTCGGGAACGGCCCCTCGCCGACGCGCGTCGTGTAGGCCTTGGTGATGCCGAGCACGTAGCCGACGGCACCCGGGCCGACGCCCGAACCGGTCGAGGCCTGGCCGGCGACGGTGTTGGACGAGGTGACGAACGGATAGGTGCCGTGGTCGATGTCGAGCAGCGCGCCCTGCGCGCCCTCGAACAGGATGCGCTTGCCGGCGCGACGCTCGCGGTCGAGCAGCTGCCAGACCGAATCCATGAACGGCAGGACCTTGTCGGCGACCGAGGCGAGCTCCTCGTAGAGCGTCTCGGCGAGGATCTCTTCCTGGCCGAGGCCGCGGCGCAGCGCATTGTGGTGCGCCAGCAGCCGCTCGATCTTCTCGCGCAGCGCCGGCAGGTCGGCGAGGTCCATGACGCGGATGGCGCGGCGGCCGACCTTGTCCTCATAGGCCGGGCCGATGCCGCGCTTGGTGGTGCCGATGCGGGTGCCGGCATTGCTGTTCTCGCGGAAGGCGTCGAGTTCGCGATGCAACGACAGGATCAGCGCGGCGTTCTCGGCGATGCGGAGATTGTCGGGGCCGACCTTGACGCCCTGCGCCTCGAGGCGGCCGATCTCGGCCACGAGCGCATGCGGATCGACGACGACGCCATTGCCGATGACGCCCATCTTGCCCGGACGCACGACGCCGGACGGCAGCAGGCTGAGCTTGTAGGAGACGCCGTCGATGACGAGCGTATGGCCGGCGTTATGTCCGCCCTGGAAGCGCACGACGATGTCGGCGCGCTCGGAGAGCCAGTCGACAATCTTGCCCTTGCCTTCGTCGCCCCATTGCGATCCGACGACGACTACATTCGCCATTGAACTTCCCTCTTCGACGTCAAGCCAATTGCTGATGCCACGCTGCGCGGCACGCGATAGGACTCACCCCGGCGAGCCGCCAGGACGAGGCGCGCGGACTATATAGACTCCATCTGCCCCGCGCGACCCCCGCGAGAGCATCTCAGCCCCTCAATTCTCCCAGAATACGTCCTGATCCGCCGGCCAACGCACGGCAAAGGCGTTCAAGATCTCTTTTGTTTCGCCGGCGGCATAATCATAGCGCCAGGCAACCACGCCGCGCGCCCCGTCGACGGCGCTCTCCGTCGGCGGCGTCGCCTCGGCGAGCGACTGCACGGTGATGGCCGCCGCCTCGGAAACCGGCAACTGGTCGAGCACGACGATCGCCATCGGGCGGGCGTGGCGGTTTTCGACCTTGATGCGATAACGCCGCTCGTCGGTCTTCTCCGACGAGATCAGCCCGCGCTCGCCGGTCTTGCGGTCGAGCGTCGTTCGCGTGACGCTCACCTTGTCGTCGATGCCGAATCCGAGCCTCAGTTCGCCATCCGGCGCGACGAAATCGAGCGGAACCGTGCCGGCGAAGACGCCATCACGGTAAAGCACGGCATTGCCGCCGACATAGGGCGCGCCGGACCGGTTCTTGAACCGCGCCGTCAGGAAGGCGGCATCGCTCACCGCCGGGACCGCGCGCACCTCGATCGTCGGCGCCAGGGTCTCGGTCGCAATCCGCACCGAGCGATCGCCCTCGCCCGAGGCGATCGAAACCGGCTCGGCAATCCGGTATTCGGCACGGAAATCTCCGAAATCGGCGACGGCCTCCGCCTGCCCCACCGCCTCGGCATCCGCGCCACCCGCGGCCATCTTCCGGGATGGCGCCATCGGGGCGGGGGCCGGCGGCGCGATGGCGAGCGATTCGCGCGCCGGCTCCTGAACGAAGCGCGGCATGAAGCGAACGACGCTCTCATAGAGCTCCGGCGGCTGCGTGCCTTCCGCCGGCCGCGTCGTCGACAACGTCAGCGCCACGCCAGACCAGTCCTCGCCGGTCTCCTGATGCAGCTCGGCCCGCCGGATCAGTTCCAGCTTCGGCTCGGCCGCCGTCTCGCCCAGCGCCAGCGAGATGTCGTAGGCGGGGCTCCATCCGGCCGACTCGGTGCGGTAGCCGAGCGTCAGCTGGCCCGTCGCCGGCTGGTCGGCCTGCAGCTCGATCCGCGCCGTCAGCTTCGGCAGGGACGGCGGCAGCGCATCCATCGCCTTCTGCCGCTCGGCGATGGTCTTCTCGACGCCGCGCTTTTCGATGCGAAGCGCGGCGCGCTGGCGGTCGATCTTCTCCCGCTCGAGCCCGAGGCCTTCGGCGGTCTCGACCCAATTGCCGATCGACTTGCCTTCCGCCATGCCCTTGGCGAGCCCCTCGGGCACGCTCTCGGCCAGCTGGTCGATGAACTTCACCCGGAGGTCGAGGGCGGCGAGCCGGTCGTCGAGCGCGGCGACCTGGTCGCGCAGCGCCTCGATTTCGACGGCGATCGACTGCCGGGCCGGATCGGCGCCGGCATCCGCCCTGCCCGGTCGCGTCTCGACGGAGCGGATGGTGACGCCGCCGGCGGCCATGCCCTTCACCCGCAGGCTGTCGGCGACCATGTCAGCCGGCAGATCGTCGGCCACCAGCACGCTGACGCCGGCCGGCACGGCGAACGTCGCCTCGCGCAGCACGGCCGCCCCCTGCGGATGCACGGTCACGGCGGTAACCCGGCTGCCGAGCGGCAGGTCGGCGGCAAGGGCGTGGGCGCTGCAGGCGGCAAGCGCCGCCACGGACAGAGCGAGGATCTTCATGGCCGTCTGGATTCCCCTCAAGATGAAACGCCGCCATCCATGGACCTGCCGGCGGGCATTCCGCCGGATAACGCGCGATTGTGGTATCGCCGCGCCACAATTGCGCGGATCTCGTGAAAAACGCCCCTCGCCGCTCAGGCGATGCCGTTCGCCTTCTTCCACGTGCGCAACCGCCCGCGCGCATTCGCATAGGGCGACGACGTGTTGAACTGGATCATCCGGCCCATCGTGTAGCTCTCGTACCAGGGCGTCCCATAGAGCGCGGCGTCGTCATGGCGTTCGATCAGCGCGACGAGGCGATCCTTCGCTTGGGCCAGGCGCTGCAGCAATTGTTCAAAGGAGAGGCCGTCATAATCGGCATAGAACTTCTGCGCGAGCGCGCCGAGCTGATTCCATTTGTAGCCGGTTTCCGGAAAGTCGACCGGCTCGCCGGCGTCCCGCCGCGTATGCCACTTCAGCACCAGCTCGTTCCATCCGGTCAGATAGGCGACGAGGTCCCGCACGCTCATGCGGGTCCCCTTCGCATGACCGTCGAGCGTCTTCTCCCCGGTCCGATCGGCGGGAATGGTGGCGAGCTCCCGCATCAGCCTGGCATAGGCGTCGTCGATCGCCTCCAGAAGTGCATCCTTGCCGTCCGGAACCGCCATCGAGCCCCTCCATCCTCGGTTGCAGGATGGCATAGCCCTCGCGCCCGCGCTTCGCAAACCGTCGATCCCGTCCGGGCGCACGGTTGAGGCTTGGCAGCGACGCCCCGTCGGGGCTATCCAGACGTTCCGCTGTCCGGGGCCAGTTCATGTCATTGCTTTCGCGAGCCTTCGCCTGGCTGTTCAACCGGCCCTATCTGCTGCTCGCCCTCACCTTCCTGTTCTGGGCGATCAACATCGTGCTCGGACGCTATGTCGCCGGCTCGATCCCGCCGGTGGCGCTGGCGCAGGTGCGCTGGGCCGGGGCATCGCTGATCATCCTGCCCTTCGCCTGGCCGCATCTGAAGCGCGACTGGCCGGCGATCCGCCGCAGCCTCGCCATCATGCTGCTGCTCGCCGCATCCGGCATCGGCGCCTACAACACGCTCGCCTATTACGGGCTGCAATATACCGAGGCGCTGAACGGCCTCCTGATGCAGTCGATCGCCCCGCTCGTCATCGGCGTGTGGTCGCTGATCCTGTTCCGAGACCGCATGACGGCACCGCAGATCACCGGCGTCTGCCTGTCGCTCTCCGGCGTCGTGCTGATCATCTGCCGCGGCGATCCGATGGTGCTGCTGCACCTGACGCTCAACATCGGCGACATCATCATGCTGCTGGCGATCAGCTGCTACGGCTTCTATTCGGCGCTGCTGAAGAAGGGGCCGCGCATCCACTATCTGTCGATGCTGGGCTTCACCATTCCCGCCGGCGCGACGATGATCCTGCCGTTCTGGATCTGGGAGATGGTCTCCGGCAAGTTCATGCACGCGACGCCTCTCACCTTCGCCGTGCTCGCCTATGTCGTCGTGATCCCGTCCGTCGTCGCCTACATGTTCTTCAACCGCGGCGTCGCGCTGATCGGGCCGAACCGCGCCGGTCCGTTCTTCCATTTGCTGCCGGTCTTCGGCTCGATCATCGCCATCCTCTTCCTCGGTGAGCAGCCGCGCTGGTATCACGGCGCCGGCTATGCGCTGATCATCGGCGGCATCGCGCTGGCGCAATTGAGCCTCTCCAGGATCCGCGCCTTCGGGCGGTGACTCTCGAACCGGCCGCTGGGCACTGTCAGGTCACGGCCGAACGCCCCTGCCCCAACCGCACCCTCGCCGTCATCCCGGGCGAAGACCCGGGATCCATGCAGCCGGGTTGGCCGCCGCGTGAAGTGCCCGCTCGTGCGGATGGATGGATCCCTGCTTTCGCAGGGATGACGGAGACGTCTGGTCCCGCCGACGAGAGCCCAAGACAAAAAAAGGGCGACGGTTGCCCGTCGCCCTCTTCATTCCAGTGCCGAGAGAGGATCTCAGAAGTTCAGGCGCTTGGCCTGAACGACGCCCTCGAGACCGCTGACGCGGTCGAGCACGCTATCGGAGATTTCCTCGTCGAGGCCGATCAGCGCGATCGCATCCTCGCCGGCGGCCTTGCGGCCGAGGTTGAAGGTGGCGATGTTGATGCCCTCGCCGCCCAGCAGGCTGGCGAAGCGGCCGATGAAGCCCGGCTTGTCCTTGTTGGTGACGTAGAGCATGTGGGGGCCGAGCTCTGCCTCCATGTTGATGCCCTTGATCTGGATGATGCGCGGCTTGACGTCGCCGAACACCGTGCCGGCGACCGAACGCTCCTGGCGCTCCGTCGTCACGGTCAGGCGGATATAGTTCTCATAGGCGCCCTGCTGCTCGCGCCGGACTTCCTCGACCGCGATGCCGCGTTCCTTGGCGACGGCCGGTGCCGAGACCATGTTGATGGTCTGCAGCTGCGGCCGCAGCACGGCGGCAAGCGCCGCCGCCGTCAGCGCGCGGACGTTCATCTCGGCGACGTCGCCCTCATATTCGAGGCGGATCGCCTTGATGCCGCTCTCGGTGAGCTGGCCGGCGAAGGAGCCGAGCTGCTCGGCGAGCTTGACGAACGGCGTCAGGCGCGGCGCTTCCTCGGCCGTGATCGACGGCATGTTCAGCGCGTTGGAGACGGCGCCCTTGGTCAGGTAGTCCGACATCTGCTCGGCGACCTGCAGCGCGACATTCTCCTGCGCTTCCGTGGTCGAGGCGCCGAGATGCGGCGTCGCGACGACGTTGGGCAGGCCGAACAGGACGTTCTCGGTCGCGGGCTCTTCCTCGAACACGTCGAAGCCGGCGCCGGCGACCTTGCCGGACTTCAGCGCCTCGGCCAGGTCCTTCTCGACGACGAGGCCGCCGCGGGCGCAGTTGATGATGCGGACGCCGTCCTTCATCTGCGCGATCGCCTTGGCGTCGATGATGCCGCGGGTCTTGTCGATCAGCGGCGTGTGCAGGGTGATGAAGTCGGCGCGACGGAACAACTCGTCCAGCTCGACCTTCTCGACGCCGAGATCGACGGCGCGCTCGGGCGACAGGAACGGATCGAAGGCGATGACGCGCATCTTCAGGCCGACGCCGCGCTCTGCGACGATCGAGCCGATATTGCCGCAGCCGATGATGCCGAGCGTCTTGCCCGTCACCTCGACGCCCATGAAGCGGTTCTTCTCCCACTTGCCGGCCTGGGTCGAAGCATTGGCCTCGGGGATCTGGCGGGCGGTGGCGAAGATCATCGCGATCGCATGTTCGGCGGTGGTGATCGAATTGCCGAAGGGCGTGTTCATCACGATGATGCCCTTGGCGGTCGCGGCCGGGATGTCGACATTGTCGACGCCGATGCCGGCGCGGCCGATGACGCGCAGGTTCTTCGCCGCGGCGATCACCTTCTCAGTCACCTTGGTATTCGAGCGGATGGCGAGACCATCATAGTTGCCGATGATCTCGAGCAGCTTCTCCTTGTCCTTGCCGAGGTCGGGCAGGTAGTCGACCTCGACGCCACGATCCTTAAAGATCTGGACGGCGGTCTTGGAGAGCTTGTCGGAAATGAGAACGCGCGGTGCCATGCTGAATGGTTCCTTTGGGTTCGCCGTCGTCACCATCCGTCGTCATCCCGGACGAAGCGAAGCGGAGATCCGGGATCCATCCGGCCGAAGCCTGGAACTGGATGGATCCCCGCTTCCGCGGGGATGACGCCAAAGGGACAAGCTGGCGCATCAAACGGGGAATGAAAATGATGGCCGGGGCGAACCCCGGCCGGAACGCGCTGGGAATCAGGCCGCCTGGAGGGCAGCCTTCTGCGATGCGAAGGCCCAGTCGAGCCACTCGGTGACGATTTCGAGATCCGAGGCCTCGATCGTGGCGCCGGCCCAGATGCGCAGGCCCGCCGGGGCGTCGCGGTAGGAGCCGATATCATAGGCGACGCCGGCCTTGTCGAGCGCGGTCGAGATCGCCTTGGCGAAGGCGGCCTGTTCCTTGTCGTCGAGCGCCTTGACCGCCGGATCGGTGATGATCAGGCAGACCGAGGTGTTGGAGCGCGTATTCTCGACGACGGGCAGGAAGTCGATCCAGTCTGATTTCTCGACCCAGTCGGCCAGCACCTTGAGGTTGGCGTCCGCACGGGCGGCGAGCGCCTTCCAGCCGCCGAGCGACTGGGCCCAGGTGAGCGCGTCGAGATAATCCTCGACGGCCAGCATGGACGGCGTGTTGATCGTCTCGCCGACGAAGATGCCGTCGATCAGCTTGCCGCCCTTGGTCATGCGGAAGATCTTCGGCAGCGGCCAGGCCGGCTTGTAGGTCTCGAGCCGCTCAACGGCGCGCGGGCTCAGGATCAGCATGCCGTGGGCGCCCTCGCCGCCGAGCACCTTCTGCCAGGAGAAGGTAACGACATCGAGCTTGTCCCAGGCGAGATCCTGCGCGAAGGCGGCCGAGGTGGCGTCGCAGATGGTCAGGCCGGCGCGGTCGGCGTCGATCCAGTCGCCGTTCGGAACGCGGACACCCGAGGTGGTGCCGTTCCAGGTGAAGACGACGTCGCGGTCGAAATCGACCTGATTGAGGTCGGGAAGCTTGCCGTAGTCGGCCTTGAAGGTGCGGGTGTCTTCAAGCTTCAGCTGCTTGACGACATCGGTGACCCAGCCCTCGCCGAAAGATTCCCAGGCGAGCATGTCGACGCCACGGGCGCCGAGCATCGACCACAGCACCATCTCGACGGCGCCCGTGTCGGAAGCCGGCACGATGCCGATGCGATAGTCGGCGGGAACGCCGAGCACGTCGCGGGTCAGGTCGATTGCCTTCTGGAGCTTGGTCTTGCCGATCTTGGCCCGGTGGGATCGGCCGAGGGCCGCATCCTTGAGCGCTTCGAAGGTCCATCCAGGACGCTTGGCGCAGGGGCCGGAAGAATAGTTAGCGTTCACCGGCCGGCGGCCGGGCGTGGCGAGATCAGCCATGATCTACCCTCTCAGATAGTGAGCGCCTCGTTGGGGAGGCGTGTCCCGCCGACGCGTTTACGCCTGGCCTGGAGGGAAAGCAAGACGAGGACGAAGATTTTGTCGAACGGCCCCTCGGCGCCTACATGGAGCGAGGCTGACATCCGCCCCCCCGCCTTGCAGAGGTTCCATGCAGATCGACGGCAAGTCCCCGCGCCGCCCGCCCTATCGCCCGTCCGGGCAACTGGTCCTGCTCGTGCTCATCGTCATCCTGACGGTCCTGCAGACGGCCAAATCGCAGGGCTGGTTCTAGCCGCGCCGACGGGTGCGGCATCGCCACGGCCCGGAATGGCAAAAGCCCGTCGCCGGGAGGCGACGGGCTTTCCAAGTCGATGCATCTGACTCCGGAGCTTCCGGCGCGCCGGCTGCCGCTCAGTTGAACAGGTAGCGAATGCCGAAGTTCACGTCGTGCGAGGTGATGTTCTTGAACTTGAAGCCGTCATTGGCACGGGAATAGGCAGGATTGGTGTTGTAGGCCGTGTCCGTGCGCGCATTGCCGAGATCGAGATAGGAGTAACCGAGATCGAAGATCAGGTTCTCGGTGACCTTGAAGCCCAGACCGGCGTGCAGCGCCCAGGCGAAGTTCCACTGCGAATCGGAGCCGGCATAGCCGCTCGCGCCCAGTTCGGTATTGATGTCGCGGAAGCCTGAGATGGTGTTGCGCGATGTACCGATACCGGCGCCGACATAGGGCGTGATGCCGTGATAGGTGCCGAGGTCGACATAGCCGTTGGCGAGGAACAGCCACTCGGACTTACGCGCCGTGTAGTCGTCGCTGTAGACCGATTCGTTGCCGAGGTCGGTCACGCGCTGCGAAGCGTGGAAGTCCGCCTTGCCACGATACTGGCCGGTCACGTCGGCGCGGAACCAGTCGTTGAACTGGTAGCCGCCGCCGAGGCTGAAGGTCGGGGCCGAGGAGAAATCGCCCTTGTTGATCCACTCGGTCGCGTAGCCGGGCGTTTCGAAATACTGGTAGTCGAGATTGCCGAGGCGCTGGTTGCTCATGCCGATCGCGCCGCGGAGGTACCAGCCGCCGACCGCGAGCGGCACAGGCACCGGCTCGACATAGGGCAGATCCGCCGCCACCGCCGTCCCGCCCGAAACACTGCCGCAAAGGCCCGCGGCAATCGCGAGCGCCAGTATCCGAGACTTGGTCATCCTATTCCCCATCCAAGGTCGGGCCACGGCGCGCGCGATCCCGCAATTCACATGGGACAGGAGTTCAACCGGAACTATTTAACATCGGATTAACCACAACTTTTAACCACGATGCACTTGCCGTAACGGAAGATTAAGCATCTTCGCACAGGACGAACGCCGAATACGCCGTGGAAACTCTCGCAATTCGGTCATCCGGACCGGAATGGACGCGAAGGCGGCCGGGCAGATGGCCCGACCGGCAGAATCGCGCCCCTGCGACAAACTGCCGCCGCCGTTCAGGCAACCTCTTTCAGCGCGCCGATGATGTCGTCGACCACCGCCTCGACCAGGGCGTGGTCGTCACCCTCGGCCATGACGCGGATCAGCGGCTCGGTGCCGGAAGGACGGATGACAAGACGGCCGGAACGGCCGAGCCGCGCCTCGCCCTCGGCGATTGCCGCCTGCACGCTAGCGACCTCCAGCGGCTTGCCGCCGCCAAAGCGCAGGTTCTTCAGGATCTGCGGCACCGGCTCGAAGCGGCGGCAGACCTCGCTGACCGGCTTGCCGGTCTTGCGCACGACGGCGAGGATCTGCAGCGCCGAGACGAGGCCGTCGCCGGTGGTGGAGAAGTCCGACAGGATCAGATGGCCCGACTGCTCGCCGCCGACATTGAAGCCGTGGTTGCGCATGTGCTCGACGACATAGCGGTCGCCGACCTTGGTGCGCGCCAGCGACAGGCCGAGCGAGTCTAGATAGCGCTCGAGGCCGAGATTGGACATGACGGTGGCGACGATGCCGGGCTGCGACAGCAGACCATCCTCGGCCCAGGAAGCGGCGACCACCGCCATCAGTTGGTCGCCATCGACCACTTCGCCGTTCTCGTCGACGATAATGACGCGATCGGCGTCGCCATCGAGGGCGATGCCGATATCGGCGCGCACCTCGTGCACCTTCCTGCGCAGCGCGTCCGGCGCGGTCGAGCCGACATCGAGGTTGATGTTGAAGCCGTTCGGCTTGTCGCCGATGGTGATGACCTCGGCGCCGAGTTCCCACAGCACCTCGGGCGCCACCTTGTAGGCGGCGCCATTGGCGCAATCGATGACGATGCGCAGTCCGGCGAGGTCGAGCGTCTTCGGCAGCGTACGCTTTGCGAACTCGACATAGCGCTCCTGCGCGCCGTCGATGCGCTTGGCGCGGCCGAGATCGGCGGAGGCCGCCAGGCGGCCGGAAAGATCTTCCTCGATCAGCGCCTCGATCTTGGCTTCCGTCTCGTCCGAGAGCTTGTAGCCATCCGGGCCGAACAGCTTGATGCCATTATCCTCGTAGGGGTTATGCGAGGCGGAGATCATCACGCCGAGATCGGCGCGCAGCGAGCGCGTCAGCATGGCGACGGCCGGCGTCGGCATCGGGCCGAGCAGGAACACGTCCATGCCGGCGGCGGTGAAGCCGGCGGTCAGCGCCGGCTCGATCATGTAGCCCGAGAGGCGCGTATCCTTGCCGATCACCACGCGGTGCCGGTGGCCGCCGTTCCGGAACGCGAGCCCCGCGGCGATCCCCACCTGCAGCGCAAGTTGCGGGGTGATCGGAAAGGCGTTGGCCTTGCCACGAATGCCGTCGGTACCGAAGAATTTGCGAGCCATGCGTCGAATCCGTCTCCTGAATCGCCGGCAGTCATAGACCAGCATTGCGGCGAAACAGTTCAAAATTCATGAGCAGTTGTTACACGCTCCCCAGGCCACAGCCGGCGCGTGCAGCGCGGGCTCTCGCGACGCCGACGGCCCGCTCCAGTATTTTTACCGCAAGGTACAGATTTGATTGGAGAATCCGGATTCCTGCGCCGGAAGAACCGTTCGGACGCCGAATATTTCAGCCCGACACGCAAAGTGCATTTTCGCGAGCGGGAACGGATGGCAAGGGGGCACTCTCCTTCCCCAAGCGGAGCCCATCCATGAAGGCCCTCATCATTGTCGACATGCTGAACGACTTCTACACCGGCGTGCTGCAGAACGAGGCGCATGCCTCGAAGATCGTGCCGGTGATCGCCCGGCTCATCGATCATGCGCGAAGCCGGACGGACTGGCTGGTGGTCTATTCCAACGACGCCCATCGCGCCGAGGATGCCGAGATCGCCATCTGGGGCCCGCACGCCATGGCCGGCACGCGCGGCGCCGACGTGATCGACGCGCTGACGCCGATCGGCGCGCCGCGCGAGATCGTCTCGCCCAAGCGCTTCTACGGCGCCTTCGACGAGACCGGCCTCGACGCGATCTTCAAGGAATACGGCGTCACCGACGTGGTGGTGGTCGGCCAGCACACCCATTGCTGCGTCCGCCACACCAGCTACGGCGCCTTCATCCGCGGCTATGGCATCGAGATCCCGACCGATGGCGTCTGCGTCTTCGACGGCGTCGATAACCAGGCGGCGATCGAATATCTGCGCACCATCTATGGCGCGACGATCACCGACTCCTCGGCGATCCTCGCCGCCGACATCAGCAAGGCGGCTTAGCGCCAGCCCGGCACAACGAGCGCACAACGAAAAAGGGCGGGACCGCGAGGTCCCGCCCTTTCTGCATTCCTTCCGCCGCGGTCAGACCTGCGGCTGCGGCTCCAGGCCGGTATCGCCCTTCGGACGCGGACCGCGCGTCGTCGGCACGACCGAGGGGCGCGACGGCGGCACGTCGTCACCGGTGTCGCGGATCGGCGGCTGGCCGTCGAGCAGGTTCTTGATCTCCTCGCCGGAGAGCGTCTCGTATTCGAGCAGCGCCTCGGCGATGGCGATGAACTTGTCGCGGTTCTCGGTGATGAGGCGGCGCGCCTCGCTTTCACCTTCCTCGATCAGCTTGCGCACTTCCTCGTCGATGATCTTCGCCGTCTCGTCCGAGATGTTGGTCGACTGCGACACCGAATGGCCGAGGAAGACCTCCTGCTCGTTCGAGCGGTAGCGCACGCGGCCGAGGCGCTCCGACATGCCCCACTCCATCACCATGGAGCGGGCCAGGTTGGTCGCCATCTGGATGTCGCCGCTGGCGCCGGTCGTCACCTTCTCCGGGCCGAAGGTCATGATCTCGGCCTCGCGGCCGCCGAACAGCATGATCAGGCGGGACTTGGCCTTCTCATAGGTCCAGTTGTAGCGGTCCGATTCCGGCAGCGTCATCACCATGCCGAGCGCGCGACCGCGCGGAATGATGGTCGCCTTGTGGATCGGGTCGATCGTCCCGGCGAGCAGCAACGCGATGATGGCGTGGCCAGCCTCGTGATAGGCGGTGTTGCGCTTCTCGTCGGCGGTCATCGCCATCGACTTGCGCTCGGCGCCCATCATGACCTTGTCCTTGGCGTCCTCGAACTCGGCCATGGTGACGATGCGCTTGTTGCGGCGCGCCGCCAGCAGGGCACCCTCGTTGACGAGGTTCATCAGGTCGGCGCCCGAGAAGCCTGGTGTGCCGCGGGCAAGCGTCTTCAGGTCGACGTCCGGCGCCATCGGCACCTTGCGGGCGTGCACCTTCAGGATCTTCTCGCGGCCGACGACGTCCGGGTTCGGAATCATGACCTGGCGGTCGAAACGGCCGGGACGCAGCAGCGCCGGATCCAGCACGTCGGGACGGTTGGTCGCCGCGATGATGATGACGCCTTCGTTCTGCTCGAAGCCGTCCATCTCGACGAGCAACTGGTTCAGCGTCTGCTCGCGTTCGTCATTGCCGCCGCCGAGGCCGGCGCCGCGATGACGGCCGACCGCGTCGATTTCGTCGATGAAGATGATGCAGGGCGAGTTCTTCTTCGCCTGCTCGAACATGTCGCGGACGCGGGACGCGCCGACGCCGACGAACATTTCGACAAAGTCGGAACCCGAGATGGTGAAGAACGGCACATTGGCTTCGCCGGCGACGGCGCGCGCCGTCAGCGTCTTACCGGTGCCCGGAGGACCGACCAGCAGCACGCCGCGCGGGATCCGGCCGCCGAGGCGCTGGAACTTCTGCGGATCGCGCAGGAACTCGACGATCTCCTGCAGGTCTTCCTTGGCCTCGTCGACACCGGCGACGTCGTCGAAGGTGACGCGGCCATGCGCCTCGGTCAGAAGCTTGGCCTTCGACTTGCCGAAGCCCATCGCCTTGCCGCCGGCGCCGCCCTGCATCTGGCGCATGAAGAAGATCCAGACGGCGAGGATCAGGAACATCGGGAACCACGAGATCAGCACGCCGATCAGCGAGGTGCCGCCTTCGGTCGGCGGCTTCGCCGTGATCGAGATGTTCTTGTTCTCGAGGCGCTTCACCAGGTCCGCGTCATTCGGCGCGAAGGTCTGGAAGCTCCCATTGTCGGTGTAGCTGCCGGTGATCTGCTGTCCGGCGATCACGACGCTGCGGACGCGGCCGCTGTCGACGTCGCTCAGGAACTGCGAATAGGCAATATCCTGACCGGCCGCGCGCGGACCCGGGTTCTGGAAGAGGTTGAACAGGGCGATCAGCAGCAGGCCGATAATGACCCACACTGCGAAGTTGCGAAAATTCGCGTTCATCAGAATCCCTTCAAGGGCAGGATTGCGGCCTAGGCGCCGCCCGTTTGAGGCTAAGATAGGTGGCCCGGCCGCTGAAGCCAATATGAGCTATGCCAATGAAAGTGCGGAAAATGCGGCAATGGTTTAGATCCGGCCCCTCAATCGGCCTGCCGGACGGGCTCCTGCAACCGCGCCGCGACCCGCGAGGTCGCCGAGAAAGCCACGCCCAGCTCCGCTTCCGCCGCAACGCCAAGCCCCGGAACGGCGACGATTTCGCCATTCCGCCGTAGTGCCGGCAGCGCCTCGATGGCGCGCGGCATGGCCTTGGGGACACAGACGGCAAATTGTCGCCGCCCCTCGGGCCCGAGTGCGCCGATGGTAAACGCGCCGCCGCCCGAAACCTCGAGGCGGACGGCGAAACGACCGTCCCAGATGCCGTCGAAGCCGTTCGAAACCGCCATTTCCGGTAGCCCGTCGCGTCCGGGCTCGCGCTGGAAGCGGAAATCACCCTTCCGAAGATCGATCACGACGCCGGCGAGCGTGCGCGAAAACGTGCCGGCGCCCTCGCCCGCGAGCCCTTCCGCCGCGAGCCGCATCGCGGCCTCCAGCCCCTCGAGGCTGTCGAGACGCGGCACATAGGCGGCGCCGCCCACGGCGCGCAGGATGCGGGCGAGCGCGCGCAGCCGCACTTCCTCCGGCTCGCCGCGCCAGGCCTGCGCGTCGAGCCGGACGGCGCCTGTGGCGTCCGCCGTCGCCGCGTTCGCGAACAATCGTCCGACATAGGCGTCGAGCGCCGCGGCGGCGCGTCCGAGCCGTCGCGCCGTCGCGGCAAGCGTCGCGGCGTCGAGGCCCTCGGCGGCGAGCATGGGCATCCGCTGGCGGAAACGGACCCGGTCGAAGCCCGGATCGGCATTGTGGGGATCTTCCACCGGCACTAGGCCCGCCTCCCGGACGACGGCGACCAGCCGGTCATGCGGCACGTCGAGCAAGGGGCGGACCAGGCGGATGCCGTCGCGCTCGACGTCCCCGGCCATCGCCGCCAGCCCGTAGACGCCCGAGCCGCGCGCGAGCCGCATCAGGAAGGTCTCGGCCTGGTCGTCGCGATGATGGGCGGTGGCGAGATGGGTAGCGCCCGCCTCGCGCGCCGCGTCGAGCAGCAGCGCATATCGCGCCCCTCGCGCGGCCGCCTCGACGCCGGACGCAGGCGCGGGACCGTCCCAGCGCATCGAGCGGAAAGCCAGACCGTAGCGCCCGGCGACCTCGCCGACGAAGCGGGATTCGGCCGCCGATTCGGGCCGGAGGCCATGATCGACGTTCAGGACGAACAGATCGGGGCCGGATGCCAGGGCGGCGCGCCAGCGACAGGCGAGGATCAGAAGGGCGAGCGAATCGGCGCCGCCGGAAACGGCGAGGGCCAGCCGCCTCGCCCCGGCGAACGGCGCGAACCGTGCCAGGAGCGCCGCGTCGCCTCCCGCCGCTGAAGGATCAGCAGCTGGCACTGGCCTGTTCTTGCTTGACCCGCTGCAACAGCGCATTCGAGCTCTTCGGGTACTGCTTCAGTACCTCCGCAAAGGTGGCGCAGGCGGCCTCGCGCTGCTTCAGGCCGGCAAGCGACATGCCGAGCTTCAGCAGCATGTCCGGCGCCTTGCCGCTCTTCGGATACTGCTTGTAGCCGGAGAGGAAGGAATCCGCCGCGCCACGATAATCCTGCCGCGCGTAAAGGCTTTCGCCAAGCCAGTACTGTGCGTCGGCGGCAAGCGGGTCGCGCGGATATTGCTGCAGGAACTGGCGGAAGGACGTCTCCGCGACGTCGTAATCGCCCTTCAGCACGAGGTTGTAGGCGGCGTCATAGTCGCCGCGCGGGCTTCCCGTGGAGGCCGGAGCGGCGGTGGGGGCAGCGCCTCCCCCCTGCGACAGGTCGATCGGCGCGTTGGGGTCGAGCGTCAGTTGGCCGAGATCGCGCGGCGGGGCGCCCTGCCCGGCCGGCACGCCGCCGCCCATCTCGCCATCGGTGGAGCCGATTGCCTGGCCGATCGGATCGCCGCCGGGTGCCGGGGCCTGCGCGGCGGCCGGAGCCTGCGCCGGCATGCGCGCCCGAAGCGGCGGCGCCTCCGAGCGCTTGCCGGCGCCATCGGCGGCGCCCTGGCCGCCCTGCAGACGATTGAGCTGTTCCTGCAGCTGGCGGACCTGGAAGTTGAGCTGCTCGATCTGGCCGGTCATCTCGCGCATCTGCTGCTCGATGCGGTCCATGCGCAGGCCTGCCTGCCCCTCGTTGGCGCCCGATTGCGCCGGCTGGTAGCCACCGTCACCGACATTGCCAGGCGGAACCTGCTCCTCTGGGCCGCGCTTCAGCCGGTCGAACAGGCCTGCATCGGCCGGCCCCGTCGAGGCGAAGCTCAAGCCTGCGGCGACAAGCACCGCGGCCAGGATTGGAAGTCTCTGTTTCATCGGCCCATCCGTTGAGGGATCGTCACGGCACGATCCACTGCATTGCGTCTCGGTCTATCTGATGGGTTCGAGTTCGGCCAAATTGCGGCGCCGCACAAACAGAAACGGCGGCCCGAGGCCGCCGTTTCCGTCAAACCGTATGGTGGACGGCGATCACGAGCCGGCGTTGTTCAGCACCGTGACGGCACGACGGTTCTGCGACCAGCAGGAGATGTCGTTGCAGACGGCGACGGGCCGTTCCTTGCCGTAGGAGATGGTGCGGATACGGGCCGGGTTGATGCCGCGCGACACGAGGTAGTTCTTGGTGTTGGTCGCGCGACGCGCGCCGAGCGCGATGTTGTATTCACGCGTGCCGCGCTCGTCGGCATGGCCTTCGATCGTGACCTGGTAGCGCGGATACTGCTGCAGCCACTGCGCCTGCTTGTCGAGCGTGGTGCGGTTCGCGGCGGTGATCTCGGTCTGGTCGGTCGTGAAGAAAATGCGGTCGCCGACATTGACCACGAAGTCCTGGGCGCTGCCCGGCGTCGCCGAACCAATGCCACCGGAACCGTAGCCGCCGGCACCGGCGCCAGCGCCGGGCTTGTTGGCGCAGGCTGCGAGCGCGAGCGCTGCGCCGATGAACACGACGAACTTGGCGCCGCGCAGAATGGGTAGAGTATTCGTCATGAAGATAACTCCTTGTCCACCATACTCGGACATGACGCGTTCTTAGCAGCCCGTTGGTTAAGCACGGGTTCAAAAACGTGGTTGAGAGGAGGTTAACGCCGTCCCCGCGCCCACGGTCCGATGGTGAAGAAATCAAGGCCCCGTCTGGGTTTCCCATGCCTAACGCGGCTGGAAAACATCGTTACCGATTCATCTTCGGCATAAAAAAATGCCGTCGGCGCGACGCGTCGACGGCATGGAAATTAACCAAGCTGACCTAGTTGATCAAGGGCGACCAGGCCGGATCCGAGCCGAAAGCGGGGGTCGGCACGCGGAACTCGTTGTAGCCGGTCAGATCGACCGACCAGAGCTGAGGTCCGCCATTCGCGCCAGGCGTGTCGCGGAAGAACATCAGCACGCGTCCGTTGGGAGACCAGGTCGGGCCTTCATTGTGGAAGCCCTCGGTCAGGATGCGCTCGCCGGAGCCGTCCGGCTTCATCACGCCGATGGCGAAGCCGTTCGAGGACTGCCGCGTGAAGGCGATCAGATCGCCGCGCGGCGACCACACCGGGGTCGAATAGGAGCCCTGGCCGAACGAGATGCGCTGCGGGTTGGAGCCGTCGGCGCCCATCACGTAGATCTGCTGGCTGCCGCCGCGATCCGAGGTGAAGACGATGCGCGAGCCGTCCGGCGCGTAGGACGGGCTGGTGTCGATCGAGGCGGAGTTGGTCAGGCGCGTCGTCCGGCGCGAGCGCAGGTCCATGGCATAGATGTTGGCGTTGCCCTGGTCCTCGAAGCTCATGACGATGCGCTGGCCATCCGGCGAGAAGCGCGGCGCGAAGGTCATGCCCGGGAAATTGCCGACCAGCTCGCGCTGCCCGGTCTCGATGTTAAGCAGATAGACCCGCGGCTGATCGGAGCCGTAGGACATGTAGACGACTTCCTGCGCCGAGGGATTGAAGCGGGGCGTCAGCACGAGGTCGTTGCCGCGGGTCAGGTAGCGCGAATTGGCGCCGTCCTGATCCATGATGGCGAGACGCTTGACGCGCTTGTCCTTCGGGCCGCTCTCGTCGACATAGACGACGCGGCTGTCGAAATAGCCCTGCTCGCCGGTCAGGCGCTCATAGATCGCATCGGCGATGATGTGGGCGACGCGGCGCCAGTTTTCCGGCGTGGTGTAGAACTGCTGGCCCGCCATCTGCTGGCCGGCATAGATGTCCCAGAGACGGAACTCGGCGCGCAGGCGGCCGTCCGACTGGCGGGTGACGCCGCCGGTGACGAGGCCCTGTGCCTTGATCACCGACCAGCTCTGGAAGTTCGGCGTCTGGTTCGGATTGCTGATCTTCTCGATGAACGAGGCCGGATCGAGCGGCAGGAACAGGCCGGAACGCTTCAGGTCGGCGGCGATGACGCCGGAGACGTCAGCGGCGAGCTGAGCGTCGGCCTGGGTCCCGCCGATGAAGGTCGGGATCGCGATCGGCAGCGGCTGGACATTGCCCTGCGTGACGTCGAGCTCGATCAGGGCCTCGGCGCGCTGGGTGAACGGGACGGTCGCCACCACGAAGGCAGCGGCGAAAAGCAGGGCCGCTCCGAGAGAGGTGCGGCTTAGGCGACGCGGAGCGGCCGCGGCGCCTTTGTCGAGGGCGTGAACCGTCATGATGCTGTTCCTGTAATCCAAAACGTCTGTGCTGGTCCGGTTGTGACCGAAGATAACGGCAGAGCAGTGACGCAGGCGATCCTCATCCTTGCGGAGAGAATCGCATCTGCACCTCGCTCCAGAGATCGTATTTCTCGGCCGGAAGCTGGTACGGACCGCACTGGAGAACGGCGCCGACCGCTCGATCCGCTGCGACCGTGCCATACTGGCTGGCCGGGTATTGCTGGATCGACGGCACGCCATTGACGGTGCCGTCCTGGTTCAACTTGAAGCGGATCGTCACGGTCACGTCCTTCGGATCCGTCCAGCCGACCGGTATGTTCCAGCAGCGCTGGATCTGCGCGCGCAAGGCGTCGATCTCGCTCTGGGTCATCGTCGCGCTCGGATTGCGTGCCTCCTCGGCGCCGAAGGATTCCGGCTCCTGGCTGCGCGTCTCGCCGCCCGTCGGCTTCTGCTTGTCGAGCAGCGCGGCGATGCGGTCCGGGTCGAAGTCGGACGAAGTCGTGCTCTGCGACGGCTGCTTCGCGGGCTTCTCGGGCTGCTTCTTCGGCGCTTCCGCGGTCTCGACCGGCTTCGGCGGCTGCGGCTTCACGCGCGGCTTCGGCGCGGGCTGCGGCGGCGTGGCCTCCGCTTCCGTCGGCGCGGGCGCGGGATCGGGCGACGGCTCGGGCTTCGCCTCTGCGGGGGCCGGCTTCGGCGGCTCGGGCTTCGGCGGCTCGGGCGGCGCAGGCGCGGGTTCGGGCGGCGTCGGGGTCGGCGGCGTAGGCGGCGTCGGTTCCGATTTCGGCGGCGGAGGCGGCGGCGGCGGCGGTGTCGTCGCCTGTGTCGGCTTTGGCGGCGTCGGTGACGGCTTCGGCGCTTCCTTCTCGGAGGGCTTGTTCGGCGAGGGCTTGTTCTTGACCTCGGCGGTCTTCTTGCCCTTCTGCAGGCTAGTGAGCTCCGAGATCGGCACCAGGTCGACCGGCATCGATTCGACCATGGTCACGTCGAACGGCTTGCTGCTGGGCAGGCCGATGAGCCCCCAGGCCAAAAGCGCGAGGTGGGCAGCGGCGGAAAGGGCGAGCCCGGCGCGCATGAATCAGCCGTCCGTCGCCTCGGTGACGAGGCCGATGTTGTGATAGCCGGCGCTGGAAATGGCGCCCATCACGCGCATGATGGCGCCGTAGTTGCTGGTCTTGTCGCCGCGCACGAAGATGCGCTCCTCATAGCCGGCGGCGGCGATCGCCTTCAGCTTCGGCATGAGTTCGTCGAGCGAAATCTCGGTCTCCTGCAGGAAGATCTTGCCCTCGGCGTTGACGCTGACCGAGATCGGATCCTTGTCGGCGGTCAGCGCCTTGGCCTGGCTCTGCGGCAGGTCGAGCGGCACGCCGGCCGTCAGCAGCGGCGCCGACACCATGAAGATGATCAGAAGCACGAGGATCACGTCGACGAAGGGCGTGACGTTGATCTCGCTCATCACGCCGGTCGAGCGCCGACGCCGGCGTCCGCCGCGTCCACCGCCTCCCGACCGTCCGCCGACCGACATGCCCATGGATCAGGCCCTCTCGTCGATCTGGCGCGACAGGATGGCGGAGAACTCGTCGGCGAAGCCTTCCAGGCGCGACGAGATCTTGCCGGCGGCGCTCGACAGCTTGTTGTAGGCGATAACCGCGGGAATGGCGGCGAACAGGCCGATCGCGGTCGCGAGCAGCGCCTCGGCGATACCCGGCGCCACGACGGCGAGCGACGTGTTCTTCGAGGCGGCGATCGCCTGGAACGAGGTCATGATGCCCCAGACCGTGCCGAACAGGCCGATGAACGGGCCGGCGGCGCCGACGGTGGCGAGGAAAAGCAGCCGGCTTTCCAGCCGCTCGGCCTCGCGCGACAGCGTCACGTCGAGCACCTTGTCGATGCGCATCTGCAGGCCCATCGGCGAGCGGGCGCCGGATTCGAACGAGCGCTTCCATTCACGCATCGCGGCGACGAAGAGCGCGGCCATCGAGGTGGCGGGACGGTTGGAAAGGGAGCGGTAGAGTTCCTCGAGCGACTGGCCGGACCAGAACACCTTCTCGAACCGGTCGATCTGCCGGCGCACGCGGCCGAACAGCAGAACCTTGTCGATGATGATCGCCCAGCTCCAGATCGACGAGACGAGCAGGCCAAGCATCACCAGCTTGACGATGATGTGCGCCTGCCAGAACAGGGCGATAAGCGACATATTTGCCGGCGCGTCGAGCGCTACCTGGCCCACGTCGACCGGATTCATTCGCTTTGCAACCTCTCGGAGTTGATCTCTCGCATCTCGCGAAGCGCGAGGACAGGACGCGCATCCGGCACCCATCCCCACTCCGGAACCAGTCCTGCAAGCATCGGGCCGAACACAACAATCCGACTTGGTGTCTCGCCTTCAAATTTGTTCATTTGAGGGCGTTTCCGCCAGTTCGCCCCGGCTGTCGCGACGCCTTCTGTATAGTGTCCGTATGGTTAAGCAATGGTTATTTCGGCGCCGCAGCGAAGCGCAGCGCGAGGCTCTCCGGAATTCGCTGCGCCCGGCCCGCCCGATTGACCAGAACCACCGTCACCACGGCCTCGACCAGGATCTCATGGCCGCGCCGGATCGTCTGCGAGAGCAGGATTCGCGCGCCGCGAACCTCCTTCGGCCGGGTCAGCACCTCGACGACGTCGTCGATGCGCGCCGGCCGCTTGAAGTCGATCTCCATCCTGTGGACGGCGAAGGCGATCGGCTCGCCCGTCTCGCCGGCGTCGAGCTCGCTGTGATGGACGCCGAGCAGGCGGACATAGTCGCTGCGTCCGCGCTCCAGGAAGCGGACATAGGAGCCGTGGTAGACGACGCCGGAAAAGTCGGTGTCCTCGAAATAGATCCGGACCGGCAGTACATGGCCGTCCGGCGTGTGCCGGCCTGCGAGATGGGGATAGTCCTCGGGAGTGCCTGCCTGGCTCATCGATCCTGGCTCCTGTCCATGCTGCTGCGACGCCGCGCCGCGGCGGCGGTCACCGTCGCAGAGCCTTTATGCGATCTAGTCGTCGAGATCGAGCAGCGGCGCGTCGGCGATGGCGCTGTTCGGCACGGCGAGGCCGAGATGGCGGAACGCGTGCGGCGTCAGCAGGCGGCCGCGCGGCGTGCGCTGCACGAAACCCTGCTGGATGAGATAGGGCTCGACGATCTCCTCGATCGCATCGCGCGGCTCCGACAGGGCTGCGGCGATCGTCTCGATGCCGACGGGGCCGCCGCCGAAGGAGACCGCGATCGTCGACATGTAGCGCCGGTCGAGCGAATCGAGGCCCATGCCGTCGACCTCGAGCCTGAGAAGCGCGCCATCGGCCACCTCGCGCGTGATCATGCCCGGTCCCTCGACCAGGGCAAAATCGCGCACCCGCCGGAGCAGCCGGCCGGCGACGCGCGGCGTGCCGCGCGAGCGGCGCGCGATCTCGGTCGCCCCGTCTGGCGTCATGCCGATGCCCATCATCCGCGCTCCGCGCGAGACGATGTGCTCCAGCTCCGGCACGGTATAGAACTGCAGCCGGACCGGAATGCCGAAACGGTCGCGCAGCGGCGTCGTCAAGAGGCCGAGACGCGTCGTCGCCGCCACGAGCGTGAACTTGGCCAGGTCGATCTTCACCGAGCGCGCCGCCGGTCCCTCGCCGATGATCAGGTCGAGCTGGAAATCCTCCATCGCCGGATAGAGGATTTCCTCGACCGCCGGGCTGAGGCGGTGGATCTCGTCGATGAAGAGGACGTCGCGCTCCTCGAGGTTGGTCAGGAGCGCGGCGAGGTCGCCCGCCTTGGCGATCACCGGTCCCGAAGTGGCGCGGAAATTGACGCCGAGCTCGCGCGAGACGATCTGCGCCAGCGTCGTCTTGCCGAGGCCGGGCGGCCCGACGAACAGCACATGGTCGAGCGCTTCCTTGCGGTTGCGCGCCGCCTCGATGAAGACCGAGAGGTTGGCGCGCGCCTGCTGCTGGCCGACGAAATCGGCGAGCACCTGCGGCCGCAGCGTGCGGTCGAAATCCTCGCTCTGCATTTCCGGATCTATCAGGCGGCCGTCGCTCATCGTTCCTCCTGCGACAACAGCGGCCGCGCGAATGGTCGGCTCAGTCCGTAGCAGAGGAAGCCGGCAAGGACCACGCTGACGAAAGCCCGCGCCCCGATCGCCAGCTGAGCACCCAAGGGCGGCGGCGTGAAGATGAAGAGGTTCCGGGCGAAGAAAATTCCGATGACGATCCCGAAACCGGCCGAGAGACCGCCGATCCAGCGGCCAGAGGCGAGCCCGCGCGAATCGCGCCAGGCGACCAGCGCGCCGACGACCGCCGCCGGCAACGCGCCGAGCATGAAGACGAAGCGGGGCACGAAGAAGACATCCTCGGCGATCCAGTTGCCGAGACGGGCAAGCGTCAGCCCCGGATCCTGGCTCATCTGCTCGAAGGCCATGTCGAAAAGCATGAAGAGGACCGGTCCCAGCAGCATGAAGATCACGATGGTCGGCCAGCGCCGGGCGAGCGCCGCGCGGATCCCGGTCACGGCAGCCCCCTCCCCGCGACGGTCCGGATCATCGCGCCAGTTCCTTGAGGCCGAGGCGGATCAGCGTTTCGGTCGTCGCCGCCTCGCCGGCCGAACGCGCCGCCGCGGCCACCGCGGCGCTCGCCTGCAGCTGGGCATAGCCGAGATTGGTCAGCGCCGAGACGGCATCGGCCACCGCCTGCGGCGCGCGCTTGTCGTGCAGTTCTTCCTGCAGGGCGACGAAGGTCGGGTCGGCGGTCGAGAAGGCCGGCGCCTTGTCCTTGAGCTCGGCGATGACGCGAGCCGCCACCTTCGGCCCGACGCCCGGCGCGCGCGAGATCTGCGCCTTGTCCTGCAGGGCGATCGCGTTGGCGAGGTCGGCCGGCTTCAGGATGCCGAGAATGGCGAGCGCCACCTTTGAGCCGATGCCCTGCACGGTCATCAGCAGGCGGAACCACTCGCGCTCGACATCGGCGCCGAAGCCGAACAGCTTGATCATGTCCTCGCGCACATAGGTCTCGATGGCGAGTTGGGCCGCCTCGCCCGGCGCGGGCAGGCCCTGCAGGGTGCGGGTCGAGCAATGCACCAGATAGCCGACGCCGCCGACATCCAGGATCACCCAGTCATCGCCGAACGAATCGACGATCCCCTTGAGCTTGCCGATCATGCTTTCCCCAGCCTCCGAAAACGGCGACCCGTAAGGCGGCGAGCCCACCGGATCGGATCCTGCGTCGAGACGAACTACCCCGCCGCCCGCATCATACGGGCGAGCGAGACGCGGTGATGAGCGTGGCAGATGGCGATGCCGAGCGCATCCGCCGCGTCGTCCCCGTCAAATTCGGCCTTGGGCAGCAGCACCTTCACCATCATGCGGATCTGCTCCTTGCCGGCATGGCCGGCGCCGACGATCGTCTTCTTGACCGCGTTCGGCGAATATTCGGCGACCGAAAGACCGGCGAGCGCCGGCACCAGCAGCGCGATGCCGCGCGCATGGCCAAGCTTCAGCGTCGCGCCCGCGTCCTTGTTGACGAAGGTCTGCTCGACCGCCGCCTCGTCCGGCTTGAACTGCTGCATGACTTCCGTCAGGCCCGCATGCAGCGTCACCAGCCGGTGCGCCAGTTCGCCGTCGAGCTGTGCCTTGACCGTGCCGGAGGCGACGAAGGAAAGCGCATTGCCGCGGCTGTCGACAACACCCCAGCCGGTACGGCGGAGCCCCGGGTCGATGCCGATGATGCGAATCGTATGTGTCATGCCAAAGGCCTAGCCGACCCTCGCCCGCTTGTGAAGAACATTCGGGGAACATCGGCAGCCGACGAGACACGCGGTCGCCCTGCGGAGGCGCCTAGAGCGGCTTGACGCCGTCCTTTTCCGCCTGCACGGCGCGGGCCGACAGATTGCCGTCGGCGCCCTTGACGACGAAGGCGGAGACGGCGGCGCCCGGCTTCAGCAGCGAGCGGTCGCCCGGGACAATGGCAACGATGCGGGCGTCCGGCCCCACCTCGATGTCCTGCTCGCCGCCCTTGTAGGTCA
Organism: Kaistia nematophila; assembly: GCF_026343855.1. Classification (NCBI taxonomy): domain Bacteria; kingdom Pseudomonadati; phylum Pseudomonadota; class Alphaproteobacteria; order Hyphomicrobiales; family Kaistiaceae; genus Kaistia; species Kaistia nematophila. Next base: position 110,013 of record NZ_JAPKNK010000009.1, on the reverse strand, counting down.
GGCGCAGGGTCTGGCCCTTCGGGTCGGCGATCACGGTGGTGACGGTGGCGTTGGTCATCGAGCGGTTGACGCCCGACATCGGCCGCTGTCCCTCGCCCGTGCCGCGCATGCTCTCGGCGAAGATATGCACTTCCTGCGCGTGCAGCTTGCCGTCAGGCCCCTTCACGGCGGCGGAGCCGACGAAATCGCCGGCCTTGATGTCGCTGAGCTTGCGGTTCTGCAGGGCGGTGACGTTGACGGTGGGCGGAACGCGCACCGTCTCGGTCTGACCGTCGCCGGTCTTCATCGTCAGCATGTCGCCGGCGAAGCTCACGACCGTGCCACCGACGCGGTCGGGCATCGCCGCCTGCTGCGCCTGCGCGGCGAGGGAGCCGAAGATCAGAAGGAAGCCGGCGGTAACAAGGGGGAGAAGGCGCATGGGTCGCTCCGGGGCGGGACGGCCGACATGGCCATCGGAAGGAGCAACTAGGGCGCATCGGCGCGCTGTCGAGCGCGCTGCCGCAAAGGCGGAAACCGGCCCGCGCATGGCGGGCCGGCCGGATCGAAAGAGCCTCAGGCGGCGGTCAGCTTCTGCATGACTTCGTCGGAGACTTCGAAGTTGGTGTAGACGTTCTGGACGTCGTCATCGTCGTCGAGCGCATCGATCAGCTTCATCACGCCGACGGCCTTCTCCTCGTCGACCGGGACGAGGTTCTGCGGCTTCCAGATCGCCTTGACGGACTCGGGCTCGCCGAGCGTCTCCTCGAGCGCCTTGGCGACATCGCCGAGGGTCTCGAAGGAGGTGATGATCTCGTGGCCGTCCTCGTTGCTCTGCACGTCGTCGGCGCCTGCCTCGATCGCGGCGTCGAGCACCTTGTCGGCGGAGCCGGCTTTGGGCTTGTAGACGATCTGGCCGACGTGATCGAACATGAACGAGACGGCGCCGGTTTCGCCGAGCGCACCGCCGGACCGGGTGAAGTAGGAGCGCACCGCGCTCGCCGTGCGGTTCTTGTTGTCGGTCAGCGCCTCGACGACGACGGCGATGCCACCGGGGCCGTAGCCCTCGTAGCGGATCTCGTCATAGTTCTCGCTGTCGGAGCCGGACGCCTTCTTGATGGCGCGGTCGACGTTATCCTTCGGCATGTTTTCCGCGCGCGCATTCTGGATGGCGAGGCGCAGGCGGGCGTTCATCTTGGGATCCGGCAGGCCGAGCTTCGCGGCGACGGTGATTTCGCGCGCCAGCTTGGCGAACAGCTTGGACCGCTTGGCGTCGGCCGCACCCTTGCGGTGCATGATGTTCTTGAATTGGGAATGTCCGGCCATCTGGGGCGTCCTATTGAAGCAAATGGGCGGCGCGGCGCCGCGCGATCGCCCCGCTTATAGGGGCAAGAAGGCTTGAAATAAAGTCGGCTCAGTGGCCGGCAGGCCAGCGTTCCGCTGCGATCTCGGCGGCCTTGCGCTGGCTCTCGGGCAGCTTCTCGACGAATTCGTCGAGCCATTCGTCCTTGGCGCCGCGCTTCTCGGCGATCAGGTGCCATTTCGCCGCCGCGACCGGATCGGGGTCGGCGCCCATGCCGCTGGCAAGGACCCGCGCATAGCGATTCTGGCCAATCGGATTGCCGGCCTCGGCGGCGCGCTGGAACCAGCCCGCCGCGGCGATGATATCCTTATGGGTGCCGATGCCGTTGAACAGGCGGATGCCATATTCGACCGCCGCGTCGAGATGGCCTGCCTTGGCCGCCTTGGCCATCCACATGGTCGCGATGCCGTCGTCGAGCAGCACGCCCTCGCCTTCCGCATAAAGCTGCGCCAGCGCGAACTCGGCGTCGATATTGCCCTGGCCGGCCGACTTGCTGAACAGCGAAGCCGCCTTTTCCGGATCGCGCGGCCGCGCCGTGCCGTCGAGATAGAGCAGGCCGAGATTGTAGAGCGCCTGCGGCTCGTTCCATTCGGCCGCCTGCTCGAAAGCGTCGGCGGCCTTGGCGCGGTCCTTCTTGACGCCGCGCCCGTCGAGATAGAGCAGGCCGAGCGCGAGCTGCGCATTGGGATCGCCGCCGAGCGCGCCCTGCTGATACCAGGCGGCGGCGGCCTTGTCGTTCTGCTTGACGCCAAGGCCCTCGCCATAGAGGCGGCCGACGAGCGTCGCGGAAATGGCGTCGCCGCGCTGCGCCCGGCTCATGGCGATCTGGAAGGCGGTGAGGTAGAGGCCGCGCTGGAACGCGCCGAACGCCAGGTCTCCCTCGCCCTCGTCGGTCAAAGCCCGGCCGGAGCGGATCAGGTCGTCGGCGCTCGGCATCAGGCCGGCGGCCGGCGGCGGCACGCCGAGCGTGCCGTCCGAATCGAGCACCGGCGCGACGCCGATCGATTTCTCGGCGGCGGCGTCCTTCGCCGGCGCCGCCTTGTCGGAGGCAGCCTGCTTGGCCGATTGCGTGGCCTTGGCCGGAACGGACACGGCCTTCTCGGCCTGGGCCGGCAGCGCAACAGCGACAAGAACGACGCCCAGGATCGCGGCTCTCATCGGGATTGCGCCTCTCCGCTTCATTCGGTCGCTTCGGCCTGGCGGGCGGCGATCAACGCGTTCGCCTCGGTGACGGCGGCGACGGGGCCGGCGGCATGGTTCCAGATCGCCGAGCGCAGCGCCACGAACTCGACATGCGCGTCGACGGCGGGCTCGACCGAGGCGAGGCTGCTGCCGCCCATGACGATCGCCGGTATCTCGAACACGGCCGACCACCAGGCCGCGAGATCGAACGCCTTGTCGAAGCTCTGCTCGCCGGTATCGCCGTCGAAACGGCCAAAGAAGATGTAGTCGCAGTCCGTCTCGGCGGCGAGCATCGCATCATGCCGGGTGGTGACGCCGCCGGCGCCGACGATATGGTCGGGCCGCAGGGCCGCGACAGCGTCCTTGAGATCGGCGAGCCCGGTATCGACATGCAGGCCGTCGGCGCGCGCGCGGCCGAACAGGCGGGTGTCGTTCGGCACGATGGCCGCGACGCCGTTTGCGTGCGCCACCGGCACAAGCGCCTCGGCAATGCGCTGCAGCTCGGCTGCGTTCGACGTCTCCGAGACGATGAACAGCGTCGCGACGTCGCCGGCCTTCAGCACCGCGTCCAGCATCGGCGCGAAGGCCTCGGGATCGAGGCCCGCGGGCGTGACGAGGCACAGGCGCGCAAACGGCTCTGGCGGAGGGGCTTTTTTCTTCTTGGCCATGATCGCTTTCAACAACGCATCCGAAAACGCCACAGCCTTATGGCGAAAGCGCGACGGCATTCAAGCCATCGCGCGGAACGTCAGGCGTATCAGCCGCGCGCGTTGGTGAGCGCGGCGAGCAGCCGGCCCTGGATCTTCTCGTTGCCGGCGCAGATCGTCCGGGTGTCGATCATGCGCTCGCCGCCCCAGAGATCCGTGCTCTTGCCGCCCGCCTCGCGCACGAACAGTGCGCCAGCCGCGATATCCCAGGGCTGCAGGCCTTCCTGCCAGAAGCCGTCGAGACGGCCGGCGGCGACGGAGGCAAGCTCGAACGCCGGCGAACCGCTGGCGCGCATGCCGGCCACTTCGATCATCACGCCCTGCATCTTGCGGATGGCGCCGGCATGGTCCGGCGTGCCGAGATGGGGAATGCCGGTCGCGACGACGGCGTCGGCGAGCGCGCTACGTCCGGCGACGCGCAGGCGGCGGTCGTTCAGGAACACGCCCGTGCCGCGCTCGGTGACGTAGAGGTCGTTGGTGACGGGATTGAACAGCACCGCCGCGACGATCTGCCCTTCCCGCTCCAGCGCCAGCGAGACGCCGAACACCGGGATGCCGTGCAGGAAGTTGGTCGCGCCGGCGAGCGGATCGACGATCCAGCGATGCGTCTCGTCAGTACCGGCAAGCGCGCCGCGATCCTTGGTCAGGAAGCCGTAGCCCGGACGCGCCTTGGTCAATTCGGCGATCAGCGCCTGGCCGGCCTTGCGGTCGGCGGCCATGACGAAATCGGCCGGGCCGCGCAGCGAAACCTGCAGGTTCTCGATCTCGCCGAAGTCGCGCGCGAGCGGACGGCCGGCCTTGGTGACCGCATTGACCATGACGTTGAGAAGGGCCGAGCGGGCCATGGGCGAAACTCCTGCAGCATCGTCCGGCGGTATCGAGGCGAACCCGCCCGGACGGAGCAAATCTGAAATGGGGGAAGCGTTTGCCTCTCCCATCACGGAATGACGACCGGCGTCAACCCCAGAAGGTCGGCAACCGCTCTTCAAGCACACCGCCGATCGCCAGCGGCGACACGGCGCGAGCCAGTCCGGTGGTGTCGTCGACCTCGACGGCGAGGCCGCACAGCGTGGCGGGACCGCCCGACGGCTGGAAGCGCCCGGACGGCACCTTGGTCAGGAAACGGCGGACGGGCTCTTCCTTCTCCATGCCGAGCACGGAATCATAGTCGCCGCACATGCCGGCATCCGACTGGTAGGCGGTGCCGCCCGGCAGCACCCGGCAGTCCGAGGTCGGCACATGGGTGTGCGTGCCGACGACGAGGGTGACACGGCCGTCGAGATGATGACCGATCGCCTGCTTCTCGCTGGTCGCCTCGGCGTGGAAATCGATGACGATCGCGTCGGCCTGCTCGCCGAGCGGGCAGGCCGAGACCTCGCGGTCGATGGCGGCGAAGGGATCGTCGAGCGCATCCATGTAGATCCGGCCCATCGCGTTGACGACAAGCACGCGCGCGCCGTTGCGGGCGACGAAAAGGTTGGCGCCGCGCCCGGGCGTACCGAGCGGATAATTGACGGGGCGGAGAAATTGCGGCTGCCGCTCGGCGAAGACAAGCGCCTCGCGCTGGTCGAAGGCGTGGTTGCCGGTGGTGATGACGTCGGCGCCGGCATCGAGGACGTCGCGCACGATTTCCTCGGTGATGCCGAAGCCGCCGGCGGCGTTCTCGCCATTGATGACGACGAAGTCGAGCTTGTAGCGGTCGATCAGGCCGGGCAGCCGCTCGATGACGGCGTTGCGCCCGGTCCGCCCCACGATATCACCCAGAAACAGCAGTCGCACACAAACCCCCTTGATCGGTCAGCCATGTTTCGGCGCAGCGATCAGTTCTTCCTCGGTCAGGATGAAGTCGAGGGGGATGTCGTGCGGCTCAAAGGGAACTTTGTCGACCTCCTGCACCGCGAAGGCAAGCCCAACCAGCAAAGGCCGCCTCCCCGAGGCGAACAGACCGGCGACGGCGCGGTCGTAGTGGCCCTTGCCATAGCCGATCCGATGGCCGCGCCGGTCGAAGGCGGCGAGCGGCAGGATGACGATGTCGGGAATGACGAAAGGCGCGGCGACGGAAGGGCCGACCGTGCCGAAACCGGCCGGCTCGAGCACGGCGCCGGGGTCCCAGCGACGGAACAGAAGCGTCTCCGCGTCGAGCAGGACCGGCAGCGCGATCGTCGCGCCGGCCTGCCGGGCCCGGTCGAGCAGCGGCCCGGGATCGGCCTCGCTGCGGATCGGCCAGTAGCCGGAGACGACCCGGCCCGGCCGGTCGAACAGCGGTCCGGCATGATCGAGGATCCGCTCGCGGGCAGCGGCGCGCGACGAGGAACCGACGGCATCGCGTCGGGCAAGGGCGGCGGCGCGAAGCTGGTTCTTGTTCGTCACGGCAATGGAAAAACTGGAAGGAAAGAAGGGTGGCGAGCCACGATGGGCCGATGGAGTGATCGATCCCGGGAACCTACAGCGTAGGTGGGCGCCGTATGTCCGGAACCAGGGCTCCGGTCAGGGACAGCTCCCTTTTGGATCGATAAGGCCCCGGGGAATTGTGAGCTCCTGTCGCACCGCGCAGCCTCGCCGACCCCAAATATAGGGGACCGCTGACCGCTTAGCCAGCAATCTCGACGCGATGTGCGCAGGACTTTTTTTCTGCCGGCTGCGCGTGGGCGCGGATCAGTCGCGCTTGTCGCCGGAGACGAGCTTCTGGGCCAGGCTCTCGAGCCGGCCGGCCGCTTGGTCGATGGCGCGGGCGATGCTCGCCTCCGACTCCTCGAAGCGGGAAATCACGGCGGTCTTGGTCTCGTTGACGGCGGCGAGTTCCGACTCCAGCCGGCGGATGCGCCGATGCGCCTCGGCCAGGTCGTCGCCCATGGTGATCGCCGCCATGACGGTCAGGCGTTGGTCGCCGATCTCGCCGAAACTCTGGCGCAGCTGGCCGATGATCTCGTTCAAGCGATCGGCCAGGCCCTCGAGATGCGCCTCCTGGCCGTCGTCGCAGGCCATGCGGTAGGTCTTGCCGTTAATCGTGACGTTGACTTGCGGCATTGTCGCTCCGGTCAGCCGTCATTCCGCTCGAGCACGGAACGAATCGTTTCCATGGCGGCGACGAGACGGCGGGAAACTTCCTTGTTGGCTTCTTCCAGGCGCTCGGAACGGGCCTCCGCCGCATCGACCGACTGGGCCAGCCGCGAACGGTCGAGGCCGATGCGCTGCATTTCGATTTCGATCTCGCCGAGGCGCGCCCCGGCATTCAGGCGGCGATCGACCGCGCCCTCCAGCCCGTCCAGCGCCGCGCTCAAGCGCCGCAACGCACCGTCAATGGGCGACGCCCCTCGCATTGTGGCGGAATCTCCCTGATGCAGCCGGCCTGAAATCGTCCCGGACATTAGGCAGGCCCGAAACAGGGCGTCAATGGCCTAAGCTGCGGCGGGGATTCTCCGCGCATTTCCGGGGCGCGCGCCGGTTGTGCGACGTGGTCACGAGATTGACTCACCAAGGTGGTCTGTTATTTGTCGCAGCGCCTTTCCGCGACGGTCGGCGGCCGGGTACAGACCCCCACAAAACAACGAGGCCGCTCGCTGCTCGATCAGTGAGCAGCGGTCCGGCCCACAAGCGTGGAAGCAGATATGACAGCTCCTGAGACTCACAAGCGCATGGCGAACGCCATCCGTGCGCTCGCGATGGATTCGGTCGAAAAGGCCAAGTCCGGCCATCCCGGCATGCCGATGGGCATGGCCGATGTCGCCACGGTGCTGTTCACGCGCTTCCTGAAATACGACGTCAACCAGCCGCACTGGCCGGATCGCGACCGCTTCATCCTGTCGGCCGGCCATGGCTCGATGCTGCTCTATTCCGTGCTGCATCTGCTCGGCTCCAAGGAACTGCCGATCAGCGAGCTGCAGAATTTCCGCCAGCTTCACTCGAAGACGCCGGGCCATCCCGAGAACTTCGTGACGCCGGGCGTCGAGACCACCACGGGCCCGCTCGGCCAGGGTCTCGCCATGTCGGTCGGCTTCGCGCTGGCCGAGCGCATGCTGAATGCCGAATATGGCGACGGCCTCGTCGATCACTACACCTATGTGATCGCCGGCGACGGCTGCCTGATGGAAGGCGTCAGCCATGAGGCGATCGACCTCGCCGGCCACCTGAAGCTGAACAAGCTGATCGTGCTGTTCGACGACAACGGCATCACCATCGACGGCCACACCGATCTCTCGACCTCGGTCGACCAGGTCGCCCGCTTCAAGGCGAGCGGCTGGAACGCCGAGCGCGTCGACGGCCTCGATCCGGAGGCGGTCGCCGCCGCCATCGAGCGCGCCCGCAATTCCGACCGCCCGAGCATGATCGCCTGCAAGACGATCATCGGCTATGGCGCGCCGACCAAGGCCGACAGCCACGCCTCGCACGGCTCGGCGCTCGGCGACAAGGAAATCGCCGGCGCCCGCGAGGCGCTTGGCTGGCCCTACGCCCCGTTCGAGATTCCGGACGATGTCTATGCCGACTGGCATGGCGCGGCAGCGAAGCTCGCGGCGCCCCGCACCGAGTGGGAAGCCCGCCTCGCCGCCACCGACGCCGCCGTGCGCTCGGAATTCGAGCGCCGCATGAAGGGCGAGCTGCCGGCCGGCCTCGACGCCGCCATCGACGCCTACAAGAAGACCCTGTCGGAGACGAAGCCGAAGGTCGCGACCCGCAAGTCGTCCGAAATGGCGCTCGACATGCTGGCGACCGTCGTGCCGGAACTCGCCGGCGGCTCGGCCGACCTGACCGGTTCGAACCTGACCCGCGCCAAGAGCCAGCAGCCGCTGACGCCGGACGATTATTCGGGCCGCTACATCCACTACGGCATCCGCGAATTCGGCATGTCGGCGGCGATGAACGGCATCGCGCTGCATGGCGGCTTCATCCCCTATGGCGGCACCTTCTTGGTGTTCACCGATTATGCCCGCCCGGCGATGCGCCTCTCGGCGCTGATGCATGAGCGCGTGATCTACGTCATGACGCATGACTCGATCGGCCTCGGCGAGGACGGCCCGACGCACCAGCCGGTCGAGCACCTGGCGGCGCTGCGCGCCATCCCGAACATGCTCGTCTTCCGCCCGGCCGACGCCGTCGAGGCGGCGGAAGTCTGGCAGATCGCGATCGAGAGCCCGAAGAACCCGTCGGTGCTGGCGCTGTCGCGCCAGAACCTGCCGACGCTGCGCACCGAGCATGTCAGCGAGAACAAGTCGGCCAAGGGCGCCTACCTGCTCGCCGGCCCGGCCGAGGCCGACGTGACGCTGTTCGCGACCGGTTCCGAGGTCGAGATCGCCGTCAACGCCAAGGCGAAGATCGAGGAAGCCGGCCACACGGCCCGCGTCGTCTCGGTCCCGAGCTTCGAGCTGTTCGAAGCGCAGGACGACGCCTACAAGGCGGCGACCATCGGCAATTCGAAGGTGCGCGTCGGCATCGAGGCGGCGATCCGCCTCGGCTGGGACCGCGTCATCGGCAATGACGGCATCTTCATCGGCATGAACGGCTTCGGCGCCAGCGCGCCGGCCGACAAGCTCTACGAGTACTTCGGCATCACGGCGCAGCACGCCGCCGATGCGGCGCTGGCACGGCTGAAGTCCAACGCCTGAACCCAATGAACTGAACCCCGGCCGGGCACGCGCCCGGCCGACCTGGACGAAGGCGCGATGCGCGCCTCAAGGAGATCGAATATGGCGGTGCGGGTAGCTATCAACGGCTTCGGTCGGATTGGCCGGAACATCCTTCGTGCGATCGTCGAGTCGGGCCGGACCGACATCGAGGTCGTCGCGGTCAACGATCTCGGCCCGGTCGAGACCAACGCCCACCTGCTCCGCTTCGATTCGGTCCATGGCCGCTTCCCGCATGAAGTGGTCGTCGACGGCGACACGCTCGTCATCGGCAAGAACCGCATCAAGGTGACGGCGATCAAGAATCCGGCCGAGCTGCCGCACAAGGAGCTCGGCATCGACATCGCGCTCGAGTGCACGGGCATCTTCACCAGCCGCGAAAAGGCCGCCGCGCACCTGACCGCTGGCGCCAAGCGCGTTATCGTCTCGGCCCCGGCCGACGGCGCCGACTACACCGCCGTCTTCGGCGTCAACCATGAGGGCCTGACCAAGGACCACCTGGTGATCTCGAACGGTTCCTGCACCACCAACTGCCTGGCGCCTGTCGCCAAGGTCCTGCAGGAGACGGTCGGCATCGAGCACGGCTTCATGACGACGGTGCATTCCTACACCGGCGACCAGCCGACGCTCGACACCATGCACAAGGATCTCTACCGCGCCCGCGCGGCGGCGCTCTCCTCGATCCCGACCTCGACCGGCGCCGCCAAGGCGATCGGCCTCGTGATCCCGGAACTGAAGGGCAAGCTCGACGGTTCGTCGATCCGCGTGCCGACGCCGAACGTCTCGCTGATCGACCTGAAGTTCGTCGCCAAGCGCGCGACGACCATCGACGAGGTCAACGCGGCGATGAAGGCGGCCGCTGCCGGCCCGCTCAAGGGCGTGCTCGCGATCACCGACCAGCCGAACGTCTCGCACGACTTCAACCACGACCCGCATTCGGCGACGTTCCACCTCGACCAGACCAAGGTCATCGACGGCAACTTCGTCCGCGTGCTGGCCTGGTACGACAACGAGTGGGGCTTCTCGAACCGCATGGCCGACATGGCGGCCTATTTCGCGAAGACGATCTGACATCGCGATCGGATCGTTCGGGGCTCTCGCGCCAAAGACGATTTGATCCGGCGAAACCAGATCAGCTAGAACCAGATGGCCCGGACACCCTCCGGGCCATTTTCACATTTCGGGCGATCGACGCCCTGTAGGAGAGAGCGCGCATGTCGACCTTCCGAACCCTCGATACCGCCGACATCAAGGGCAAGCGCGTCCTGATCCGCGTCGACCTCAACGTCCCGATGAAGGACGGCATGGTTTCGGACGACACGCGCATCCGCGCCATCCTGCCGACCGTCCGCGACGTGTCGAAGCGCGGCGGCAAGGCGATCCTGCTGGCCCATTTCGGCCGTCCCAAGGGCGAGCGCGTGCCCGAAATGTCGCTCGCCCCCGTCGTGCCGGCGCTGGAGACCCTGCTCGGCCGCCCCGTCGGCTTCGCCAATGACTGCATCGGCAACGACGCCGCCCAGGCGATCGCCAAGCTGTCGGACGGCGACGTGCTGCTGCTCGAGAACACCCGCTTCCACAAGGGCGAGGAGAAGGACGATCCGATCTTCACGAGCGCTCTCGCCGAACTCGGCGACGTCTATGTGAACGACGCCTTCTCGGCCGCCCATCGCGCCCATTCCTCGACCGAGGGCCTCGCCCACCAGCTGCCCGCCTATGCCGGCCGCGCCATGCAGGCCGAGCTGGAGGCGCTGGAGAAGGCGCTGACCAGCCCGCAGCGCCCGGTGATCGCGCTCGTCGGCGGCGCCAAGGTCTCGTCCAAGATCGAGCTGCTTGAAAACCTCGTCACCAAGGTCGAGGCGCTGGTGATCGGCGGCGGCATGGCCAACACCTTCCTGCACGCCCAGGGCTATCCGGTCGGCAAGTCGCTCTGCGAGAAGGACCTCGCCGACACCGCCCGCCGCATCATGGCCAAGGCGCAGGAATCGAACTGCGCCATCATCCTGCCGGTCGATGCCACCGTCGCCTATCACTTCCAGGCCCATGCGCCGACCCAGACCTACGGCGTCGACGCCATCCCCGAGGACGGCATGATCCTCGACGTCGGCGGTCTGTCGGTCGAGCGCATCAACGCCGCCATCGACGAGGCGGCGACGCTCGTCTGGAACGGCCCGCTCGGCGCCTTCGAGATGGAGCCGTTCGACCGCGGCACGGTCGAGGCGGCCCGCCATGCCGCCAAGCGCACCAAGGCCGGCCAGCTCCTGTCGGTCGCCGGCGGCGGCGACACGGTGGCGGCGCTCAACCATGCCGGCGTCGCCGACGACTTCTCCTATGTCTCGACCGCCGGCGGCGCCTTCCTGGAGTGGCTTGAAGGCAAGCCCCTGCCCGGCGTCGAAGTGCTGCGGCAGAACGGCTGAGTATCGCGGACCGCAACCAAGCAATTCGCGCTATCGTTGCGATAATTTGATCGTTAAAATTAAACAACTTCCGAGTTCTGACGACTTGGAAGTTGTTTTATTTTGCAGTGCAAAATCTATTCCGACGCGGTATGCGTCCTGCGGACGGCCTGGACGGTCCAGGACCGCGTTTGGGAAGAGATCGCACCGCATGACCGAGAGCCTTCAGGATATTGCCCGTCGTCTGGTCGCCCCCGGAAAGGGCATCCTCGCGGCCGACGAAAGCTCGAGCACGATCAAGAAGCGGTTCGATTCCATCGGGCTGGAATCGACGGCGGACAACCGCCGCGACTATCGCGAAATGCTGTTCTCGGCCGAGACGGCGATGCGCGAACACATCTCCGGCGTCATCCTGTTCGATGAGACCATCCGCCAGTCGGCCCGCGACGGCCGGCCGCTGGTGCAGCTGATCCAGGCCAACAACTCGATCCCCGGCATCAAGGTCGACATGGGCGCCAAGCCCCTCGCCCTCTACCCCGGCGAAACCATCACCGAGGGCCTCGACGGCCTGCGCGAGCGCCTGGTCGAGTACCACAAGCTCGGCGCCCGCTTCGCGAAGTGGCGCGCGGTCATCACCATCGGCGCCGGCCTGCCGACGCCCGGCGCGATCTCGGCCAACGCCCATGCGCTCGCCCGCTATGCGGCGCTCTGCCAGGAGAACGGCATCGTCCCGATCGTCGAGCCGGAAGTCCTGATGGACAATCCGAACGCCACCCACACGATCGAGACCTGCCAGAAGGTGACCGAGGCGACGCTCGCTTCCGTGTTCGAGGAGCTGGAACGCGCCCGCGTCGACCTGACCGGCATGATCCTGAAGCCGAACATGGTCGTTCCCGGCAAGGACAGCGGCCAGAACGCCTCGACGACGGAAGTCGCCGAGCGCACCGTTGCCGCCTTCCACGCCACCGTCCCGACCAGCGTGCCCGGCATCGCCTTCCTGTCGGGCGGCCAGTCCGACGTGCTGGCCACCGAGCACCTGTCTCGGATCAACCAGATCCCGGACCGTCCGTGGGCGATCACCTTCTCCTACGGCCGCGCGCTGCAGGCGGCCGCCCTCAAGGCATGGGGCGGCAAGCGCGAGAACATCGCCGCCGGCCAGGCCGCGTTCCTGCACCGCAGCCGCATGAACGGCCTCGCCGCGCTCGGCCAGTGGACGCCGGAACTGGAGCGCGAGATCGCCTGACGCCACGCGTCGACGGAGGCAGGGAGTCCATCGTGACGGACGCTTGCGTTAGGGACTTTCTATCCTCTGTCAAATCACGTTAAACCTTGATCGACGGAATGCGGCGCGGCTTGCTGTCGCCGCATTCCGGAGCAAGAACTGGCACTCTCGAACCGGACTTGGCGCATCGCTTCGGCCAGCGGAAATCGCTGGGCCAGGATGCGCGAAGGCGAAACGAGACGCAGCGTGATCCGGCGGAGAACGATGGCAAGAGACTTCGACCCTTACAAACTTGCCAGCCCGCAGGTCTATCTGTGGCGGATGATCATCTTCCTGGTCATCGCCGCCTTCGTCGCGCTGATCCTCTATCGCCAGGTCTATACGTCCTTCCTCGCCAACCCGGCCCTGAACGGCGTCATCATCGGCGTGCTGTTCATCGGCATTCTGCTGGCCTTCCGGCAGGTGATCCGCATCTTCCCGGAAATCCGCTGGGTCAACGGCTTCCGCAATTCCGACCGCTCGATCGAGCTGGAGCGCGCCCCGGTGCTGCTCGCGCCGATGGCGGCGATCCTCGGCGACCGCCTCGGCCGCATGTCGATCTCGACCCAGACGATGCGCTCGGTGCTCGATTCGATCCTGATGCGCCTGGACGAGGATCGCGACACGTCGCGCTATCTGGCGGGCCTGCTGATCTTCCTCGGCCTTCTCGGCACCTTCTGGGGCCTGCTCGAGACCGTCGGCGCCGTCGCCGACGCCATTCGCGGCCTCAACATCGGCGCCGGCGACAGCACGGTGATCTTCGAGGACCTGAAGGCTGGCCTGGAGGGCCCGCTGACCGGCATGGGCACGGCGTTCTCGTCCTCGCTGTTCGGCCTCGCCGGTTCGCTGATCCTCGGCTTCCTCGACCTGCAGGCCGGGCAGGCGCAGAACAAGTTCTATACCGAGCTGGAAGACTGGCTCTCCACCGTCACCGATCTCGACCCGAGCATGCTCGACGTGCGCGAAGGCGCCACCTCGGGCGAGGATCTCCGCGTCGCCATCGAACGGCTGGCAGCCGCCGTGCATGAAGGCGGCGGCGCCGGCGCCGGCGGCTCGACGCAGCGCGCGACCGCGGCGATGGCCAACCTCGCCGAGGGCATCCAGGGCCTGGTCCAGCACATGCGCAGCGAACAGCAGGTGGTGCGCGGCTGGGTCGAGCAGCAGGCGGACCAGCAGCGCGAGATGCAGCAGCTGCTTGAAGTGATCGCCAGGGCCCTCAAGCAACCGGCCGGAGAATAAGCGTGGCCGCCCGTGCCCGCCGCCGCGAGGCCAGGAGCGATGTCTGGCCGGCGTTTGTCGACGTGCTGTCGAACCTGCTGCTCGTCTTCATCTTCCTGCTGTCGATCTTCGCGCTGCTGCAGTTCCTGCAGAGCCGCGAGATCACCGGCAAGGACACGGTGCTGAACCGGCTGAACGGCCAGATCGCCGAGTTGACCGAGTTGCTCGCGATGGAGCGCGCCGGCAAGCAGGACGTCGCCGACCAGCTCGCCAATCTGCAGGCGAGCCTCGCCTCCGCCGAGGCGGAACGCGACCGCCTGAAGGGCGCCGCCGACAGCTCGACCGCCGCCGCCGGCTCGGCCGAGGGCCAGATCGCCATCATCACCAAGGCGCTCGAGAACGAGAAGGTCGTCAGCCAGAAGGCGCTGTCGCAGGTCGAGATCCTCAACCAGCAGATCGCGGCGCTGCGCCGCCAGATCGGCGCGCTCGAAGAAGCGCTGGGCGCCTCGGAGAAGCGCGATACCGAAAGCCAGACCAAGATCGCCGACCTCGGCCGCCGGCTGAACGTGGCGCTGGCGCAGCGCGTGCAGGAACTGTCGCGCTATCGCTCCGACTTCTTCGGCCGCCTGCGCGAGATCCTCGGCAACCGGCCCGACATCACCATCGTCGGCGACCGCTTCGTCTTCCAGTCGGAAGTGCTGTTCCCGTCCGGCTCGGACGAGATCAACGAAGAGGGCCGGGTCGAGATGACCAAGCTCGCCGACGCGCTCAAGGTGCTGGAAGGCGAGATCCCGCCCGAGATCGCCTGGGTGCTGCGCGTCGACGGCCATACCGACGCGCGTCCGCTTTCCGGCTCCGGTCGTTTCCGCAACAACTGGGAACTGTCCTCGGCCCGCGCCATCGCGGTGGTGCGCTTCCTGGTCGATCAGGGCGTGCAGCCGATCCACCTGGTCGCCGCCGGCTTCGGCGAGTTCCAGCCCTTGGTCCAGGGCAATGACGACGCCGCATATGCCCGCAATCGCCGCATCGAGCTGAAGCTGACCGAAAGGTAGTTTGCCCTCGCGACTGGACGAGGTTTGCCGCACTGCCCTCCGCTCCGCCGTCATTCTCGCGGAGGCGATGATCCATGCAGCATGAACCTCGGCGCACGGACCTCCCAATCCCGCGGCTGGATGGATCCCGGGTCAAGCCCGGGATGACGTCGGTCTAGGTCGGAGGGCAGAGAGCAATTGTCGACATGAAGGCATGCGCCCTTTTGTTCGCCTGCCAGACCCAATTCCCGTCCTCCTGAGGAGGCCTGTGAAGCAGGCCGTCTCGAAGGACGCACGTCGGAATTGCAGGGCGCTTGGCCATGAGCGCCCTGCATCCTTCGAGACGCCCCTTCGGGCTCCTCGGAATGATGAGGGCTGCACGCCACATCCCGAACTGAGCTGAGGACGCCTCGCCGCCGCCTGAGGTCAGGCCGCGTCTTCGCGGAACTGCAGCCGCGCCAGCCGGGCATAGAGGCCGCCGAGCCGCACGAGGGAATCGTGCGTCCCCTCCTCGACGATCGCGCCGCCATCCATGACGAGGATGCGGTCGGCGCTCAGGATGGTCGCAAGCCGGTGGGCGATGACGATCGTCGTGCGGCCTTCCATCAGCTGGTCGAGCGCCGACTGCACCGCCACCTCGCTCTCGGCGTCGAGGGCCGAGGTCGCTTCGTCGAGCAGCAGGATCGGCGCGTCCTTCAGGATGGCGCGGGCGATGGCGATGCGCTGGCGCTGGCCGCCCGATAGCGTCACGCCGCGCTCGCCGAGTTCGGTCGCATAGCCGGCCGGCAGACTGGCGAGGAAGCCGTCCGCATGGGCGGAGACGGCGGCGCGCTCGACCGCGGAGCTGTCCGCGCCGGGCCGGCCGATGGCGATGTTCTCGGCGGCGCTCGCGGCGAAGACGACCGTATCCTGCGGCACGATGGCGATGTGGCTGCGCAGCGCCACCGGATCGAGTTCGCGGATGTCGACGCCGTCCAGCGTCACGCGGCCATGCTGCGGATCGTAGAAGCGCAGGATCAAGTTGAAGAGCGTGCTCTTACCGGCGCCGGAGGGGCCGACGACGGCCACGCGCTCGCCGGGCTCGACCCGGAAGCCGATATGGCGGATGGCAGCGCCGCGACCACCCTCGGGATAGGCGAAGCCGACATCCTCGAAGGCAAGGCCGCCGCGAACCGGCTCGGCCAGATGCTTCGGCCGGGCGGGGGCGGCGATCGACGGCTTTTCCGCCAGGATCTCGGCCAACCGCTCGGCCGCGCCGGTGGCGTTGGAGATATCGCCCCAGACCTGCGAAAGCTCGCCGAGTGCGCCGGCGGCGATCACCGCGTAGATCAGGAACTGGCCGAGCGTACCCGGCGTCATCCGGCCGGCGAGCACGTCCTGCGCGCCCCACCAGAGCACCGCCACCATGCTGGCGAAGACCATGAAGATGCCGAAGCCGGTCAGCGCCGCGCGCGCCACCGTCGAATTGCGCGCGGCGACGAAGGCGCCCTCGACACTGTCGGCGAATCGGCGCGCCACCGTCGCCTCGGCGGTGAAGGCCTGGACGATGCGAATGGCGCCGATGCTCTCCGACGCATAGGCCGAGGCATCCGCCAGCATGTCCTGCGCCTTGCGCGAGCGCAGCCGCACCCGGCGACCGAAGCCGACCAGCGGCAGCACGACGATCGGCAGCGCGATCAGCACCATGCCCGACAGTTTCGGACTGGTGACGATCATCATCGTCACGCCGCCGAGGAACATCACCAGGTTACGCAGCGCGATCGAGATGTTGGCGCCGGCGACCGCCTTGATCTGGGTCGTGTCGGCGGTCAGCCGCGAGGCGATCTCGCCGGATCGGTTGCGGTCGAAGAAGTCGATGCCGAGGGCCGCCAGATGGCGGAAAACATCGGCGCGCAGATCGGCGACGACGCGCTCCCCCAGCCAGGTTACGAAATAGAAGCGCAGGCTGGAAGCGGCGGCGAGCACGGCGACGACGCCGATCAGCGCCATGAAATAGACGTTGATGGTGCCGGCGCTGTCGGCGGTGAAGCCGTGGTCGATCATGCGGCGGACGGCGAGCGGCACGGTCAGCGTCGCCAACGCCGCCATCACGAGCGCGAGGATTGCGCCCACCAGTTGCGGCTTGCGGCGCAGCACATAGGGAAGCAGCATCGCCAGCGGCCGCAGCGAGCGGCGCCCCCCCTTGGGAGCGTCGGCGGCGGCCGCAGAGTCAGAAACTCCAGAAGCGCGCGCGGCGGCGCTCGGTATCGCGTCTCGGTCCGCCATCGGCTCCCGTCTCAATCCTTCGCGGAGGCGATCGCCTCGATGGCGCCTAGATGCACCGATGGCGGCGGTGTTTCAAGCTAAGCCGCCTCTTGTGCCGGCCGGAACGCTGGGCTATATCGTCGCCCCACAGGACGGCCCGTCGCAAGCAGCCGTTTTCCCCATTGATCAGGACGGCGCTGCCGCTTCGGCGGGCGACGACCATGCGGTCCAACGGACCGAGCCGCGAGGACCAGACAATGAAGAATGGCATTCATCCCGATTATCACACGATCAAGGTCGTGATGACGAACGGCACCGAGTATCTGACCAAGTCCACCTATGGTGAAGAAGGCGCGGTCATGAACCTCGACATCGACCCGACGACCCACCCGGCCTGGACCGGCGGCACGCAGACCCTGCTCGATCGCGGCGGTCGCGTCTCGCGCTTCAACAACAAGTTCAAGGGCTTCATCGGCGGCTAATTCGCCCTCGAAGCACGACGTTTCGAAAAGCCCGGCCTCTGGCCGGGCTTTTTGTTTGTCCGAAGGAAACCGGTCGCCACAAGTCGCGCACGCGCCAGCAAGGACCCGGCAGCGCCGCTTCCGCGCGCCGCCGGCCCGTCCGATCTGTCAGGGAGCGTCCGAAGAGGGGCTATTCGCCACCGGCGCCAAAGGCGCGCGCCAGTTGGCCGAGCTGGCGGCTGACGGGATTTTCCGCCGGCTCCTCGGCCTGGGCGGCATTGTACATGGCGTCATCGAGGCGGATGACGCGCTCCTGCAACCGCACCGAATGCTCGATCAGCTCGCGCAGGCGCAGCGGCAGCTCGGCCCAGTTCGGGCCCTCGGTCTGCGTGCCGAAGCCGCGCAGTCGCACCTTGGCCTTCTCCGCGCCGGCCTGCTCGAAGGTCATCTCGCCCTCGTTGACGGCGCGCTGCAGCAGCAACCACGACGCGATCTGCATCAGCCGCGTGGTCAAGCGCATCGATTCGGTCGCGTAGGTCAGCGAGGCGGCACGGGCGAGATCGCGCGATTCGGCGCGGCCGTCACCGTCGAGATAAGCCGCCGTCTCCTCGACGAGCAGCATCCCTTCCCGGAAAAGTCCTCGGAAAGTATCAGAAAACGCGAAGCGCCTGCCGAAAACGACCGGCGCGTTGCTCTGCCCAGGGCTATCGTCTGTCATGAGGCCATTCCATTGCGCAGCCGCGCTCGTCCATCAAGATGCGAACGGGGCGCAAGTCTTTGGCGATTTTGCCGCCAGCCGGCACGGAAGTCAAAGAATGAGCCGTGCGCAACGGCCTCCTGACGCCAGGGAATCGGCCGCTGTGACAAAGGGGCACGCCCGCGGCGGGCGCGGGGGTGCCGGGCCTTCGCAATGGCTTGCCAGGTCCTCGTGCTAGCTCTTGAAGAAGGACGAGGCGGCGGCGCGCGAAGCCGTCTTGGCAGTGATCGCCTCGCGGAGCCGGCCGATTTCCGCCTCCAGCAGCGCGATCCGATCGGTGAGCTCGTCGATCGAGAGTCGGCCGAGATCCTCGCCGATCCGGTGGGGAACCGGCTTTTCCACCGGCGCGTCGTCGAAGAGAGCCATGATGCGCTCCATCTCGTTTTCAGGTCCCGTCTGAGCCAAAGATAGCAAGATCGAATCCGCCTTTGCCAGCCAGGGGCGTCGAAGCCGCAGGAGAGCCCGATGAACGCCTTGCCCGAAACCATGACCGCGATGGCAATCTCCGAGCCCGGCGGGCCGGACGTGCTGCAGCCGACGCGGCGCCCGCTGCCGCATCCCTTCGAACATGAAATCCTGATCCAGGTAGCGGCGGCCGGCGTCAATCGGCCGGATGTCGCGCAGCGCCAGGGCCACTACCCGCCGCCCAAGGGCGCCTCCGACCTGCCGGGGCTGGAAGTCGCCGGCCATGTGGTGGCGCTCGGCCGCAACGCCAGCCGCTTCAAGATCGGCGACGCGGTCACGGCGCTCGTCGCCGGCGGCGGCTACGCCGAATATGTCGCCGTCAACGAGACCAACGCGCTCCCCGTTCCGAAGGGCCTCAGCCTGGTCGAGGCGGCCGCCCTGCCCGAGACCTTCTTCACCGTCTGGCACAATGTGTTCGAGCGCTGTGGCCTGAAGGCCGGCGACGTCTTCCTGGTCCATGGCGGCACCTCCGGCATCGGCACCACGGCGATCCAGCTGGCGAAGGCGTTCGGCGCCACCGTGCTGGCGACGGCCGGCTCGCCGGAAAAATGCGCCGCCTGCGTCGAACTCGGCGCCAGCCGGGCGATCGACTACCACCTGGAGGATTTCGTCGCCGCGGTGAAGGAAGCGACAGACGGCCATGGCGCCGACGTTATCCTCGACATGGTGGGCGGCGACTATATCGAGCGCAACTTCGACGCGGCCGCCTTCGACGGTCATATCGGCCAGATCGCCTTCCTGAACGGCGCCATCGCCGACGTCAATTTCACCCGCCTTCTGGCCAAGCGGCTGACGCTTACCGGCTCGACGCTGCGGCCCCGCACGGTCGCCTTCAAGGCGGGAATCGCCAGCGCGCTGCATGAGAAGGTCTGGCCGCTGATCGAGCGGCGCGAGGTATTGCCGCGCATCGACGCCACCTTCCCGCTCGCCCAGGCGGCGGAAGCCCATCGCCGGATGGAGAGTTCGGGCCATATCGGCAAGATCGTGCTGACGCTCTGAGCGCTGCTCCCGGCCCGAAGGCGCACTATATGCGTGTCCGATGAAACCATGGCGCGCGAAAGCCGTTGCGCTTTCGGGCGGGGAGGATGTTTCGGCGCATACCGCAGCGTAACACCACCCCTTCCTGCCGAGAGCCGCTGGATAGAGGCTGAATTCCCAGGCTCCGGCCACCAAGATCAGCCTCGATGCAGTAGAATTCGAGACCGTCCGAAACGTAACCCATTGTTTCCTCTTCGTGGAATGGGTCGATTCGATGTAAGATTGCAGCTGTCGGTGCAGCACGCACCCCGGAGGACAACATGCAACGCCAAAATACTTGGGTCTGGGTCGTCGTCGTCATCATCGTCCTGGTGATCGCCTATTTCTGGTGGAAGTCGCGCACGCCTGTCGCGCCGCCGGCTCCCACCACCACCGAGCAATCGGCACCGGCCCCTGCTCCGGCCGCTCCGGCGGAAGCTCCGAAGCCGGCTGAACCGGCCAAGCCCGCAGAGCCGGCCACGCCTGCCCCGGCAACGCCTGCTCCGGCTGCTCCGGCAACGCCGGAGCCCGCCACCCCGGCTCCCGCGACGCCGGCACCGGCCGAACCGGCCAAGCCCGCCCCGTAGGCGCGCCGCAGGATCGTCTGGCTGCCGGATGCGCCCGCATCCGGCAGCCGCTCGTCCGGGTGGCGATGGAGGGGGCGCGACTGGCCGCGCGCCCGCGGGCGTGAACAAGCATTGTTTGCGTCGTCGAGGGCGCCGGTCTATATATCGGGCCATCCCCGTCATTCAGACGATTGCTCTGCTCCTCCGGCCGACCACCGGGAGAGCGACCAGGAGAGAATTATGTCGACTATCCCGCTGATGCCGAAGGCAACCGCCGTCTGGCTCGTCGAGAATACCTCTCTCGGCTTCGACCAGATCGCCGATTTCTGCAAGCTGCACCCGCTCGAGGTGAAGGCGATCGCGGATGGCGAGGCAGCGCAGACCATCAAGGGACTCGATCCGATCACCACCGGCCAGCTGACGCGCGAGGAAATCGACCGCGCCCAGAAGGATTCGAAGTATCGGCTGAAGATGGCCGAGACGCGCGTCCGCGTGCCGGTGCAGAAGCGCAAGGGTCCGCGCTACACCCCTGTGTCGCGCCGTCAGGATCGTCCGAACGCCATCCTCTGGCTGCTGCGCAACCATCCGGAACTGAAGGACGCGGCGATCATGCGCCTGGTCGGCACCACCAAGCCGACGATCGATTCGATCCGTGACCGCAGCCACTGGAATTCCGCCAGCCTGACGCCGTCCGATCCGGTCATGCTCGGCCTCTGCTCGCAGATCGATCTCGACTTCGAAGTCGAGAAAGCCGCCAAGAACGCGCCGCCGCGCGAGCCGGGCGCCGAGGGCGAGACGCTGCTGCCGACCGAGGAGACGACCGCGGCCGACGCGCTCGCCTCGGCTGCGCTGCGCTCCTATCGCCACGAGGAGACCAGCAAGGACGAGCTCGACGCCGACGCCGTCTTCGCCAAGCTGAAGTCGCTGAAGGGGCCGGTCGACGAGGACGACGAGGATTGAGGCTGGCGCGAAAGCGCCTCCCCGGCCGCCGCGCCCGGACGACTCGGACAGCAGGCCCCGCCATCGGCGGGGCCTTTTTCGTGCGATCCGGCCGGATCCGCCCGATGTCGTGATGACCCGCCGCGACTCGGTCGCGAAGAATTGCACCCGGCCGCCGATTCTGTTTGAATTCAGCGTGTCGTCGCCGGCCGAATTCGGATCCGATGTCCGCAATCGCAGGCAGAAATGACACGCCAGGCCGGCCAGGGCGAGATTTTACCTTGTTTTGGCAGTGCTTCGCTTTGACATGGCCTCGCCCCATCTGCTAAGAGAGCCACCACAAATGGGACGGTGTTGATCGGCGGCTTCTGTCGCCCGGCGTCGTCTCTCCCGAGATTTCATCCGGACCGGATCAAGATAGGACGCTCCCGCGTGCAGGTACTCGTTCGCGACAACAACGTCGATCAGGCGCTCAAGGCTCTCAAGAAGAAGATGCAGCGTGAAGGCATCTTCCGCGAGATGAAGCTTCGCAACTTCTATGAGAAGCCCTCCGAGAAGAAGGCTCGCGAGAAGGCGGAAGCCGTCCGTCGCGCTCGCAAGCTGGCCCGCAAGCGCGCCCAGCGCGAAGGCGGCCTCGTTGCGGCTCCCAAGCCGAAGCGCTGATACGCTGAGGCGGTGACGGCCCGGGCTGTCCCGCCCTGCTTTCGCCTATCTTACGCTTGAAGTTCCAAGGTAACGAGCTCGTTCATTCGGGCTCGTTTCCTTTTGTTGTCTAGCGCCCGCTCGATCGCCATGGGCGCCCATTCGGAGCAACGTCCATGGTGGCGCAGCATCGCCTTTCGCTCGCGGGCCCGTTCTCGAACGGCGCGACCCGGCCGACGCGGACGCTGCTGCTCGGTTCGATCCTCGGCGCTCTGGCGTTGGCCGGCTGCCAGACCGCCTCGAACGTCCACGACTTCGACGACGTCGACCGCGCCATGGGCTCCGAGGCCAATATCTCGTCGCTCTCCGCCGTCGTGAACCAGAACCCGAGCGACGCCTCGGGCTACAATGTTCGTGGCACGGCGCTCGGCCGAGCCGGCCGCTACGATCAGGCGCTGGCCGACTTCAACCGTGCGATCGAGATCAATCCAGGCTTCTACCAGGCCTATTCGAACCGCGCCCTCGTGCAGCGCAAGCTGAACCAGAACGGCCAGGCCCTCAGCGACTACAATCGCTCGATCGAGATCAATCCGAGCTACAACGAAGCCTATGTCGGCCGCGGCAACCTCTATCGCTCGCAGGGCCAGATCGACCTGGCGCTCGCCGATTTCTCGAAGGCGATCGAACTCGAGCCGACGGACCCGAAGGCCTACAACAACCGCGCGCTGATCTACCAGGGCCAGGGCCGCCACGACGACGCCATCGCCGACTTCACCGCGTCGATGACCTATGTGCCGAACGCCCCTGCCCCGCATCTCGGCCGCGGCCTGTCCTACCTCGCCACCGGCGACTACAAGGCGGCCCTCGACGACTTCAACGCCGTCGTCCGCCGTGACAAGGACAATTACCAGGGCTGGACCAACCAGGGCCTGGCGCTGGAGAAACTCGGCGAGCGCGACGCGGCCTTCGCGGCCTTCAATCGCGCCCACACGCTCAATCCCGGCTACGCGCCGGCCCGCGACGGCATGCGCCGCACCGCCCCCGGCACCAGCAGCTGACATTCTCCAGACGCGCCCCGGCGGGCGTCCTGAAGCTCGCCGGGCGCCTCATCCTCCGTCGCCATCCGGCTTTTCCTTGAAGGGCTTCAACCGAAGCCGGGTCAGGTGATCCGAGGGCGCCGCCGATTCGTCGAAGACGTCGGTGCCGCGCCGATAGTTCCCCGGCCATTTCTGTCGCCGCTCCGGCGAATCGGGATCCTTCAACGCTGCCTGGAACCCTCTGCGGCGCGCGAGCCATTCATCGATATAGGCGGCCAGCTCCGGCTCGTCGGAAAGCCGGCGCTTCTCCGGCTCGAAGTTTTCCAATTCGCCGCGCTTCACCGGAAAGACCTGGCACAGCGGCTGGCCCTTCTTGAAGCGCACGGCGAAATTCGGACGCGTCAGTTGCCAGTTCATCGAGATGATGGTGGTGGCCCAGTCCATCTCCACGATGCCGGCGAGCGGCGCCACGCCGTCGATCGGGTTGTTCGGCGGCGCCTGGACGTAGAGGTCGTAGCCCGGCTCGGTGCGGAACACCGCCGGCAATTTGTAGGTGATGATCCCGCTCCCGAAGAAGCTCAGGATCTGGCCGTTCGAATCCTCGTCCTCGAGGATGGCCACGCCGTCCTTGTGGCCGCCGCCGTTCCAGATCGCGGTGAAACTGACCGGCGAGAGGATCTCCCAGCCGTGCATATTGGCCATCAGTAGCGGCAGGCAGCCATAGGCGTAACGTTCGAAATACGCGTCCATCCACGCGCGATTCGGGCGCGCCGGCCGGATGTCCAGTTCGTGGCCATCCATGACATAGGCGATGAGCTTCATGCTGGCCGATCATTTTCGCCAAGTTCAATCCCCGATGGCCTGGGGCCACCGGGTTCGACACAATCCGGCCCGTCACGGCGACGGACCGTGTGTCCCGTACTAGGTCGGCGACCAGATCACCGGCGACGTAAGGGCCACGATCGGGCCGATCTTGGAACGCTTGATAAGGACAGGCGGAACATAGGTCTTGCGGTCGGACATCAGTAGAGCCCCGTTGCTTGTGAATCGCCCCCGCAGCGAGACTGAACAATTGATTCCGCAGCGTCAATCCAAGTTCGGCAATGACGCCGTCTTCCCGTCTTCAGACCTCCGGCGCGGACGGCTCCATATCCAGCACCAGCAGGATCTCGTCGTGGAAGACGCCGTCGACGAAAAGAGCGCGCGGCAGCCGGCCGATCTGGCGGAAACCGAGGCTCTCATAAAGCGCGAGTGCGAATTGATTACCGACCGTTACCCCCGCCTCCATCACCAGCGCATGCTGGCTCGCATGGCCGATGACCGCCTCGACCAGCCGGCGCGCAAGGCCGCGCCCGCGCTGCTCCTTCGCGACGAAGACGCCCCAGAGCAGGCCGCGATGGCGTCGCTTGGGGCCCGACTGTGGGTGGAAGCCGGCCATGCCGACCATCGCCCCGTCCTCGAACGCAGCGAAGACGGCGCTGGCGCCCGCGAGTCGCGCCAGCAGCGCGGCCTCGGAGAGCGCCGAGTCCTCCTCATAGCTGGAGCCGAACGCCGTCGGCGTATCCAGCAGCGCCCGAAGACGCAGCGCGCGAAAGCCCTCGACATCCCCGGCCTGGAGCCGGCGGACCGTCACGTCGGAGCCCATCGGTTCTCCCCTCTCCCATGATCCCGCGCAGGGAACGGATATTCCGGGCGCCACGCAAGCCCCCGGTGACGGGAAGTCCCCGGAAACAAAAAGGCCGCCCCGAGGGCGGCCTCTTCGTATTCCTTGGCCGGCCGGCGATCAGTCGAGCGACTTGACGATGCTTTCGACCATCTTCTTCGCGTCGGCGAAGAGCATCATCGTGTTGTCCTTGAAGAACAGCTCGTTCTCGACGCCGGCATAGCCGGAACCCATGCCGCGCTTGATGAACAGCACCGTGCCGGCCTTCTCGACGTCGAGGATCGGCATGCCGAAGATCGGCGAGGTCGGGTCGGTCTTGGCGGCCGGGTTGGTGACGTCGTTGGCGCCGATGACGAAGGCGACGTCGGCCTGGGCGAACTCCGAATTGATGTCCTCGAGCTCGAAGACCTCGTCATACGGCACGTTCGCCTCGGCCAGCAGCACGTTCATGTGGCCCGGCATGCGGCCCGCCACCGGGTGGATGGCATACTTGACCTCGACGCCTTCCGCCTTGAGCTTGTCGGCCATTTCGCGCAGCGCGTGCTGCGCCTGCGCCACCGCCATGCCGTAGCCCGGCACGATGATGACCTTGGAGGCGTTCTTCATGATGAAGGCGGCGTCCTCGGCCGAACCCTGCTTGACCGGACGCTGCTCGACCGCGCCGCCCGAAGCCGCTCCCGCCGTCTCGCCACCGAAGCCGCCGAGGATGACGGAGATGAACGAGCGGTTCATGCCCTTGCACATGATGTAGGACAGGATCGCGCCCGACGAGCCGACCAGCGCGCCGGTGATGATCAGCGCGGTGTTGCCGAGCGTGAAGCCGATGCCGGCCGCGGCCCAGCCCGAATAGGAGTTCAGCATCGACACGACGACGGGCATGTCGGCGCCGCCGATCGGGATGATGATCAGGCCGCCGAGCACCAGCGAGACCAGCACGATCAGCCAGAAGACCAGGTGGCTCTCGGTGAAGACGAGCGCGACGATCAGCACCACCAGCAGGATGGCGAGGCCGGCGTTCATCAGATGCCGGGCCGGCAGCAGGATCGGCTTGCCCGACATGTTGCCGTTGAGCTTGGCGAAGGCGATGACCGAGCCGGTGAAGGTGATCGCACCGATCGCGACGCCGAGCGACATCTCGACCAGCGCCTGGCCGTGGATGTGGCCGATGTCGCCAATGCCGAAGGCGGCGGGCGCATAGAGGGCGGCGGCGGCCACCATCACGGCGGCGAGGCCGACCAGCGAGTGGAAGGCGGCGACCAGCTGCGGCATCGCCGTCATGGCGATGCGGCGGGCGATGACGGCGCCGACGCCGCCGCCGATGGCGAGGCCGAGGATGATCATGCCCCAGGCGGAGGCGCTCTTCGGCGCGGCGAGCACGAGGGTCGTGACGATCGCGATCCCCATGCCGACCATGCCGTAGAGATTGCCCTGGCGCGAGGTGGCCGGGCTCGAGAGGCCCCGGAGCGCCATGATGAACAGGACGCCGGAGACGAGGTAGAGCAGCGCCGTGATATTTGCGGTTGTCATCGGCGCGGCCTCACTTCGTCTTCTTCTTGTACATGGCAAGCATGCGACTGGTTACGAGGAAGCCGCCGAAGATGTTGACGCTGGCGAGGATGAGGGCGACGAAGCCGAAGCCCTGCGCCCAGGCATGGCCGGAGGCCGCGGCCGCATCGACCGCCGCGTCGACGCCGACCGCGAGCAGCGCGCCGACGACGATCACCGAGGAGATCGCGTTGGTGACGGACATCAGCGGCGTGTGCAGCGCCGGCGTGACGGACCAGACGACGTAGTAGCCGACGAAGATCGCCAGCACGAAGACGGAGAGGCGGAAGACGAAGGGGTCGATGGCCCCGCCGGAAACCGCATGAGCGACGGCGCCGGCGGCATCGCCGAGACCGCCGGCCGCCTGCTCGGCATAGATCTGCGCGGCGGCGGCGGCTTCCTGCGCGGCGCTCGCCGCGGCGCTCGCGGCGTCGGCGGCGGACTTGGCGGCACTGGCCGCCTGGTCGGGCGTAAGACTTGCCATGATCAGCTGGCCCCCTGCTCAGCAACGAGAATTGGCTTCGGCTCTTCGACCGGCGCTTCCTTGGGCGCTTCCTTGGGCTTGAACGCCGGATGCACGACGGCGCCGTCGCGCGTCAGCACGGTCGCCTTGACCAGTTCGTCGTCCCAGTTGACGGCGACGGTCTTCGACGCCTTGTCGATCAGCGTCTCGACGAAGGCATAGAGGTTCTTGGCGTAGAGCTGCGAGGCGGTGGCGGCGATGCGACCGGCGACGTTCAGGTGGCCGACGATCTTCTTGCCGTCGACGACCGTGACCTCGCCGGGCTTGGCGCCCTCGACATTGCCGCCGCGCTCGACCGCGAGGTCGATCAGCACCGAACCCGGCTTCATCGAGGCGACCATGGCGGCCGAGACCAGGCGCGGCGCGGCGCGGCCGGGGATCAGGGCCGTCGTGATGACGATGTCCTGCTTCTTGATGTGCTCGGCGACGAGCGCCGCCTGCTTGGCCTGGTATTCCGCCGACATCGGCTTGGCGTAGCCGGCGGCGGTCTCGGCCTGCTTGAACTCGTCGTCCTCGACGGCGACGAACTTGGCGCCGAGGCTCTCGACCTGCTCCTTGGCGGCGGGACGCACGTCGGTCGCGGTCACCACGGCGCCGAGGCGGCGGGCGGTGGCGATCGCCTGCAGGCCGGCGACGCCGGCGCCCATGACGAAGACGCGGGCGGCCGGCACGGTGCCGGCGGCGGTCATCATCATCGGCAAGGCGCGATCATATTCGGCGGCCGCGTCGATGACGGCCTGGTAGCCGGCGAGGTTCGCCTGGCTGGACAGCACGTCCATCACCTGGGCGCGGGTGATGCGCGGCATGAACTCCATGGCGATGGCGGTGACGCCGGCGCCGGCGATTGCCGCGACCGCGTCCTCATGGCCATAGGGATCCATGGTGGCGACGACCAGCGCGCCCTTCCTGTAGGCGGGGAGTTCCTCGGCCTGCGGTCGGCGGACCTTCAGCACGACGTCGGCGTCGCGCACGGCCTCGGCGGCGTCCGCGGCGATCGTCGCCCCGGCGGCGGCATACTCCGCGTCGGGAATGCGCGAGGCCAATCCCGCGCCGGACTGCACCGAAACCTCGGCGCCCAGCGCGATAAACTTCTTCACGGTCTCAGGCGTCGCGGCGACGCGGCTTTCCAGCCCGTCAACCTCCGCCGGCACACCAATCTTCATGGCGTATCCCTTTGGCACGGCGGGGGTCATCGGCACACCCGCGCAGTCAAGTCACTCGGGTATTGCTGCATCCGGAGATGGCCGGATGGCCTCTATCAGAACTCAGAGCAGGAAGATTGCCATGAGAACGAGGACCACGACGCAGGCGATCGTGCCGTATTTGGTAAGGCCGGTGAAGAAAGCGTAGGTTCTCTCGTGCTCAGCGTAGTCCATCGGGCTTTCGGCCATGTTGTCTCAATCCTCCAGCGGAACCAAACGTGTTCGGCGTTTACAACACTTGGCCGGGGCGGGCAATCCGGCATCGCCGCACTGCGGCAGGACGCGGCAGTCCGGCGCTGCGGGCGCCCAGAGCCGCCGCCTCCCGATCAGGCCAATCCGACCCCGCCGAGCGCCGCCTTCTGGCGGTAATCGAGCATCTCGCGGTCGAATCCCTCGATCGTCTCGGCAAACAGGCGGTGAAAATTCATTTCCGCCTTCAAGTGCAGGAACACCGAGCCGAGACCGACCGCCGCGCGGTCCATGAAGACGAATTCGCGCGGCACCGTCACCGGCCCCTTCTCGCGCAGCACCTGGTGCACTTGGAACGCCTCGCGCCGTCCATATTCCGACGGCGCGACGCCATCGGCGATGGTGCGGACGCGATCGTCGATCAGCGGCCCGTAGATGAAGCGGGCCCAGATGTTCAAGGCCTCGATCAGTTCGTTCGATAGCCCGCCGAAGCCCCACACCTCATAGGCCGAGACGATGCGGTCGCGGTCGTTGTCGCGCAGGCCGTGGAACAGGTCGACGACGCCGGCGACGAACGGCGCCGGGAAGATGCGGACGCAGCCATAGTCGAGCAGGTTGATGCCGGCCGCCTCGCCGGCGCCGTTCTCGAACACCGTGTAGTTGCCGAGATGCGGGTCGCCATGGATGACGCCGTATCGGGCGAAGGGGGACCACCAGGCATTGAACATGGCGGTGGCGATGCGGTTGCGTTCCTCCAGCGAGCGGTCGCGATAGTCGAGCAGCCTCTTGCCGTCGAGCCATTCGAGCGCCAGCAGCCGGTTGGTCGACAGCCGAGGCTCCACTTCCGGGACGCGGACCAGCGTCTCGCCGTCGAGCATGATCTTGTAGAGCAGCGCATGCCGCGCCTCGCGGCCATAGTCGAGCTCCTCGCGGATGCGCGTGCCGATCTCCTCGTAGATCTCGCTGGTGTCGATCGCCTTGTCGATGCGGCGATAGACGGAAAGCAGGATCTTCAACTGCGCCAGGTCGGCCTCGACCGCCGACTGCATGTCCGGATATTGCAGCTTCATCGCCAGCGCCTTGCCGTCCCTGGCGATCGCCCGATGCACCTGGCCGAGCGAAGCGGCGGCGGCCGGCTGATGCTCGAACAGCTGGAAGCGCTTTTCCCAGCTCGCGCCGAGTTCGGCCTGCATGCGCCGCTTCACGAAGGGCCAGCCCATCGGCGGCGCGTTCGCCTGCAATTGCGACAGTTCCTCGGCATATTCGGGTGGCACGAGGTCCGGCACGGTGGAGAGGATCTGGCCGACCTTCATCAGCGGCCCCTTGAGCCCGCCGAGGGCGGCGGCCAGTTCCGACGCGTTCTTGTTCTTGTCGAGCGAGCCGCCGAACAGGCGCGCCCCCGCCACCTTGGCCGCGACCCCGCCGACATTGACGCCGACGCGGGCATAGCGCGACAGGCGGCCGGTGAGACGGTTGCGTTCGGAATCGGACATGGGCGGCTCTCTTCTCGGGCGTTCGGCGAGCGCCCTCACAAGACGGACGTGCCGGACGGAGGCACGCGGCGACGGGAATCGATCGGACCCAGCCTAAGATGCGATCCCTTGCGCCGCACGCAAGCGCCGGCTCACCAAAGAGCCCGCGCTACTCCGTCGCTGGCGGAAGATCGTCCCGGATCCAGCAGGCATTCCTTTGGCTCAGAAGGTCCGCGCTCCGCGCCACCGGATGCGAGTTCCCACCCTCGTCAGCCGTCCGTGGACAAGCTGACCGCCTTCCAGGCCTCGATTTCCTGCTGAAGCCGCTCGATCCTCGCCGACACGAGCCGGACGGCATCGCTGCCGAGCAGAAGCTGCGGCGGTGGATTTCCGGATTGCACCAGGGTCAGAACGGCATCGGCCAGCTTTTCCGGATCGCCCAGCTGCCTGCCGCTGACGGCCTGCCTGGTTTCCCGGATCGGGTTGAACTGCGCGTCGTAGTCGGCGATCGACCTTTCCGTGCGCACCATCGATCGTCCCGCCCAGTCCGTCCGGAAGGAACCCGGGCAAAGGGTCGTGACGTGAACGCCGAACGGCGCCATTTCCATGCGCATCACTTCCGATATGCCCTGGAGCGCGAACTTGCTGCCGCAGTAATAGGCGATGCCGGGCATGGTGATCATGCCGCCCATCGATGTGACGTTGACGATGAAGCCGCTGCGGCGCTCGCGGAATCGCGGCAGAAACGCCTTGGCGACGGCGACGGCGCCGAAAACGTTGACGTCGAACTGTCGCCGCATCTCTTCGAGCGGCGACTCCTCCAGCACCCCCTCATGGCCGTAACCGGCGTTGTTGATCAGGACATCGACGGGCCCGTGCTCGTCCTCCGCCTCACGAACGACATCCGGGATGCGGTCGAAGTCCGTCACGTCGCAAAGCACGGGACGGACGTCCGGCACGGCATCGGCCAGCACCGCGCGGGCGGTCTCCGAGCGCACGGTTCCGATCACCTTGTGGCCAGACAAGGCCGCGGCGGATGCGATCGTCAGGCCGAAACCGGAATTGGCGCCGGTGATGAAGAAGGTTCTAGATGACATGGTCGGCAAACTTCCTTGCTGAGGCACTTGATTGACCGATAATATGGATCGTGTGCCTCGACGACGGCATATCCTCTTGGTTTGTTGCCGAATCCTATGAACCGAGAAAACGAGCCGCCCAATCGGCGCGCCCTGGTGGCGATGGCGGGCCTGCTTGCGCCCCAGCACGGTTACAACCCGACCGCGCTCAAGGGTGTCCGCATCCTCCGCACCGAAGCCGTGCTGCAGGACATCCCGGTCCTCTACGAGCCCGGCGCCGTATTCGTGCTGCAGGGAAGCAAGCGGGGCATCCTGGACGGCGAGGTCTTCCAGTATGACGAAGACCACTATCTGGCCGTTTCCGTGCCCGTCCCGTTCCGGATGGATTCGCTCGCCAGCCCGGAACGGCCGCTGATCGCGCTCTATGTCGATTTCGACATGCAGCTGGCTGGCGAGATCGCCATGCAACTGGAGGGGCACGGCGCCCGGTTGACCGACAGGCCGCGGGGCCTCGTTTCGAGCCGGATGGCCCCCGACCTGGAGGACGTGCTGCTGCGCCTCCTGAAGGCGCTCGGCAACGCCGTCGAGGTGGACGTGCTGGGAGCGGGCCTCCTGCGCGAGCTGCATTACCGCGTTCTGATCGGCCCGCAAGGCGGCGCGATGATCGCGGCGCTCCGACAAAATAACGCGGCCGGCAAGGTCTTTCAGAGCCTGGCCTGGTTGCGGAACAATTTTGGGACCGAGATCTCGGTCCCCGATCTGGCCGGCGCGGTCGGCATGAGCGTTCCGTCCTATCACGCCCATTTCAAGGGCATGACGGGCACCAGCCCGATGCAGTACGTGAAGGCCATGCGACTGCACGAGGCCAGGCTGATGATCGCTCGACAAAGCCGGACGATCGCGGATGTCTCGGCTTCCGTCGGCTATGCGAGCTCCGCCCAGTTCAGCCGGGACTTCAAACGCCATTTCGGACGCACGGCGTCGGAAGAGGCCAAGTGGGTGCGCCGTCACCTGGGCGAAATCGCCTGACCGCCGGACAGCACGGACAAGGTCGGGTGCACGTGCGCGGCCGCCCAGCGGCAGTTCGGGACGGCCAGTGCCGAAAAGCCACGAACGGCCGGTTTCGGCCGGACCGGCATTGCCGGGCGGGGGGCGCAGGGCCATAGTGCCGCCTCGTCCAGCGAAAGCCCGGGAGCCTCCGATGAGAACCTTCATGTCCAGCCAGAAAGGAGTTTTTGAAATTTACCAGGACATGACGTTCCATGCTTATCCGTTCTCCGGAACCGCAGACACGCGACGACGCCCCTAGCCCCGGCGAGCCCTCTCCTCCTCCGACCGCGCCGATCACGCGCACCCGGCGCGCCGCATCGCTGTCGGAAGATCCGAACGAGGCCTCGACGCCGCGGCTGACGCGCGCGCGGCTCGCGAAGCTGCTCGGCTATTACCGGCCCTATCTGCCGCTGCTGGCGCTCGACCTCGCCTGCGCCGTGCTGATCTCGGTGACGGCTCTGCTGCTGCCGCTCTGCGCCAACCATGTGACCCGCCTCCTCCTCGGCGCCGACGATCCCTCGGCGACGCTGCCGACCATCTACGCCATGGGCGGGCTGATGCTGGCGCTCCTCGCCGTGCAGGCCTTCGCGACCCTCTTCGTCGACTATCAGGGCCACATGATGGGCGCGAAGATGGAGGCGGCGCTGCGCCGCGAGCTCTTCGCCCACTGCCAGAGGCTTTCCTTCAGCTTCTACGACCGCCAGCGCGTCGGCCAGTTGATGAGCCGCGTCACGCACGACCTGTTCGATGTCGGCGAGCTCTACCACCACGGGCCGGAGGACCTCGCCATCGCCGTCCTCAAATTCGCCGGCGTGACGGCGATCCTGTTCACGCTCGACGTTCCGCTCGCGTGGATGATCCTCGCCTTCATCCCGCCGGCGGCCTTCTACGCGCTCCATTTCAACAGCCGCGTCAACGCGGCGATGCTGCAGGTGAAGGAGCGGGTCGGCGGCGTCAGCGAGCGGGTCGAGGATTCGCTCGCCGGCATCCGCGTCGTGCAATCCTTCGCCAACGAGGCGCTCGAGAACCGGCGCTTCGACGTCGCGAACCGGGACTTCCTCGAAGGCAGGCGCATCGGCTATCGCAGCGAGGCCTTTCTTTGGTCCGGCACCACGGTATTCCCGCAGATCGTGACGGTGATGGTGATCGTCGCCGGCGCGGTCCGCGTGGCGCAGGGCGCGCTCGGCGTCGCGGAACTCCTCACCTTCCTGCTCTGCGTCGCCGTGCTGGTCGACCCGGTCGACCGCCTCGCCAATCTCGCCCGGCTCTGGCAGAGCGGCTTCACCGGCTTCGTCCGCGTGATGGAGATCTTCGAGACGGAGCCGGACATAAGGGACAGGCTAGGTGCCATCGCGCTCGGCCGGGCGAAGGGAGCGATCACCTTCGAGACGGTCGGCTTCCGCTACGAGGAGGACGGCCCGCATGTGCTGAAGAACCTGTCGCTTTCGATCCGGCCGGGCGAGTTCGTGGCGCTCGTCGGCGCCTCGGGCGCGGGAAAGAGCTCGCTCTGCGCGCTGATCCCGCGCTTCTACGACGTTACGGAAGGGCGGATCCTCGTCGACGGCATCGACATCCGCGACATCCGGCTCGACGCGCTCCGGCGCAATGTCGGCATCGTGCAGCAGGACGTCTACCTGTTCGCGGGAACGGTGATGGAAAACCTCCGCTACGGCCGGCCCGACGCCACCGACGCCGAGGTCGAGGCGGCGGCGCGGGCGGCGAACGCGCATGACTTCATCCGGGCGCTGCCGGACGGCTATGCCAGCGACATCGGCCAGCGCGGCGTGAAGCTCTCGGGCGGCCAGAAGCAGCGCCTCACCATCGCCCGCGCCATCCTGAAGGACGCGCCGATCCTGATCTTCGACGAGGCGACCAGCGCGCTCGACAACGAGAGCGAACGGGCCGTGCAGCAGGCGCTGCTGTCGCTGGCGAAATCCCGCACGACGCTCGTCATCGCCCACCGCCTGTCGACGGTGCAGCGCGCCGATCGCATCCTGGTGCTGACGGAGACAGGGATCACAGAGGAAGGCAGCCACGAGGAACTGATCGCCGCCAACGGCGCCTATGCCCGGCTCTACCGGGCGCAGGCGAGCCTGTAGACGAACTACGCTGCGCCGGTAACGGCGCGGCGTACCACTCTCCGCACGCCTCGCTCCATCCATCCCCTCCCCACCCTCGCCGTCATCCCGAACGAAGCGCAGCGGCGATCCGGGATCCATTCAGGCAGCGACGCGGGAACTTGGCTCGGCGGTCAATGTGAAAACCCCGCGAACCCGGCTGCATGGATCCCCGCCTTCGCGGGGATGACGGCGCGTGAGGCATACGAAAAAGCCCGGCGCCATCCGATCAGGACAGCGCCGGGCTCGTTGTTCAGAACGACGTCAGCGACTACGCCTCCATCGCCTCCAACTCGGAGATGAAGCCTTCGAGCACCGAAAGGCCCTTCTGCCAGAAGGACGGGTCGGTGGCGTCGAGGCCGAAGGGCGCCAGAAGCTCCGAATGATGCTTGGTGCCGCCGGCCTTCAGGAGGGCGAAATACTTCTCCTGGAAGCCGCTCTCCGACTGCCGGTAGACGGCGTAGAGCGAGTTCACCAGGCAATCGCCGAAGGCATAGGCGTAGACGTAGAACGGCGAATGGATGAAGTGCGGGATGTAGGTCCAGAAGGTCTCGTAGCCGGGGCCGAGGCGGATCGCCGGGCCGAGGCTCTCGGCCTGCACCTCCATCCAGATCTCGTTCAGCCGGTCGGAAGTCAGCTCGCCCTCGCGGCGGGCGATGTGGACCTTGCGCTCGAACGAATAGAAGGCGATCTGGCGCACGACCGTGTTGATCATGTCCTCGACCTTCGAGGCGAGCATGGCCTTGCGCTGGATCGGGTCGGTCTGGCTGTCGAGCAGCGCACGGAAGGTCAGCATCTCGCCGAACACGCTGGCCGTCTCGGCGAGCGTCAGCGGCGTCGGCGCCATCAGCGCGCCCTGCGGGCCGGCCAGCACCTGGTGCACGCCATGGCCGAGCTCATGCGCCAGCGTCATCACGTCCCGCGTCTTGCCCTGGTAGTTCAGCAGCACATAGGGATGCGCCGAGGGCACGGTCGGATGCGCGAAGGCGCCCGGCGACTTGCCGGGACGGACCGGCGCGTCGATCCAGTTCTTGTCGAAGAAATCCCTGGCGATCGACGCCATCTCGGGCGCGAAGGCGCCATAGGCGGAGAGCACGGTGTCGCGCGCCTCGGTCCAGGGGATGGTGCGGCTCGGCACCTTCGGCAGCGGCGCGTTGCGGTCCCAGTGGTCGAGCGCATCCTTGCCGAACCACTTCGCCTTCAGCTTGTAGTAGCGGTGCGACAGGCGCGGATAGGCGTCGCGCACGGCGGCGACCAGCGCGTCGACCACTTCCGGCTCGACCCGGTTGGCGAGATGGCGCGAGGCGGCGACGTCCTCGAAGCCGCGCCAGCGGTCCGAGATCTCCTTGTCCTTGGCGAGCGTGTTGGTGACCAGCGTGAACAGGCGGATGTTCTTGCCGAAGGTCACAGCCAGCGCCTCGGAGGCGGCCTTGCGCTTCGCCTCGTCCGGGTCCTGCATCAGGTTCAGCGTCGGCTCGAGCGTCAGCTCCTCGCCGTTCACGTCGAAACGCAGCGAGGCCATCGTCTCGTCGAACAGCCGGTTCCAGGCGCCGCGGCCGGTGACCGACTTCTCGTGGAAGAGCTGCTCGACGCGGTCTTCCAGCTGGTACGGCTTCTCCTTGCGGACATCCTCGATCCACGGACGGTAATGCGCGAGCGCCGGATCCGCCTGCATCGCCGCCTCGAGCACGGCGTCGTCGACGCGGTTCAGCTCCAGCGTGAAGAACAGCAGATGCGTCGAGGCGTCGGTGATCTTCTGCTGCACGTCGCCATAGAACTTGGCGCCGACCGGATCGGTGGTGTCGCCGGAATAGACGAGGCCGGCATAGGAGATGATGCGGCCGAGCAGCTCGTCGAGCGCCTCATAGGCGCGAATCGCGGCGACGAGGCCGCCGTCGCGGGCGAGACCCTCGAGCTTGCCCTTGTAGGCGGTCTCGAAGGCGACCGAATCGGCCTGCCCCTTGGCGAGATCGGCGACGAGCACCGGCGATTCCATGCCGGGATAGAGATCGGCCAGGTTCCATTCCGGCAACGGGCCGAGCGCCGCGTCGGCGGGCTGGCTGGCAAGGGCGGAACTCTTCGGGATCGCGGAGGTGAAGGACATGGAAGATCCGATAACGCGAGAAAGATTGGCTCATACTTAGGGGTCCACCCCCATCCGGATCAACCCGTCCGTCCCCGCCTCGGCGCAACGGAGTGGGGATTCGGCCGCGCCCGGCGACAGGGGTAACAGCGCGTTAACGCTGCGATCCGATCATGCCCCGACCGGCGCCCCGGCGATGTCCGACATCGCGCCGCCCTCGCCCGCCGAAACATCGTGAAGCGACGTCATGCCCGCAGAGATCCTCATCGTCGACGCCGACCCCGCCCAGCGGCGGCTTCTGGCTGCGGCGGCGAACCGGCTCGGGCACGAGGTCGAGCTGCTGGCGGATGGCCGCTCGGCGCTCGAGCGCCTCGCCGCGCCGGACGGCGGCCGCTTTGACCTGATGATCCTCGACCTCGTCCTGCCGGAACTGGACGGCCTCGGCGTGCTGGAGCGCCTGCCGCGGACCGGCCGCTCCCTGCCCGTCATCGTCCAGGCCAGGGAAAGCCGCATCGACCAGGCCGCCGCCGCGATCCGGGCCGGCGCCACGGATTTCCTGCTGAAGCCCGCCGCGCCGGAGCGGATCGAGGTGTCGATCCAGAACGCGCTCCGCCTGCGGGCGCTGGAGACGGAACTGCGGCGCGCCCGGCATTCGGCCGACGGCACGCTCGATTTCGACGACATCGTCGCCGCCAGCCCGGCGATGGACCGCGTGATCCAGCTTGGCCGGCGCGCCGCGCGCTCGCCCCTGCCGATCCTGATCGAGGGCGAGCGCGGCGTCGGCAAGGCGCGGATCGCCCGCGCCATCCATGGCTCCGGCGACCGCAAGACGAAGCCCTTCGTCGCCGTCGCCTGCGCCACGCTGGCACAGCCGCTGGCCGATTCGGTCCTGTTCGGCCTAGAGACCGGCACCGCTACGCGCCATCCTGGCAAGCTGCAGAAGGCCCAGGGCGGCACGCTGTTCCTGGATGAGATCGGCGAACTGCCGCTGGACGTACAGGCGCGCCTGGTCACGGTGCTGCAGGAAGGCGAGATCGAGCCCGTCGGCGCCCGCCGTCCGGTCAAGGTCGATATCCGCCTGATCGCGGCGACCGAGCGCGACCTGATCGCCCTCGTCAAGGAAGGCCGGTTTCGCGAGGATCTCTATTACCGCCTCAACGTCTTCCCGATCCGCGTGCCGCCGCTGCGCGACCGGCACGACGACATTCCCGAACTGATCCGGCAATTCGCCGCCCGATTCGCGGCCGAGGAGGGCAAGCGCAGCCTGCGCGGCGTCTCACCCGAGGCACTGGAGCAGCTGATGGCGCATGGCTGGCCCGGCAATGTCCGCCAGCTCGAAAACGCGATCTTTCGCGCCGTCGCGCTATCGGATGGCCCGATGCTGACGCCGGCCGAATTTCCGCAGATCGCGCTGCAAGATCCCGGCGAGGCCAACCCGGGAACGCCAATGCCGCTTGCCCCGGAAGGCGAGCCGGCGCCTCCGGCCGCGCCGGCCGTCCCGCGGCCGCAGCAGCCCGGCGTGCTCCAGGCCGTCGATGCCGGCGGCGACATCCGTCCGCTTGTCGAGATCGAGGCGGAGATGATCCGCCTCGCGCTCGACCGCTACCGTGGCCGCATGGCAACGGTGGCGCGGAAACTCGGAATCGGACGCTCGACTCTCTATCGCAAGCTCAAAGAACTCGGCATTGCCGAGGGGGGCGAAGAAACCACCGTCCGCAAAATAGCGGCAGAGTGACGTGGATCGCAGCGCGGTCCACGCAGTTGATGTTTATGGGTGCCAGGCACCAACCGCGACGGGTTCGCCCCGGGACGGCTCGATAGGTTCGGAAGTCATGAAGGGTTCGGGCAAGATGTTGTTGAAGGCGAAGGCACTCCTGACGGGCGTGGCTCTGATCGGCCTCTCGGTCGGATCGGCCCATGCCTACCTGCCGGAAGGCAAGACGTTTCGCGAGCGCGCCGGAAGCGCCGCGAGCCTCGCGCTTGCCGATGTCGCCAGCGACCCGGCCGCCCGCGCCCTGAAGGCCCTGCTCTCCGAGCCGCAGGCCAAGGCCTCGTTCAACGACAAGCGCGACCGCGCCGCCATGGTCGAGTTCTACGCCGAGCGCGACTACCAGCCGGTCTGGATGGTCAATGGCGTCTACACCGCCCAGGCCCGCAAGATCATGGCCCGGATCGCCGCCGCCGCCGAGGACGGACTCGATCCCGCCGCCTACAAGCTGCCGCCGGCCGCGATCGGCGCGACCACGCCGGCCGGCCCCGACATCGCCGCTTCCGTCGACCTGCTGTTCAGCAAGGCGGTCCTCACCTATGCGCGCCAGGCCTATGCCGGCCGCCTCGATCCGTCCTCGATCGGCCAGCTGATCACGCTGAAGCCGCTCCTGCCCGATCCGATCGAGGTGCTGACCACCGTCTCGACGGCGACCGACGGCGCGGCGGCGATCGCTTCGTACAATCCGCAGCACGAGGGCTACCTCCGCCTGAAGAAGGCGCTCGCCAAGGCGCGCGGCGCCGAGAGCCCGACGGCCCATGCTCCGGTGCCGGAAGGCAAGTCGATGAAGGTCGGCCTCGCCGATCCGCGCGTGCCGCTGTTGCGCGCCCGCTTCGACCTGCCCGCCCCGAGCGAGGCGCCCGAGGTCTACGACGAGACGCTCGCCCAGGCGGTGAAGAGCTTCCAGGCCGACAAGGGTCTGACGGCCGACGGCATCGCCGGCAACGCCACGGTCGCCTTCATCAACGGCGCCGGCAAATCGAACACGGCCGAGATCATCGCCAACATGGAGCGCTGGCGCTGGATGCCGCGCGACCTCGGCCAGTTCCACATCATCGCGAACATCCCGGAATACAGCGTCCGCGTCGTCGAGGACGGCAAGGTCATCCACACCACCCGCGCCGTGGTCGGCAAGGTCACCAACCAGACCCCGATCTTCTCCGACGCGATGGAATCGATTGTCGTCAATCCGAGCTGGAACGTGCCGGCCTCGATCACGATGAAGGAAATGCTGCCGGCCGTGCGCCGCGACCCGAGCTACATGACCCGCAAGGGCTACCAGGTGCTCGCCAATGTCGACGGCAAATACCGCCCCGTCGATCCGCAGATGGTCGACTGGAGCAACGTCAACGCGCGCCAGATCATGATCCGCCAGCCGCCGGGCGACGACAACGCGCTCGGCAACGTCAAGTTCCTGTTCCCGAACGAGCACTCGGTCTATCTGCACGACACGCCGTCGAAGAGCTTCTTCAAGCGCGACGTGCGCGCGCTCAGCCATGGCTGCGTCCGCGTCCAGGATCCGCTGGAGTTCGCCGACGTGCTCCTGGCGCATCAGGGCGGCTGGTCGCCGCAGCGGCTGCGCAAGATGGTCGGCGGCAAGGAAAAGTGGATCAACCTGCCGAATCGGATCCCGATCCACCTGACCTATTTCACCGCTTTCGTCGATGATGACGGCGTCGTTCAGACCCGCCCCGACATTTATGGCTACAACGCGCGGGTGGAAAAAGCGCTCGGCCTCTGAGCCCGAAACCGGCCTCGCGCCTCGCTCGGCGGGGCAAAGCTTGTATGAATCAATCGATTGAATGTGCGAAACCGCGCAGGAAATGCTCCTGCGCGGTTTTCTTTTTGCCCCTCAAATGCCACGATCGTGCTCGACTGTTGCGAAATGACAATGCCGTGATCGGCAGGTGACCCCATACTGCCGGGGTAAAAAAGGTCGATTACGGTAAATGCTGGTTAACTCTCTTCAAGCATTCTGCCCTGTACGGGGGCCCATTTCGGGCAAGGACGCAGAAGCACATTGATTAAGCAAACCGATCCGTTCGAGCGAGACCGCAGCCTGCTGCAGCGTTGCAGCACCGCTTTGCGCATGCTCCTCGCAACAACCGTCGTTGCCGGCTCAATGGTCGTCACGGCGTCACTGGACGAAGCTGGAGCTGCAGCGGGCGACCGCGCGCTGAAGCTCCACAACGCCCACACCAACGAAACCGCGACCATCGTCTTCAAGCGCAACGGCCGATACGATCCGGCCGGCCTGAAGCAGCTCAACGTGTTCCTGCGCGACTGGCGCAAGAACGAGCCGACCAAGATGGATCCGCAGCTTTTCGACCTGATCTGGGAAGTGTACCAGCAGTCCGGATCGCGCGTTCCGATCACCGTCGTCTGCGGCTATCGTTCGCCGGCCACCAACAACATGCTGCGCTCCCGTTCCCGCGGCGTCGCCAAGCAGAGCCAGCACATGCTCGGCAAGGCGATGGACTTCTTCATTCCGGACGTC
Organism: Kaistia nematophila; assembly: GCF_026343855.1. Classification (NCBI taxonomy): domain Bacteria; kingdom Pseudomonadati; phylum Pseudomonadota; class Alphaproteobacteria; order Hyphomicrobiales; family Kaistiaceae; genus Kaistia; species Kaistia nematophila. The sequence continues at coordinate 69,951 of NZ_JAPKNK010000009.1, read as the reverse complement.
CCGCTGCCCAAGCTGCGGGCCATCGGCCTCCGCATGCAGGTCGGCGGCGTCGGCTTCTATCCGACCTCGGGCTCGCCCTTCGTCCACATGGACACGGGCAGCGTCCGTCACTGGCCGAAGATGACGCGCGAACAGCTCGTTCGGGTCTTCCCGGACGGCAAGACGCTGCATATTCCGTCCGACGGCCGGCCGCTTCCCGGCTATGAGCAGGCGCTCGCCGCCTACAAGGCCCGCAAGGCGGGCGGCGGTTCCGTCATGATGGCCAGCGCCTCGTCCGGCAAGGGCAAGTCCTGGCTCAGCCGCCTGGTCGGCAACGATTCCGTCGACGAGGACGATATCCCGGCCGCCGCGGCGACGCCGGCTCCGAAGCCGGGCAAGGCCCCGGCCGTGGATGCCGACGCCGATGCCGTCCAGGTCGCCGCCGTCGCCAAGACGGCCGAGCCGGACGCCGAGGCGATCCCGTTCGAGACCGCCTCGGCGCCGCTGCCGCGTCCCGCACCCAACCGCGAGGCGGAGACCGTCGTCGCCGTCGCCGATACCGGCGCGGAAGACGCTTTCCCGCCGGCACCGCGCCGCTCGCCGGTCGTGCGCCCGGTCATGGCTCTCGCCAGCGTCGCGCCGATCCCGCAGGCTTCGCCCATGCAGCCGACGCCGGCCTATGGCAGCGGCATCACCGATACGCTCGCGGCGCTCGAGGCGACCAGCGCGGCGAAGGCCGGCGGCCAGACCGCTGGGCAGCGCCCGGGCACGGCCGCCGACGCCATCGCCGACGCCGTCGGCAAGGGCAAACCGGCCAGCGACGCGATGATGGCCTATGCCGCGCCGCTCGCGGTCGACGACAGCACCACGGTCCACATTGACGCCGCCACGGGCGCCATCGTCGCCGGCCGCGCGAACAAGCCGGTCGCCAGGGCGTCTTCCACCGGCGCGCCCAAGCTTGCCTCGCTCGGCAATGCCGACGGCCTGCAGAACGCCGCTACCACGGCCTCGGCCGACCCGCTGGCCCGGTTGATGCCGGTCGCCTACCAGGCGTCGACCATCGAGCTCGTGACCCGCGCCGGCTCGACCCGCCAGCGCAACTACGCCAACCTGCAGATGCCGACGCCATTCTCCAGCCCGGAACTGTTCGCGGCGCCCGAGCGCTCGATCCGCCTCGGATTCGGACGGATCGCGTATGAAGGCCTCCGGACCGATCGTTTCGCCGGCCCGCTGGTGCATCAGCTCCGCACGCAGGAATTCGCCTCGCTCGACCCGATCGGACGGACGGCCTTCCTGAAGCGCTGACCGCGCCGGAATTCAAGACATGCAAGAGCGCCGCGGCGGCAAGCCGCGGCGCTTTTTCTTTTTCCGTTGCAGCGACTTGAGCGAGGCGCCCGAAGCGGGACGCGCCGAAGCAACACGCCTGCGGACGCGGTCGTGACCGGACGGCTGGAGAGATACAGGGGCTCGATCAGGACGTTGGGAAAGTCGGTCGCCGGCGGCACCGGGGAGGCAGTCACGACCGCGTCAAAATGGCGGCGGACCCTGTCGATCCGCGCAGCGGGCTGATATAGCCTTGGGCGCCCCCAACCAAGGAAGCGAGCGCCATGACCGAAACCAACGACCGCTTCAAGAAGGCCCCCCGCCGGGCCAAGGCCCCGGTCAAGCGGGTCGCCCTCTCGGCGGAAGCCCGGCAGGCCTACGAGGACCTGGTGCGCACGCGCGACGAACGCGACCGCACCTATGGCCAGCACCTGCCGACCGACAACAAGGGCAAGTAGCCCTCCCGCGAGCCCGGCGTCCGATCGGAGCGGCGCTCCGATCGACCCGTCAGGCAGCCCGGCCGCTCAGACCATGCCGAGGGCGTTCTTGTAGAGTTCGAGGATCGCCTCTTCCTCTTCACGCTCGTTGGCGTCCTTCTTCCGAAGCGCCACGATCTTGCGCAGCGCCTTGGTGTCGTAGCCATTGGCCTTCGCTTCGCCGTAGACGTCCTTGATGTCGTCGGCGATCGCCTTCTTCTCTTCCTCGAGCCGCTCGATCCGCTCGACAATGGACCTGAGCTGGGCAGCGGCTATGCCCTGGACTTCATCTTCAGCCATGGTGGGGAACCTCAAAAGATTGGCGACAGGCGAGCGTGAGTGCCCGACTTAGCCGAAGGGGTCAAGTGCGCAGAGGATGTGCCGACGCGTCAATGATCGGGACGATTGGTCTCGAAGGCCGCCTTTTGCGCCGCCGTCGCCTCGCGCTGGTTCAGCTTCTGCCACTCCGCATAGGGCATGCCGTAGACGATCTCGCGCGAGGCTTCCTTGGAGAGCTCGACGCCTTTCGCCTCGGCCGCCTCGCGATACCAGTTGGCGAGGCAGTTTCGGCAGAAGCCCGCGACATTCATCAGGTCGATGTTCTGCACGTCGCTGCGCTCGCGCAGATGCGCGACAAGGCTGCGGAACGCCGCCGCCTCGAGTTCGGTCGTCGTCTGCGGGTCGAGAGCGGGGGCCGTTTGGGTCATGACAGCAAGCCTTCAAATGGGACGGACGACGGTCAGGTCGGTCGGGAATCGGCGAGCGAGCCGAAGAACTGCACCTTGTGCGGCGCCTCGCCGATTCTGAGATCGACGAGCACGTTCGCAAGCCGGTCCGTCCATTCGGCGACGCCGGCGGGATCGGCGATCAGGTCCTGGCGAATCTCGACCAGGGCATGGGCGAGGCCGCGCCGGGTCGCGTGGCGATAGAGCGTGTCGCCCTTCAGCGCCCCGTGATAGGGCTCATTGTCGCCGACGACGATGGCCGGATCGGCAGCGAGACCGGCAATCAGCGGCTGCGCCAGGCGCGGATCGGCGTCCCAGAGGATGCCGGCGTGCCAGGGCCGCGGCACGCCCTTCCAGAGCGGCGTGAAACTGTGGATCGACAGGATCATCGGGATCCGTCCGGTCGTCATGCCGGCGTCGATCGTCCGCGTCACGGCGTCATCATAGGGGCGGTAGAAGCGCTCGATGCGATGCTCGCGTTCGGCCGCGTCGATCCGGGCGTTACGCGGGATCACGGCGCCGTCCGAAAGCCGCATGATCAGCGTCGGATCGTCGAGGCCGCGATTGGGGTCGATCAGCAACCGCGAGAAATGCGACAGCACCGCCGGAACGCCGAAACGAACGGCGAGCGCGCGGGTCAGCGCCTCGGCGCCGATGTCATAGGCGATGTGGCGCGTGAACTCGGACGGCGGCAGGCCGAGCGAACCATATTCGGACGGCACATGGTTGGAGGCGTGGTCGCAGAGCAGGATCAGCCCGGCGGCGGCATCACCCGGAACGATCTCGAAGGCGGCCCCGGCCGCGCCGCCCATGGCCCGCGTCGGATTTAAAGCGTCATGCATGGTTAAATGATAGTGACCCGGCCGTGGAGCTGCCATAGGAATGTGCTCCCCTTCCCCATCGAGATCGCTTTGTCCTCCTCGCCCGCCGCCCAGACGCCCGCCTCCGTCGCCGCTCTCGCCGTGCCTGCCCTGGTCCTGGGCGCGATGGCGATGGGCGTCTCGCCGATCTTCGTCCGCCTCGCGGATGTCGGTCCGTTCGCGAGCGCCTTCTGGCGCGTCGGCGGGGCGGTGCCGATCCTGTTCGCCTGGGCGGCGCTCGAAGCGCGCCGCTCCGGCACGCCGCTCGCCTCGATCTGGAAGATCGATGGCGCGATCCTGGCGGCCGGCGCGCTGTTCGTCGGCGACCTGCTGTTCTGGCACCTCGCCATCCTGAAGACGAGTGTCGCCAACGCCACCTTCCTCGCCACCATGGCGCCGGTCTGGGTGGTGCTGGGCTCCGGCTTCTTCATCGGCGAGAGGGTCGGCCGCAGCGTGCTGGCGGGGCTGGCGCTCTGCCTGCTCGGCGCCACCTTCCTGATCGGGCTCAGCTGGAAGATGCGGCCGGAGCATCTCGACGGCGACCTCTACGGGATCTGCACCTCGTTCTTCTTCGGCGGCTATTTCCTCGCCGTCCGCGCCGCGCGACGCCGTTCCTCGGCCGGCAAGATCACCTTCCTGTCGACACTGATCACCGCCGCCGCGCTCTGGGTCGTCGCCATGGTCGTCGAGCCGCGCATCCTGCCCTCGACGGTCGACAGCGCGGCGTCGCTCGCCGGGCTCGCCTTCATCAGCCACGCCGGCGGACAGGGCCTGCTCGCCTTCGCGCTCGGCCATCTGCCCGCCGCTTTTTCAGCGCTGGTAATCTTCCTGGAAGCGGTCGCCGCCGCCGTCGCGGGCTGGCTGTTTCTCGGCGAGGCCGTCTCGCTGCCCCAGATGCTGGGCGGCGCCCTGATCCTCGCCGGAATTTTCATCGCCCGGCCGCAACGCCGCGGTTGACGAAGGGGTTTCAGCCATCATGCCGCCGTGTTTAATTTGATGATCATAGAAATGCGATTCATCGGACTGAAAACGGCGGCCAGCCCGCATCGGACACGGGCCTTGCCAGCAGCAACTCACCTCGCCTCAAGGTTGACAGCCGGAAAGCCGCAGCGTCATAAAGCTGCCTCCTGCCTCAACCGGTTCGCGACCTCATCGATGCGATCATACGAGCTTCGACATTGGCCGCGCACGGCCCTCCTCGCTGGCATGGGCGCGCTCGCGGTCCTGTTCCTGCAGTCGGCGCCGGCCAAGGCGGACTTGCGCCTGTGCAACAAGACGCCCAGTCGTGTCGGCGTCGCCATCGGCTACAAGGACAAGAAGGTCTGGACCACCGAAGGCTGGTGGAACGTTCCGATCAATAGCTGCGAGACCCTCGTCAGCGGCACCCTCGTGTCACGCTACTATTACGTCTATGCGGTCGACTACGACCACGGTGGCGAGTGGAGCGGCAAATACGTGATGTGCACGAAAGACAAAATGTTTACCATTGAGGGCACCGAAGATTGCGTGCCTCGTGGTTTTAACCGTTCCGGTTTCTTCGAAGTCGACACCGGCGAACAAACCAGCTGGACGATCCAGCTCAACGAACCCGCACAGCAAGGAGCGCAGCACAAATGAGACGGTCGCGTAAGGTCAAGATTCTCGCGACCCTGGGTCCTGCCTCTTCCGACAAGAAGATGATCGAGGCCCTGTTCCGGGCCGGCGCCGACGTGTTCCGCATCAACATGAGCCATACGAGCCATGACAAGCTGAACGACCTCGTGCGCATCATCCGCAGCGTCGAATCCGAAGTCGGCCGGCCGATCGGCATCCTCGCCGACCTCCAGGGCCCCAAGCTCCGCCTGGGTACGTTTGCCGACAAGGCTGTCGACATCACCGTCGGCCAGAACTTCACGCTCGACAGCGACCCGGCCCCCGGCACCACCGGGCGCGTGTTCCTGCCGCACCCCGAAATCCTCGAGGCGCTCGAGCCGGGCCATCGCCTGCTGATCGACGACGGCAAGGTTCGCCTGCGCGTCATCTCGACCAACGGCACCAGCGCCCTCACCACCGTCGAAGTCGGCACCAAGCTCTCCGACCGCAAGGGCGTCAGCGTCCCGGATTCGACGATCAAGACCGGCGCGCTGACCGAGAAGGACCGCGCCGATCTCGACGCCGCCCTGCAGGCCAATGTCGACTGGATCGCGCTGTCCTTCGTGCAGCGCCCGGACGACGTCGCCGAAGTGCGCAAGATCGCCGCCGGCCGCGCCGGCATCATGTCGAAGATCGAAAAGCCGCAGGCCGTGCAGCGCCTGGCCGAGATCATCGAGATCTCCGACGCGCTGATGGTCGCCCGCGGCGACCTCGGCGTCGAGATGCCGCTCGAGCAGGTTCCCGGCATCCAGAAGCAGATCACCCGCGCCTGCCGCCGTGCCGGCAAGCCGGTTGTCGTCGCCACCCAGATGCTGGAATCGATGATCACCGCGCCGGTGCCGACGCGCGCCGAAGTGTCGGACGTCGCCACCGCCGTCTACGAGGGCGCCGACGCGATCATGCTGTCGGCCGAATCCGCCGCCGGCGCCTTCCCGATCGACGCCGTCGCGACGATGGACCGGATCGCCACCCAGGTGGAGCTCGATTCGAACCACAAGAACATCATGCACGCGCAGCGCACCGAGCCGGAGGCGACCGGCGCCGACGCGATCTCGGCCGCCGCGCGCCAGATCGCCGAGACGCTGAACCTCGCCGCCATCTGCTGCTACACGGCGTCCGGCTCGACCGGGCTGCGCGCCGCGCGCGAGCGGCCGCAGACCCCGATCATCGCCCTGTCGCCGATCGTCTCGACGGCGCGGCGCCTGTCGGTCGTCTGGGGCCTGCACTGCGTCGTCAGCGACGATGCCTACAACCTCGACGACATGGTGAACCGCGCCTGCTTCATCGCCCATCGCGAGGAGTTCGCGAAGCCCGGCGACCGGATCATCATCACCGCCGGCGTGCCGCTGCGCACGCCGGGCGCGACCAACATGCTGCGCATCGCCTATGTCGGCACCGGCGCGGAAGAAGGCCGCCGCTGAGGCCTTTCCCCGCTCTGCGGAGCGGGCGGCTGATTTCGAAGGGCGCGCCACGCGGCGCGCCCTTTTCCTTTTCCCGGAACGCGGCGCAGCCGCGCGCAAGAATACCCGCCGAAGACGGCCGCAGGCATCCGTGGTGTGGTCGAGAGAGAGACTAGATCTCGCGGCCGTCGATCTGCGGCTCGAGTGTCTTGATGGCGTCGCGGACCTGATCGTCCAGATAGGGATCGATGGCGATCGCCTTCTTCAGCGCCAGCAGCGCTTCCTTCTTGCGGTCGATGTCGTTCAGGATCATGCCGAGGCCAGCGAGCGCGCCGAAATGGCGCGGCTCCAGCGCCAGCACCTTCTCCAGGTCGGAGATGGCCTTGCCATACTCATCCTGCAGGAAGAACAGCGTGGCGCGACGGTTCCAGCCCTCGATGTAATCGGGCCGCATGGTCGTGACCGCATCGAGATAGTCGAAGGCGCGAGGGTAGTCCTTGGTGGCGATCGCCTCGGCCGCCCACTGCATCAGCAAGTCGATCGTATCGCTGCCGGAATCGCGCCAGCGGCGCTCCAGTTCGGCCTCGACGGCCGAGCCGCTCGCTTCATCGCCGGGCTTGGCCAGCGACGTGAACAACTGGTCGATGCTCTGACCTGCGAGGCCATCGCCCTTCGACGCGGAATCACCAACGCCCGGCGCCGCTGCAAGCGACGCCGACGAAAGCGCAAGGAAAACAAGCAACGAAACGACAAATGCCCGCATGGTGGCAATTTAAGCCTTCATGCGGGCATCGTCAAAATCGGATCCGGGTGGTGCGCGGAAAGGCGCACCCGCCAATCAGCCCTGACGGGCCTTGAAGCGCGGATTGACCTTGTTGATGATGAAAACACGGCCCTTCCGGCGGACGAGCCGGTTGGCGCGGTGGCGCCCGAGCAGGGACTTGAGCGAGTTCTTGATCTTCATGGCGCGACGCTCGCGAAAGGGTTCTAGGAACGACACGAGCGCCAGAGGCGCCCGCTCGAAAATTCGGCCGGACCATAGGCAGCGCACCCCTACCTTGTCAACACGAACGCGCCAGAATCCCGAGAATACGGGCTGCGACCTAACGTTATGCGGCAAAGTTCGGAACGATCGCCGCACTGAAGGGTTTGTTACCCGGACGGGGTTCATCGGAGTGAGTGAAATGCCCAACAAAGACCAACGCGGCGGATCCGGCAATTTTGCCAACGATCCGAAACGAGCTTCCGAAATGGGCAAGAAGGGCGGCGAACAGGCGGGTCAGCGCCAGCAGAGCCAGGCGTCCGAGAAGGCGCCTCAACAGGGATCCCAGAACAAGGATCGCGATCCGCACAAGGGCGGCCAGCGCTGAACCGCGCTGCCCCCGCGGCACTGACCTGGACCCGCCCCTCCCCGGGCGGGTCTTTTTTTCATGCGCGCCCCGTTCCGGCGCCCGAGACCGAATCGGATGGCGGCCACTAGCCGGGCCGGCGCGACGACAGGACGTTGCGGATGGCGAAGCTCGAATGGATGCGGGCGACGCCCGGCAGGGCCGACAGGATCTCCTTGTGCACCCGCTCGAAATTGGCGGCGCTGTCGACCTCGACGCGCAGGAAATAATCCGAACCGCCGGTCATCAGGAAGCACTCCCGGATCTCGGGATATTTCCGCACCGCCCCCTCGAAGCGGTTCAGATACTCCTCGGTCTGCCTGTCGAGCGTGATCTGGACGATGACGGCGATCCCCTCCTCCGCCCCGGTGCTGACCAGCGCCGTGTAGCCGCGGATGACGCCCGTCTGCTCCAGGATATTGACCCGGCGCAGGCAGGCGGAAGCCGACAGCCCGACCGCCTCGGCCAGCTTGGCGTTGCTCATCCGGGCATTGAGGCGCAGCAGGCGGATGATGTTGCGGTCGATGGCGTCCAGGCCCGACATGCAGATTATTCCAACCATTCGAAGAAACGATCAATCATTGTAACTCTATCGCATCATCGTGCGCGCTTCGATCGGAAGTTCGCACGATGAAGCAATATGCTGATCTCCAGCGAGAGGGATCGGACGCGCCATGAACGAGACTGTCAGGCTGGAAACCAGGATTGGCGCCGACGAGGCCGCGGCAGGCGGCGTGCTGACAATCGACCTCGCGGCGCTTGCCGAAAACTACCGGATCCTCTGCCAGACCGCCGCGCCGGCCGGCGTCGCGGCCGTGGTCAAGGCGGACGCCTATGGCCTCGGCGCCGCCCGCGTCGTTCCGGTGCTCCACGAAGCCGGCTGCCGCGACTTCTTCGTCGCCCATCTCATCGAGGCGCGTCGGCTCGCCGCCATCCGCCCGCGCGATTCCCGGCTCTATGTGCTGAACGGCCTGCTACCGGGCGGCGAAGCCGTCTGCGCCAATATCGGCGCCATTCCCGTACTGAACTCGCTCGACCAGGTGCAACGTTGGTCGGCTCTCGCCATCGCTCGCGCCATGACGCTCGAAGCCGTGCTGCAGGTCGATACCGGCATGGCCCGTCTCGGCCTTTCGCTCGCCGAATTGCAGGCGCTCGCCGCCGACCCGGCCGCGCTTTCCGGCATCCGATTGACGATGATCATGAGCCACCTCGCCTGCGCCGACCAGCCGGGACACGAGGCGAGCCCGACGCAACTGTCCGTCATGCAGGCGGCAAGCGCCTTCTTTCCCGGCCTGCCCGTTTCCTTCGCCAATTCCGCCGGCGTGTTTCTCGGCCCCGATTATCGCGGCGCCCTCGCCCGGCCGGGCATCGCACTCTATGGTGGCGCCCCGACGTTGGCCGGCAATCCGATGCGGCCGGTCGTCCGCCTCGACGTCCGCGTCATCCAGACCCGCACCGTCCCTGCCGGCACGGCGGTCGGCTATGGCGGCACCCATGTAACGACGGGCGAGACGCGCATCGCCACGCTGGCGGCCGGCTATGCCGACGGCCTGCCGCGCTCGCTCAGCAATCGCGGCGCCGCCTGGTTCGACGGCGTGCGCCTTCCGATCCTCGGCCGCGTGTCGATGGACAGCCTGATGGTCGATGTCACGGCGCTGCCGGCGGCGCTCCCCCCCGGCGCGCTGGTCGAGTTGATCGGCCCCAGCCAGACGCTGGACGCAATCGCCAGCGACGCCGGCACCATTTCCTACGAAATCCTGACCGCTCTCGGTCAGCGCTACCATCGGCACTACGCATTTCCGGCAAGCCGCGCGAGCGGACAGGGGCAATCATGAAGATCACCATTCTCGGCGCCGGCGTCATCGGCGTGACCTCGGCCTATTATCTCGCCAAGGCGGGCCACCAGGTCACGGTCATCGACCGCCAGCCGGGCCCGGCGCTGGAAACCAGCTTCGCCAATGCCGGCGAGATCTCGCCCGGCTATTCTTCGCCCTGGGCCGCCCCCGGTATCCCGCAGAAGGCGATGAAGTGGGTGTTCATGAAGTATGCGCCGCTGATCATCCAGCCGATGCTCGACGCCGATACCTGGCGTTGGGTGATCGCCATGCTCGGCAACTGCACCTCGGCGCGCTATGCGGTCAACAAGAGCCGGATGGTGCGGCTCGCCGAGTATTCGCGCGATTGCCTGATCGATCTGCGGAACGAGATCGGCATCGAATATGACGGCCGCGCCAGGGGCACACTGCAATTGTTCCGCACCCAGAAGCAGCTGGACGGCATCGGCAAGGACATCGCCGTGCTGAAGAGCGACGGCGTCCCCTTCTCCGTGCTCGATCCGGCGGGCTGCATCGCGGCGGAGCCGGGCCTGGCGCATGTCCGGGAGAAGATCGTCGGCGGCCTGCAACTGCCGCATGACGAGACGGGCGACTGCTTCAAGTTCACCAACGAACTGGCGAAACGCGCCGAAGCCCTCGGCGTCACGTTCCAATATGGCGTCGACCTGCTCGGCGTCCGCACCGAGGGCAAGCGCATCGTCGCGGTGAAGACCTCGCGCGGCGAGGTCATTGCCGACGCCTTCGTCGCCGCAATGGGCAGCTTCACGCCGCAATTCCTGAAGCCGCTCGGCCTGCGCGTGCCGGTCTATCCGGTCAAGGGCTACTCGATCACCGTGCCGATCGTCGACGAGACGCGCGCGCCGGTCTCGACGGTGATGGACGAGACCTACAAGATCGCCATCACCCGACTCGGCGACCGCATCCGCGTCGGCGGCATGGCCGAGATTGCCGGCTTCAACCGCGACCTGCCGCCCTCGCGCAAGGCGACGCTGGTCTATTCGGTCGAGGATCTGTTCGGCGGCGCCGGCGACCAGTCGAAGGCGACCTTCTGGACCGGACTGCGCCCGATGACGCCGGACGGCACCCCGGTCATCGGCCGGACCGATTACGCCAATCTCTATCTGAATACCGGCCATGGCACGCTGGGCTGGACCATGGCATGCGGATCGGGCCGGCTGCTCGCCGACCTCATCGGCGGCCGCAAGCCCGACATCCAGTCCGACGATCTCGGGATCCAGCGCTACGACGCCCGCAAGGCCGCCTGACGAAGCGGGCGGCCCGGCTCGGGACGGTCGGGATTTGCCCGCGCCGTCCCCAATGCCCGATGGGCCATGCCGGCGGCGGCGAATGCCTGTTCATTCCGACGCCGCGGCGCCGACGCCGGGGGCTCCGTCGAGAAACCCGACCGAAGGGCCCGGCGTCTGGGCCGGTTCACGCCGACCTATGCCGCGCGAACCGCTAGAGAGTGTGCGACTGGCGCGCTAGTAGCTGGTTCCACCGCTCGAGCCGGTGCCCATCGTCGACGGATGCGACTTCATCGTCGTATGGCCCTTCATCGGCTCGCACCGCCAGACATGCCGCCCCTTCTCCATCACCCGCATCGGCTCCATGCCCGACTTGCAGGTCAGGCCATGTTCGGTTGTCGCCGACGCCATCGGCGCGGCGGCGGTCAAGGCGAAAAGCGCCATCGCCGAAGCGGCGGCCAAAGCAAGATGCCTGCTCATGATGTCCTCCATTGTCCGGCGCGGCGGTCGAGCGCAGATGCGCGACACCATGCCGACACTCCAGATAACTGGCGCGCAGGGAGGGAAAGGCAACGTCGGGCAGGTGTCGCTGCGACGATTCGGCCTCGCTTCGGCGGGCGCGAATGGCGTGGATCTATCGCCGCGCCGCCTCGCGGCCGGAGAGCAGCAGCAACGCCAGAATCAGAGTCCCGAACAGGATGCTGCGCCAGCCCGGCGAGGCGTTGACGACGGTGATCAGCGCCGTGATCGTGACCAGCAGGATGGCGCCCGGAATCGACCCGGCATAGGTGCCGAGCCCGCCGAGGATCGAGGTGCCGCCGAGCACGACGGCGGCGATCGAGGCGAGCAGATACGGGTCGCCGATGCCGACATAGCCCTGGCCGTTCATGCCGAGCACGAGGATGCCGGCAAGGCCCGCCATGAAGCCGCTGATGCCGTAGACCGCCATCGTCGTCGTGGCGATCGGCACACCGGAGAGCTTGGCGGCGAGCGGCCCGGCCCCCATGGCGAACAATCGCGCGCCGAACGGCGTCGCATGCATCACCACCAGCACGACGACCGAGACGACGACCCAGACGAGGATGCCGGCTGGCACCCCGAACGGCCGCGCATTGCCGACCCAGCTTACCAGCGGATTGGAAGCGGTGACGGCGCTGCCGCCGGCGATGATGATCAGCAGGCCCTGCAGGAACGTCGCCATGGCGAGCGTCATGATCATCGGATGCACGCGGAGCAGCGCCACGCCGAGCCCGTTGACGAGGCCGATCACGGTGGTCATCGCCAGCACGGCGAGGATCGGCGTCAGCCCGGTCGGGTCGGCGTCGATGGCGAAGAGCGGCAGGCCGACGGCGGCGACGGTGACGATCGCCGCGACCGAGAGATCGATGCCGCCCGCGATCACCACGAAGGTCTGGCCCGCCGCGACGATGCCGATGACGGCGGCGAGCTCGACCAGGTAGCGCAGATGGCCATAGGCGCCGAAGCCGCGCGAGACGAAGCTGGCGACGATCCAGACCAGGGCCACGATGGCGAAGGTCAGGAACGGCCGGCTGGTGACGACCGCGAGAATGCGGGATCGGGACAGAAGTCCGGCGTCGAGAATGCTCATCGGGCCCTCATGCGGAACTGCGGGATGGCGACGGCGCCGATGATGATCAGGCCCTGCGCCACATATTGCGCCACCGGCGTGAAGCCGAGGAAGAACATGACCGAGATCATCAGGCTGAGCAGCAGGCTGCCGGCGAGCGCGCCGCGCATGGTGCCCTGGCCGCCGAGGAAGCCGATGCCGCCGAGCACGGCGGCGGCGATCGAGTTCAGCGTGAACGAGTTGCCGATGATCGGATCGCCCGAGCCGGTCTGCGCGGCGACGAACAGGCCAGCCCCGGTGCAGAGCAGGCCGCTGATGGCGTAGGCCAGGATACGGGCGGCATCGACCGGCACGCCGGAGCGATAGGCGCCCACCGGGTTCTCGCCGGCCGCATAGAGGCTGAGGCCGAGCGGCGTCGCCAGATAGAGCTTCCAGAGCAGGACGATCACCACCAGCAGGCCGAAGGCGGCGGGCGTATTGCCGGCGAGCAGGTCCGACAGCCAGGGCGGCATCGCGCCGCCCGGCCGCGGCAGCACCAGGAGCGCCGCGCCGGCGATGATGAAGGATCCGGCCAGCGTCACGACGATCGCCGGCAGGCGCAGGCGGACGACGATGATGCCCGTCGCGGCGCCGATGCCGAAGCCGGCGAGACAGACGAGGGCCGCGCCGCCGGCGACGCCGAGCGGCCCGGTCATGGTGGTGGCGGCGAGCACGGCGCCGAGGCTGACCAGCGCGCCGATCGCCAGGCTGATGCCACCGGTCAGCATCAGGATCGCCTGCGCCATGGCGACGAGGGCGAGCGGGAACCAGCTCTGGGTGAACTTGGCGAAGCCCGAGCCGGTGAAAAGGCCGTGGAACAGCAGGCCATAGGCGACGAGGAAGGCCAGCACGACGAGGAACAGGCCGCGCACGCCGATGTTGCGCTTGGCCTGGATCGCCCAATAGAGCGAGCCGGAAGGGGCGCGCGGAGAGACGCTCGCATTGCTCATGCCGCGTGCCTCTCGCGCTCGGCGCCCATGGCGGCGGCGACGATCGCCTCCTCGCTCAGCGCGCCGCGTTCGAGCAGCGCCGCGATCCGCCCCTCGCGCACCACCGCGACGCGGTCGCAGAGATGCACCAGCTCCGGCGTATCCGAGCTCAGCAGGACGACAGCCTTGCCGGAGGCCGCGAAGGCGCGAAGCATCGCGTAGATCTCCCGCTTGGTTTCGACGTCGACGCCGCGCGTCGGATCGTTGAGGAGCAGCACGGACGGGTCGAGCGGCATCCATTTCGCCAGCGCGACCTTCTGCTGGTTGCCGCCGGAAAGCGCCTGCGCGGCGCGGCCGAGATCGCCCTTGATGGCGAATTGCAGGGCCAGCCCCATGGCGGTTTCCCGCTCGCTGGCGCGGCTGCGCAGCTTCAGCGCCGGCATGCGGGCGAAGGAAGGCAGCATCAGATTGGTCAGGATCGGATGGATCAGGTGCAGGCCCTCGCGCTTGCGATCGGCCGGCACATAGGCGAGGCCGCGCTGGTTGGCCTCGGGCACGGCGGCGGGAAGGCTGGCGGCGCCGTTCAGCGTGGCGGATTCGACCTTCGCCGGAATGGCGCCATAGAGGCCGAGCAGCAGGTCCTCCTGCCCCTGCCCGACCAGGCCGCCAATGCCGACGACCTCGCCGGCGCGGACCTCGAGATCGACGTCGCGCATGAGGCCGGCCGAGAACCGACGGACGGCGATCGCCGTCCGCTCCGTCCGGGTGCTGTCCCAGCGCGGAAACAGGTCGCCGGGATCGCGCCCGACCATCAGCCGCACCAGCCCGGCCGCGTTGACGCCCTCGAGCGGCCGATCAGCGGTGCAGGTGCCATCCTTCAGCACGGTGACGTGCTGGCAGAGCTGCATCACCTCGTCGAGGCGGTGCGAGATATAGAGAATGGCGATGCCCTCGCCGCGCAGCCTTTCCAGCAGCGCGGTGAGGATGCGCGTCTCGGTGGCGGAGAGCGACGAGGTCGGCTCGTCGAGGATGAGCACGCGCGGCTTGCGATAGAGCGCCTTGGCGATCTCGACCATCTGCCGGCGGCCGAGCGACAGCTCGCCGACCGGCGTCGCCAGCGGCTCGTCGAGGCCGACGAGATCGCAGGCCGCCTTCGCCCGCGCCGCGAGCGCCGCATAGTCCACCAGCCCGAACCGGCGCGGATAGTCGCCGAGACCGATATTCTCGGCGATCGACAACGAGCCGGTCAGGCTCAGCTCCTGCTGCACGACGGCGATGCCGGCCCGGCGCGCATCCGCCGGGCTGTGGCGGGCGACCGCCCTGCCGTCGATCTCGATTTCTCCGCTGTCCGGACGCAGCGCGCCGGACAGCAGATTGATCAGCGTGGACTTGCCCGCGCCATTCTCGCCGAGCAGCGCATGGACGCGGCCCGGCATGAGGGCAATGGAAACGGTCCGCAGGACGGGGTTGCCGAAGAACGCCTTCGACACCCCGCGCGCGGCGAGGATGGGAGCGGGCGATGCCACGAGACTGGCCCTACTTCTGCGCCAGCAGCTTGTCGAACAGGGCGCGGTCGTAGGGCGAGAAGATATAGCCGTCGGCCGGGAAATCCTTCGCCCGGGCGAGGTACTCGTCGATGTTGGAATTGTCGATGATCGGCAGCGGCACCTTGACGAAGGCCGGCACGTCCTTGCCCTCCAGCGCCTGCACGGCGGTGTAGGCGGCGAAGGCGCCGAGCCAGTTCGGCTGCATCGTCGCCCAGCTCTTCAGGCCCTTTTCCTTCCAGAGCTCGAGGAACTGGCGCGCGTTCTCGCCGGTGATCGGCACCTGCTCGCGGCCCTGCTTGTCGAGCGCCAGCACGGCGCCGGCCGAAAGCGCGCCGCCGAAGGAGAGAATGCCGTCGATCTCGGGATGGGCGAACAGCAGGCTTGTGACGGCCTCCTGGGCCGGGGCGACGTTATAGGCCGTGTTGGTCTCGGCCAGGATCTCGATGCCCGGATTGGCCTTGAGCAGCTCGTTGCCGCCGGCGCGACGGTCGTCGCTGACGGAAACGCCGGCCGGGCCGTTCAGGATGAGGATCTTGCCCTTGCCGCCGAGCGCATCGATCATGAACTTGGTCGCCTGCTCGCCCCACTGGTGCGAGTCGGTATTGACCTTGGCGGTGACGTCGTTGGTGTCGACGAGGCTGTCGAAATTGATGATCGCGATGCCCTTGGCGCAGGCGTCGGCCAGCACGCGTGCCGGCGCGGTCGAGGAGCCGGCGATCAGGATGATGGCGTCGACATTGGCGTCGATCATCGACTGGATCTGCTGGATCTGGACGTTGGAATCACCCTGCGCGTCCGTGACCATAAGCTTGTCGACCAGTCCTTCCTTCTTCAGCTGCTCGACTTCCGCCTCGATCGTACCCTGGGTCTGCTTCATCCAGGTCGGCACTGAGTAGATGTTGGCCCAGCCGAGCGTATAGGGCGCCTTGCGATCGCCCTTGATGCAGTTGGCGGCGGCGTCGGCCTGCGAGGCGCCGAGTACGTTCAGCAGGATACCAAGGCCGAGAACGCTTGCGGATGCAAAAAGCGAAGACTTCTTCATGATGTTCCCCTGGAAGGTTTCGCCTCGACGCGCAGGGAAACGACAATGCGGGACAGCGGCGTCACCTGGACGCGGCCTTGCTGCCTATCGTCGTGAACTCTCCGCCCGGGCCCCCATTTTTTGTCTGATATACTGGACAAGAAGCCTGTATATCGGACAAATGAGAGGCTAGTCCGAGCCACGACATCTTTCAAGAGCCTTCCAGAACCTTCCCTTCGACCCGAGCAACCAGGCCATCGATGACGGAATTCGCAAGCGCAGACACCATCCGGCCAGCGACAACGACGGCAGCCGGCAACGAACGCAAGCGCGGCATCGACCGCGTCATCATCCTGCTGGAGGCGCTGCTGCGGCAGCGCGCGCCGATGCGCGTCGGCGACATCGCGCGGAAGATCGGGGCGCCGCGCTCCACTACCTACGAGATCGTCAACCGCCTGCTCGAAGCCGACATGCTGGAAACGGTCGGCAATGACGGCCACGTCTATTTCGGCCGCGCCATGCACCTGTTCGGCTGGGCCTACAGCCATCACAACGCCCACTACCCGCGCATCATCGAGGCGCTCGAGCGCCTGGCGGCGGAGTCCGGCGAGACGGTGCAGCTCTGCGGCCTGCGCGGCAACAAATATGTCGTGCTCGACAGCCGCGACTCCGTCGGCCCGTTCCGCATCTCCAGCCAGGTCGGCGTCGAGGTGCCCATTCCCTGGACCGCGTCGGGCCGGCTGCTGCTCAGCCACATGGACGATGATGCCGTCCGCGCCTTCATCCCGGCCGAGGATTTCCGGCTGCCGGACGGCCGGGTCATCGCGGAGGCGGAGTTCCTCGGCGACATCGCGCTGGCGAAGCAGCAGGGCTACAGCGAAACCGCGGCGCTCGCCGACCGCTTCACCTGGTGCCTGGCGGCGCCGATCCTCGACGGGCGCGGCCAGGTCTCGCTGACGCTGTGCTTCGTGCTGCCGGTCGATACGCCGGAAGCCCGCCGCGTCGCCCTGCTGGCGCAATTGCGCGAGAGCGCCGCCGGCCTCGACCTGACCGGCGACTAGCGCCTCGTCGACGGATCGCCGGCTTGCCGGCTCGCCGGGCGCATTGGCCCATCAGATCGTGATTGCGAAGCGACCGCCGCCGTCGTAAAACGTTTTTCGGTAAATCGTTTTGCGGCGATGCCGCCTTGCCGAGAGGTCCCGTCCATGTCGGACAAGCCGGTCTCCATTCGCGACGTCGCCGAGCGGGCCGGCGTGTCGCCCGGCACCGTTTCCAATGTCATGAACGGCAGCAAGCCGGTCAACCCGGCGCTGGCGGCGCGGGTTCGCGAAGCGGCCCGCGAACTGGGCTACCAGGCCGACCGGGCGGGCGCGCTGCTGCGCACCGGCAAGGCGCGGATCATCGCCGTCCTCGTTCCCGATCTCGACAATCCGTTCTTCACCTCCATCGTCTCGGCGGTGGAGAGCTGCCTGAGCGACCAGGGCTACGAGATCATCGTCGCGAGCTCGAATGGCGACGAGGCGACTGAGCAGTCTCGGCTCGCCGCCATGCTGGCCTGGCGACCGGCCGGGCTGGTCGTCATCCCCTGCTCCGACGAGTTTCCCACCCGCGCCCTGATCGAGCGGACGAGAATCCCCTATGTCGTCGCCGACCGCATCACCCGCGATCCCAGCGCCGACACCGTATCCGTCGACAACGTGAACGCCGGCACGATCGGGGCGCAGCATCTCCTCGAGCTCGGCCATCGCAACATCCTCGTCGCCGCCTCCGTGCTGTCGCTCGGCAACATTCGCGAGCGCTGCGCCGGCATCGCAGAAACGCTGGCGCGCGCCGGCGCGCCGGAACCGACCTTCCTCGAAGCCGGAAATCATTTCGAGCGCGCCGCGGTGCGGATCTTCCAGTGGCTGGAGGAGAACCCCTGGCCGACCGCCATCCTGGCGCTGACCAATTTCACCACGCTCGGCGCGCTGGCGGCGCTGGCCGACCGGCAGATCGCGGTTCCGCGGCCGATCTCGCTGATCGGCTTCGACGACTATGCCTGGATGCGGGCGCGGGCGACGCCGCTGACCGCCATCCGCCAGCCGGTGCCGGAGATCGGGGCGGCGATCTGGGCGAGGCTCAAGGCGCGGATCGAGGGCGACACCGCGCCGCCGGCGCATATCCAGCTCGAATGCAGCCTGAAGGTCAGGGCCTCGACCGCCCCGCCTTCGCCGCAGGACGGGATTTCGACAAACGCGGGCTGAACCCGCTTTTCACACCAGGGAGGAAAACCATGAAAAACCGATTGGGCGTCCACGCGCAGGTCTGGGTCGGCGGCTGGAGCCACGAGGAAGCGGCCCGCGCCATCGCCAGCACGGCCTCGCTTGGCTACGACTATATCGAGGCGCCGGCCCTCGATCCGTCGCTGATCGACATCGACTTCACCCGCAAGGAGCTGGAGAAGAGCGGGCTCGGCATCACCACCTCGCTCGGCCTCGACGACAGCTGCGATATCTCCTCCGGCGATCCCGACAAGAAAAAGCGCGGCGAGGCGCACCTGATGAAGGTCGTCGCCACCACGCGCGACCTCGGCGGCACCCACATCACCGGCATCCTCTATTCCGGCTTCCAGAAGTATTTCACCGCCGCCACGCCGGAAGGCGTCGCCGGCGCGGTCGAGGTGCTGCAGCGCGTCGCCGAAGAAGCGGCGAAGAGCAACATCACCCTCGGCCTCGAGGTGGTGAACCGCTACGAGACCAACGTCATCAACACCGCCGCCCAGGGCGTCGAGCTCTGCAAGCGCGTCGACATGGCCAACGTCAAGGTCCACCTCGACTGCTATCACATGAACATCGAGGAAGCCGACGCCGAACGGGCGATCATCGATACCGGCGACTATCTCGGCTATTTCCACACCGGTGAATCGCATCGCGGCTATCTCGGCACCGGCTCGATCGACTTCGTGAAGATCTTCCGCGGCTTGGTGAAGGCGAACTACCAGGGCCCGATCTGCTTCGAATCCTTCTCCTCGGCGGTGGCCGGCGAGCCGCTGACCGGCATTCTCGGCATCTGGCGCAATCTCTGGACGGACAGTACCGACCTCTGCCGCCACGCCATGGAATTCACCCAGGCCCAGATGCACGCCGCCAGGCAGGCGCATTCGATCAACAGCAGCGTGACCTGGTAGGAGACGACGCCGGCGCGGCGGCCCCGCGCCGGCGACCATGGGCGCAAGACATGTCGCGGAGCGTCCGCCGCGACAGCGCCGCGAGGGAGCGAACGACCATCCGGGACGGCGCTACATTCCGAAAGGGAAGGATAGTAAATCAAGCGGCCATGCGCCCCGAGGCGACGTCCGGATCTCGCTCGAGCGCCAATCTATCCACACCGGCCGAGTAGTATAGTCAGGCTATAATTCAGGGCCTTGAAATCACCTTGACTCCAAAGGGCGAATGCTTAGCCTGAAATTGGTACGGAATTTGAAATATCGGGGCCTGCCACACCTTCGGGAAGAGTATTTCGCTCGGCGTCGTTCGAGACAGATGCCGCACGCCTGCATGGGCGGCGGCGTCCCATGCCTCGGAGAAGATCGCCCCGGCGGAATCGCATCGACGAACGGCAGCGCCGCCGCAGCCAGCCTCAATCTGCGCGTAGGTGTGCGATGGACCGGAATGTGGAAGCGACAGCCAGTCAGCCGCTCGTTCGCTCGACGGCGGCCCGGCCGGGCCTGCCGGAGCGCCGCCGGCGGACGGCGTCGATCCGGCAATACCCGCTGAAGCGCGGCCTCGATGTCGTCGCCGCGTCGATGCTGCTCCTGTTCCTGCTGCCGTTCGGCATCCTCATCGCCGGCGTCATCGGCCTGAGTGGCGGGCCGGTCTTCTTCCGCTCGTCGCGCATGGGGATGAACGGGCGCCCTTTCCCGATGTACAAGTTCCGCACGATGGTTCCGGACGCCGAGCGCCTCCTCGACGCCTGGCTGGCGAACGATCCCCGGACCCGACTCGACTACAGCCAGCGCTACAAGCTGCGAGGGGACCCGCGCGTCACGCGGATCGGGCGCCTTCTGCGCCAGTTCAGCCTCGACGAGTTGCCGCAGCTCATCAACGTCGTCCGCGGCGAGATGAGCCTCATCGGGCCGAGGCCGCGCCTGCTGCGCGAGATCGCCGACGCCGGCAACTACAACCGGCGCCACTTCGAGGCCTACTATCTGTGCCGCCCCGGCATGACCGGGCTCTGGCAGGTGTCGGGCCGGTCGAACACCGATTATCACGCCCGCATCCGCCTCGACGCGCTCTATGTCCGGCAGATGAGCCTGGCGCAGGATCTCGGCATCCTCGCCAGGACCATCCCCGTCGTCCTGATGGGACGCGGCGACTGCTGACGGCCGGCTGGCTACGACGCCGAGAGCTTGAGCCCGACGAGGCCGAGGATGATGAAGGCGACGCTGCCGATGCGCAGCAGGGTCGCCGCCTCGCCAAGGACGAAGATGCCGACGCAGAACGCGCCGACGGCGCCGATGCCGGTCCAGATCGCATAGGCGGTGCCGAGCGGCAGTGATTTCATCGCGACCGCGAGCAGGCCGAAACTGACGATCATGGCGAGGATGGTGATGACGGACGGGGTCAGCTTGCTGAAGCCGTCCGAGTATTTCATCGTCGAAGCCCAGACGACTTCGAAGATGCCGGCGAGAACGAGATAGATCCAGGCCATCGGGCCCTCCTGCGAAAGGGCCGGGCCGTCCCGGACATGGTTCCCGATTTGGGGAGGTCGTTCCTCTTCCCGTTTATATACTTATGCCGCTGCGCCGGGGCAAGGCGCGCCCCTCAGCCGAGGGCGCGCCGGATCGCCTGCAGCCAGACGACGACAGCCTCCGCGCCTGGATCGGCAACGCCGACCACCCGCGCCCCGAGATAGCTGGAACGTCCGCGGCGCGAGGCGGTCGAGGACGAATCGCGCACGCCCTGCTGCGCGGCCTCGATCGCCCGGCCGAGCCGCCCGAGGCCATCGCCGGACGAGGACGGCTCCGCCTCCAGCACGGCCGCGGCAGGCAGCAGCGCGTCGAGCATGGTCCGGTCGCCGATCCGCGCGTCGCCCAGTTGCGCGATGGCGCGCGCGCCTTCGCCAAGCGCGCGCGACCAGTCGCCCCGGCCCGGCGCGTCGATCGCCTGCAGCGTCGCCGCGGCACGAAGCAGCCCGGCCGCATAGAGCGCGCCGGAGGTGCCGCCCACCGTGCGGCGGACGATGGCCGAGAGGCTGCGCAGCAGTTCGGCCGGATGCTGGCCGGCCAGCGCGTCCAGCTCGCTCCCGATCGCCGCGGCGCCACGCGCGAGATTGAGGCCGAGGTCGCCGTCGCCGACCTGCTGGTCGAGCCCGGTCAGATAGGTCTCCGCCTCGCCGAGCGCGTCGATGACCTGCTGCAACGAAGCGCGGATCCGGGGATCGCTGGCTGGCGCGACGCCCGATTTCGGCGCGGACGCCGCCTGGCGCGCCGCCACACGGCGGACGACGCCGCCCTCGCCTGCCAGCCCCGGCCAGGCCGGCGCGGCAGCCGGCGCGCGGAGCGCTTCCAGCATCGAGCCGGAGAGCTTCAGCGCCGTGATCGAACAACCGGCCATCTCGATCGCCGTCAGGAAGGTGCCGACCCAGACGGCGTCGACGACGAGGCCGCGCCGGGCCGCCTGGTCCAGCGTTTCCCGGGCGACGATGGCCATCTCCATGCCGGGGGTGGCGCCGAGATTGTTGACGAGCAGGGCGACGCGGTCTCCCGGCGCAAGTTCCAGGAAATCGAAGACCCGCGCGCAGAGCCGCCGCACGATTTCGGCGGCGTCGGTGAAGCGCTCACGAGCGACGCCGGCCTCGCCATGAATGCCAAGACCGAGCTCGATCTCGTCCTCGGCAAGGGTGAAATTGGGTTTGCCGGCCGCCGGGACGATGCAGGGCGACAGGCCGACGCCCATGGTCGCCAGATGGTCGATCGCCTGCTGCGCCGCGCGGGCGACATCCGTGAGCGGCTGGCCCGCCTCGGCGGCGGCGCCGGCGATCTTGTGGACCAGCACGGTTCCGGCAAGGCCACGCCGGCCGGCGGTCTCCGACGCCTCGGCCAGCGCCACATCGTCGGCGACGACCACCATCCGCACGTCGAGCCCCTCGGCGCGGGCGATCTCGGCGGCGAGGCCGAAATTCAGCCGGTCGCCGGTATAGTTCTTGACGATTAGCAGGGCGCCGGCCGGCCCGGTCACGGTGCGGATGGCGGCGAGCACGGCATCGGTGGAAGGCGAGGTGAACACGTCGCCGCAGACGGCGGCGGTCAACAGGCCCTCGCCGACATAGCCGGCATGGGCAGGCTCGTGGCCGGAGCCGCCACCCGAGATCAGCGCCACCTTGCCGGCGTCGCGCAGCGCGGCGAAATCGGCACGGACGACGACGCGCGCCCCGTCGAGGACCGCCAGGTGATTCGAGGCGGCCACGATGCCCTCGATCATCTCGTCGACGACGGCCCCCGTCGTGTTGATCAGCTTCTTCACGTCTTGCTCCTCCCGAACGTCGCGTCCAGCCCCGCGTTTCCCCTGTCCCGCCTGCCTTGCCCGGCCGAGAAAGCCGTGTCACTCATCAAGGCAACAACCGGAGGAGCGGGGCATGCGATTGATCATCGGCGTTGCATTTCTGGTTGCCAGTTGCATCGCGTCCGTCGCCAGCGAAGCTTACGCCGAAAAGCTGAAGGGCAAGTTCGATATCTGGGAAGACTTCGAAGGCGGCAGGGTCTGCCCGGTCACGCTCAGCGACGAGACGGCGATCGGCGGTTTCGCGCTCGAGGGCGACGAGGCGTGCCTCGCCGAACTGAAGCTCGGCGGCGATCCCGCCGCCTGGTTCATCGACGGGGAAGGATCCTTCGTCCTGATCGACGCGACCCGCCATGCGCTCGTCCGCTTCAACGCGCTGGAGGACGGCTCCTTCTACGCCGACCGGAGCGCCGAGGGCCTCGACAACCTCAACCTGACGCCCGCGAGCTGATGCCGGCAGGCCGGAGCCGAATTCCCGCAGCCCGAATCCCGACCGCTTCCCGCCCGCGCGCAGGAAGATCCGCACCAAGGCGAGAATCGCGCTAGAATTGCCTGCCCGCAAGGATTGCGCGTGCGTGATTGATTCCGTTGGTCGTCACATGGGAGGTCAGCATGAGTGGCACTGGCGTTGGCTGGATCGCAGCCATCATCATCGGCGGCATCGCCGGCTGGATCGCGTCGAACATCATGAAGAGCGATACCGGCCTGCTCACCAACATCATTCTCGGCATCGTCGGCGCGGCGATCGCGAGCTTCCTGTTCGGCCTGATCGGCGTCGGATTCGCCGGCTGGCTCGGTTACCTGATCGCCGGACTGGTCGGCGCCTGCATCCTGATCGGCGTGGTTCGAGCCGTCAGTCGCTAGAGCGCTTTCGAGCGAAATGGATACCGGTTCGCGAAAAAAACGCGACAAGACAACGAGTTGGATCGTTTCGTCGTTTTCCGTGAAACGATGAAGCGATCTGGCTCGGTGTCTGGAGCGGCAAGGGCGGCCGGCTGCAGTCGTCCGCTTGCGCGCCGTCGAGCCCGGCCATGTACTGGGGAATTCGCACCGGCCCATATCAGCCGGGCGTTCGCGTGCGCGCACGCCGCTTGGAACAAGGAGCCGGCTCACGATCCCGACCCTCGTCGGCGCGGCTGGCGTCGGCCTTGACCGGAAGCGAATGACCTTCGGAAACTTGGGAGATTTGGAAAGGATGGTGGGCGTGACAGGGATTGAACCTGTGACCCCTACGATGTCAACGTAGTGCTCTCCCGCTGAGCTACACGCCCATCCTTTTCGTCGCGACCGGCGGGACCGGCGGCGTGAGCGAGGGTATACAGGGCGATTTCCGAAGCTTCAAGCCTCGTTTTTCGACCCTGTTGAAAACTCCTCAGGCAGCCAGCAGCCGCTCCACCTCGTTGACGAGGTCGCGCAGGTGGAACGGCTTCGACAGCACCTTGGCATCCTTGGGCGCGTTCGAATCCGGATTGAGCGCGACGGCGGCGAAGCCGGTGATGAACATCACCTTCAGGTCGGGGTCGAGTTCGGTGGCGCGGCGGGCCAGTTCGATGCCGTCCATCTCCGGCATGACGATGTCGGTCAGGAGCAGGGTGAAGGGCTCTTCGCGGATGCGCTCATAGGCGCTGCGGCCATTGTCGAAGGACACGACATCATAGCCGGCATTCTGCAGCGCCTTCGCCAGAAAGCGGCGCATGTCGTTGTCGTCTTCGGCAAGCAGGATGCGGTTCATCAGGAAATCCATGGCTGGACGGTCGATCTCGTTCGCCAGCGGGACCGGGGACAACGGGTCGGCGGTGCGGCGCTTGGCGATTGGGTTCTTGGCGATTTGGTTATTGAATTACGGCTGAACGAAGTAAAGATCGGGTGAATGGCGCGAAACTTCGCTGCCCGAACCGCTCCGGACGACATAAGCTGGCCTCCTTCGTATGGAATCGGGGCTCGCCCGCCGCAACTTCAAGGAGAACGACCATCGACGCCGCGCCGGATTTCGAGAATGCGCTGCCCTTCGAGGTTGTGGCCCCGGCCGAGCAGCGCATTCCCTTCGTGTTCAATTCGCCGCATAGCGGCCGCGTCTATCCGACCGCCTTCCTGGAGGCGTCGAAGCTCGACGAGCGGACGCTGCGCCGATCGGAAGACACGTTCGTCGACGAGTTGTTCGCCTCGGTCGTGCCGCTCGGCGCGCCGCTGATGCGCGCGCATTTCCCGCGCGCCTGGCTGGACGTGAACCGCGAGCCCTACGAGCTCGATCCGCGCATGTTCGAGGGCGACCTGCCGCCCTATGCCAATATCCGCTCGCTGCGGGTCGCAGGCGGCCTCGGCACCATCGCCCGCGTCGTCTCGGAGAACGTCGAGATCTATGCCGAGCCGATGCCGGTGGCCGAGGCGCTGCTCCGGATCGAGACGATCTACAAGCCGTATCACGAGCGGCTGCGCCAGACGCTGGCGACGACGCATGAGCGCTTCGGCTATTGCGTGCTGGTCGATTGCCATTCGATGCCGTCCACGGTGCGGACCCTGCCCGGGCGGGCGCGGGCCGACATCGTGCTGGGCGACCGCTACGGCACCAGCTGCGCGACGGAGATATCGGAAGCCGCCTATGCGCTCCTGACCGACGCCGGCTATGCCGTCGCCCGCAACAAGCCCTATGCCGGCGGCTTCATCACCGAGCATTACGGCCGGCCGGGCCGCGGCCTGCATGCGCTGCAGATCGAGATCAATCGCGGTCTCTACATGAACGAGCGGACGCTGCAGCCGAATGCCGGCTATGACCGGCTCGCCGCCGACCTGGCGAACTTCGCAGCCGCGCTGTCGAGCCTGCCCGACGCGCCGTTCTATCCGCTCGCCGAGGCGGCCGAATAGGCCGACCGGAACGGAAAGCCCGAACGGATCGACGCTGCGCTGCGGACAGAAAAAAGGGCCGCTCGTCAAACGAGGCGGCCCAAGTCTAGGGAGGAAACGCCCAAGAAGGGCAGCGGTAGATCGACGCCAATCGATGTACCGCACCGCAATAAGTTGCGCTTGCACTGCAAAAAGATCAAGAGGCTTTGCAACGTGACCGATGTCGCACCCTTCGGCGAGGGCGGTCGCACGCCGCGCAGCAGCGGAAGCGCCCCGGATGCGATTGAAATAGACATTTAAAATCAGCCTGTTAGATATCCGAAATCGAATGGCGCGATGCTATGCGGACAGCGCATGGCTCGCATGCAGAGCCCCTGGGAGCCCGCCTGATGACCGATCCGAACCTGATCGCCTTCCTCGACCGGCTGGCAGATTCTGCCGGAAAAGCAATCATGCCGCATTTTCGGGCGCTCGATTCGATCGAGAACAAGGCGGCTACCGGCTTCGATCCCGTCACCGTCGGCGACCGCGCAGCCGAACAGGCGCTGCGGGCGCTGATCAACGAGCACTATCCCGAGCACGGCATCATGGGCGAGGAGTTCGGCAATGAGCGGCTCGACGCCGAAAATGTCTGGGTGCTCGATCCGATCGACGGCACCCGCGCCTTCATCTCCGGCCTGCCCGTCTGGGGCACGCTGATCGGGCTGACCACCGGCGGCACGCCGTCGCTCGGCATGATGGCGCAGCCCTTCACCGGCGAGCGCTTCGCCGGTGATGGCACGCGCTCCTGGTATCGCGGTCCGGAGGGCGAGCGGACGCTGCGGACGCGCCCCTGCGGCGGCCTGCCGGATGCCGTGCTGTTCACCACCACCCCGGCGCTGTTCAAGGGCGCCGACCGCGAGGCCTATGATCGCGTCGAGAGCCAGGTCCGGCTCGTGCGCTATGGCTGCGACTGCTACGCCTATTGCATGGTGGCGGCCGGCTTCGTCGACGCCGTCATCGAGGTCGGCCTGCATCCCTACGACATCGTGGCGCTGATCCCGGTGATCGAGGGCGCCGGCGGCCGCGTCACCAGCTGGGACGGCGGCTCGGCAGCAGCCGGCGGCCGCGTGGTCGCCAGCGGCGATCCGCGCCTGCACGACCAGATCCTCGAAATGCTGAACCGCGCCGGCTGAGGCAGGAAACGCTTCACCTCTCCCTGAGGGAGAGGTGAAGGTTAGCAGGACCGCGAGGCCGGCGCCCCCTCGCGAAACCGCTTCCGACCGCCGTCAGATCGACTGCAGCAGGCCGCCATCGACGGCGATCGCCTGGCCGGTGATGTAGCTGGCGCGCTCGGAGGCGAGGAAGGCGGCAAGCGCCGCGAATTCCTCCGGCTCGCCGATACGGCCGGCCGGGATCTTCGAGCCCATGGAGGCGCTGGTGACGCCGACTTCCTTCATCCGGTCGGTATTGGTGTAGCCGGGCAGCAGCGCGTTCACCGTGATGCCCGCCGCCGCGACGTCGCGGCTGAGCGCGTTGACAAGGCCGAGCAGGCCGGCGCGCAGGCCGTTCGAGACGACGAGGCCCGGCTGCGGCTCGCGCGCCGCGACCGAGGTGACGGCGAGGATGCGGCCAAAGCCCTTCGCCTTCATCGACGGCAGCGCCTCGCCGACGCTCTCGACGAAACTCATCCAGAGATTGTCGAAGCCGGCTTGCCAGGCGGCGTCGGTGATCTGCTCGAAATTGCCGGGCGCCGGCCCGCCGGTATTGGTGACGAGGATGTCGACGCCGCGGCCGAGCTTCTCCGCTGCCTGGCGGACCAGGACGCGGCTCGCGCCCGGCTTCGAGACATCGCCGGCGAGGCCGATCACACCGAGCTCGGCAGCGGTCTTCTCGACGCGGGCGGCGTCGCGGGCGACGATCACCACCGTCGCGCCCTCGGCCGCGAGCTCCGCGGCGACGGCGCGGCCAAGCCCGCGCGAGCCGCCGAAGACGAGCGCGGTCTTGTCGTTCAGTTTCAGATCCATGGCCGAGTAGTCCTGTTCCTTGAAAGATGGGCAGGCTCGCAGAAACAGGCCGCCATTGCCACAGGGGAGCTTGCCGGGAAAACGCCCTAGGCGGCGCCTTCGAGCTGCTGGCGGGCCGACCGATAATGCTCGACCGCGCGCGCGAGCCGGCGCACGCCTTCGGCGATCACCTCGGGCGAGCTGCGGGTGAAATTGACCCGCATGGCGAAGCGGTTCTCGCCGGTGAAGTCGAAGACGCTGCTCGGCACATAGGCGACCTTCTCCTCGACGGCGAATTTGTAGAGCGCGTCGGTATCGATGGCGCTGTCTTTCGAGCGCATCCAGACGAACATGCCGCCGACCGGCACCTCCCACTCGAACCAGTCGGAGAGCCGCAGCGCCGCCTCGCGAAGCAGCGCGTCGCGACGCTCCCGATAGACCGGCACGATGGCGCTCGAATGCTCGTGGTCGAAGTCGCGCTCCATCAGTTCGAGCGCGATCGCCTGCGTCAGCAGGCTGCCGCTCAGGTCGCTCGCCATCTTGGTCAGCGCCAGGTTCTGGATCATGCCGGCCTCGGCGACCACCCAGCCGACGCGCAGGCCCGGCACCAGGCTCTTCGACACCGTGCCGAGATAGATCACCGGGCCGTCATAGGGACCCGGGCTGGTCGAGCGAGCGACGGAATGGCTCAGGATGCTCGGCCCGGGCGAGCCATCGAGCTGGATCGAGAGATAGGGATCGTCCTCGACCAGCCAGGTGCCCGCCGCGAGCACCTTGTCGAGCAGGGCGACACGGCGCTCCTGCGATACCAGCACGCCGGTCGGGTTGGAGTAGTTCGGCACCGAATAGACGAACTTCGCCTTTTCCAGCGCGGCATCGAAACCCGGATCCTGCAGCGTCCAGTCGAGCGGCAGATAGCTCGGCGCGCGCGGACGCCAGGCGTCGAGGGCGCCGAGATAGGTCGGCGCCTGCGCGACGATCAGTTCGCCCGGATCGACCAGCACCTTGCCGATCAGGTCGAGCGCCTGCATCGAGCCGGTGGTCAGAAGCACGTTGGCGGCTGTGAAATTGCCGCCCGTCTCGGCCGCGACGCGCGCAGCGATCAACTGCCGGAGCGCCGGCAGGCCCTCGACCGGGCCATATTCCATGATGGTCGAGCCATGGCGGGCGATCGCCGAGCGCGCCGCCGCCTCGACATCGGCGACCGGATAGAGCTCGGCCGCCGGCAGCCCGCCGGCGAGGCTGACGACATCCGCCCGCCCGCCGAAGGCGAGGAACTGCTGCGAGATGTCGTTGCTCGAGCGAAGCCACTGCGCCGTCGCGGGCCGGGCCTTGTTGGTCTTGGCGCTCGCCATAGTCATGAATCCTCGAATGTCGGAAATCGAAAGGCGGAGCGCCAGCCCCGGCGGCTAGAGCCGGGGATCGGGATCCTCGGTATTGCCGCGGCTTTCCTGAACGATCATCCGGCCGGTCGAGGCGGCGTAGCGGAACTGGCAGGCCTCGACATAGTCGGGATCCTTGATCCAGGCGTCGACATGCTCCTTGCTCGGAAATTCGAGGATGACCATGCGATCGGTGAAGGGCGTCCCCTCGGCCGTGAAAACCTCGTCGCCGCGGGTCAGGAAGCGCCCGCCGTGCCGCTTGACGATCGGCGGCGTGCGGTCGGTGTATTTCTTGTAGGTCGCGGGATCGTGGATCGACATGGTCGCGATCACATAGGCCGTCATCGTCATCTCCCTTGTTTGCTAGACATTAGCGCTCGAGTGCCGAGTGAATCCGTGCAATTTTCAACCCTCGACGGGGGATCCCTGCAAGAACTCGCTCTGAAACGTCGCCCTGGGAGTGAAAAACGCCAATGGTCGAACTCGACTCGATCGACCGCCGCATCCTGGCCGTGCTGCAGGCGGACGGACGCATCTCCAACCTGGAGGTGGCCGAGCGCGTCGGCCTGTCGCCGACGCCGTGCAGCCGGCGCATCAAGCGGCTGGAGGATAGCGGCGTGATCCAGGGCTATTCGGCAAGGATAAACCCGCTGGCGCTGGGGCTGTCGATCTGCGTCGTCGTCTCCGTCCGCCTCGCCAAGCAGACGCCGGACGCCGCCAGCCAGTTCCTGAGCGCGATCGAAGACCGGCCGGAAATCACCGAGTGCCTGCTGGTCACCGGCAGCGTCGATTATCTGCTGCGGGTCTGGGTCAAGGATATCGAGGCGCTGCGCCAGTTCATCTCGGCCG
Organism: Kaistia nematophila; assembly: GCF_026343855.1. Classification (NCBI taxonomy): domain Bacteria; kingdom Pseudomonadati; phylum Pseudomonadota; class Alphaproteobacteria; order Hyphomicrobiales; family Kaistiaceae; genus Kaistia; species Kaistia nematophila. The sequence goes on along the minus strand of NZ_JAPKNK010000009.1, from coordinate 40,369 downwards.
CGCTGCAAGCGATCCCCTGCGTCGCCGAGACCTCGACCATGGTGATTCTCGACACGACGAAATCGAATGGCCTGTCGACGGCCGACACCGCCGCGCGCCCCGGCCGCGAGCAGCGCTAGCCGTCGGAGCCGGGAACGAACGCGTCGAAAGCGGCCCAGAACAGGCCGCGCATCGGGTCGCGCTCCATCAGGATCTCGTGCCGCGCCCCGGGGATGACGATCTGCGACCCGATCCGCATCTCGCGCGCGAAGCGCTCGATCGCCAGCGGCGACACGACCTTGTCCTCGCCGGCGGCAATCATCAGCGTCGGAATGCGGATTTCGGCCGCGAAGGCGGGATTGGAGGCCTCGTTCATCGCCCGGCAGGCGGCATGCAGCCAGGCGATGGTCGGCGCGCCGACAGTCAACTCCGGCCGCGCCTTGGCGATCGCGATCGTTCGGTCGAAGCGGCGCGGGTCGCTCGTCAGCGGGTTGCCCTTGAAGCCGCGCTCGTCGACCTCGGCGATGCGGGCGCCGGGCGGCAGGGCGTCGCCGAGCCCGAGCAGCGAAAAGGCGCCGGCGGCGAAATTGATGAAACCGCGCGACGGCGCGAAGCCGCCGAAATCGAGCAGCGGCGACACCAGCACCATGCGGGAGAAGGCCTGCGGCCGGCGCCTGGCGAGTCGGAGGCAGACGAGCCCGCCGGTCGAATGCGCCAGCACGAAATAGGGCGGCGGGCAGTCCGGCAGCATCACCGTTTCGATGAAAGCCTCGAGATCGCGCTCATATTCGACGAAGTCATCGACATGGCCCTTGCGCGGATTCTGCAGGCGGCGCTCGGAAGCACCCTGCCCGCGCCAGTCGAAGCTCGCGACCGCGAAGCCGCGCTCCAGCAGTTCGCCGACGACCTCGTAATATTTCTCGATCGCCTCGGCGCGGCCATGGACGATGCAGACGGTGCCCTTGAGGCGTCCTTCCGGCCGCCAGACGGCCGCGCGCAGCCTGACCCCGTCGGCGGTCATGACCGTCTGTTCGGCAGCGCCTGTCGGGACGGGGTTGTCGGGAAAGGATTGCAGACTCATCCGCCGCGCAGTTCCGCATTCGAGCATGGCATCGTGGGTCCTCCGGTCTTAGCCGAGCAACCGGAAGGCGACAAGCGACGGCTGCGCACCGGTGCGAAGGCCGAAACGAAGAAACCGGCGACATCCGGGGATGTCGCCGGCTGACAGGCCGACCTCGCGCGGGGGGCGGATTCGAGATCGACCAGCAGGTCAGTGCGCCCTGCGCTTACCAGCGGCGCCAGTCATTGCCCCAGCCGCCATGCCAGCCGCGATCACCGCGCCAGTCATTCTCGATCACGCGGCGGCGCAGGATCTCGCCGGACCAGGAATCCACCACCAGCATCACGTCGCGGCCGCGCGGGCCGATGGCGCGGACGATGTAGACGTCGCTGCGGCGGTTGACGATGTCGATGCGGGCATAACCCTGGCGGGCGAGCACGCGGTAGATCTGGCGGCCGTCGAGCTGGCGGCGAGGAGGCGGCGGGCGGCGATAGTCGCGATCGTCCCGGTAGCCGCGGTCGTCATTGTATCCGCCGCGGCCGCCCTCGAAGCGATAGTCCTGGGCCTGCGCGGCGATCGGCAGGACCAGCGCGCCAATCAGAGCAGAGGTGGCAAGAATGGCCTTGATCATGGGTCTTTCTCCAGCGGATGAGCCGGACGATCTGTGCATCGCCGGTCTTGATGGTGAAGCTATCCGCAGCCGCCTGAACGCCATTGGAATGGGTCGTTCATGTGGCGTTCAGCCGAAATGGACCGGCCCTTGAACAGCTTTTGCCCCATCCCCACATCCAATCAGCGGATGCCGATACCGGGTCCGCGAGTGAGACACGCGGCCCGGCCGAGATGGCGGAGCCGGCGTGAATTTCGAACCCCGTCGCTCCAAGGAGGACACCCATGCGTACGTTTGACCTGAGCCCGCTCTATCGCTCCACCGTCGGCTTCGACCGGCTCTTTTCCCTTCTCGACCAGGCCTCTGGCGTCGACGCCGGCGTGCCGGGCTACCCGCCCTACAACATCGAGCGCACCGGCGAGAACGCCTACCGCATCACCATGGCGGTAGCCGGGTTCGGCGACAGCGAACTGTCGATCGAGTCGCGTGAGAACACGCTGACTGTGAAGGGCGAGAAGAAGCCCGAGGACGGCAAGGAATCGGAAGTGCTCTATCGCGGCATCGCCGGACGCTCGTTCGAGCGCCGCTTCCAGCTCGCCGACCATGTGGAAGTGAAGGGCGCCAGCCTCGAGAACGGCCTCCTCCACGTCGATCTCGTCCGCGAGATCCCGGAGGCGATGAAGCCGCGCACGATCGCCATCACCAGCGGCAAGAAAACCAGCCAGCAGATCGAGGCCAAGGCCGCCTGAACGGCGACCCGCGCACTCCGTTGACCGGGCGCCCCACGCAAGTGGGGCGCCTTTATTTTAGGCATCAACTGCCGAAACTATTTGCACGAAGCGCTCCACATCGGCCTCGTCAGTACGAAAACTGGTCACCAGCCGCACAAAAATGGTGTCATTGTCCAAGGGTGCGGCAATCAGTCCTGCCGGCGGCCATTCATAGTAGCTCGCACCGGCCGCGCGCAGCCGCCCGTCCGCAGCCTTTGAAAGCGTGGCGAAGATCTCGTTGCCCAGCGGCCGCAGCGGGACGGCCGAACCGGCCGCCACGAGACCGTCGGCGAGGCGCTGCGCCATCGCATTGGCGTGCGCCGCCATATCCAGCCAATGATCCCCATCGAGATAGGCCGCGAACTGGGCCGAAACGAAGCGGCTCTTCGAGAACAGCTGGCCGGCGCGCTTGCGGTGGAACTCGAAGCCGCGCGCCTTCCCGGGATCGAAGAACACCACAGCCTCGGCGGCGAAGCAGCCATTCTTGGAACCGCCGAAGGACAGCACATCGACGCCGGAACGCCAGCTCGCTTCCGCCGGCGATACGCCGAGCCCCGCCACGGCATTGCCGAATCGGGCGCCGTCCATGTGCAGCGGCAGGCCGGCGCCATGGGCGACGGCGGCGATCTCAGCGATTTCCGCCGGCGTATAGGCAGTGCCCGCCTCCGTCAGCTGGCTGATCGAGACGGCCGCCGGCTGGCCGTGATGCAGCGCCTCGGCCGGATAGGCGGAGATGGCGGCGGCGAGATCCGCGGGCAGCAGCTTGCCGCCGGCGCCATCGATGCGATGCAGCCGAGAACCGCCGCCGAAAAATTCCGGCGCTCCGCATTCATCGACGGCGATATGCGCGTCGCGATGGCAGAAAACCACGCCGCCGGGCTTGGCGAACTGCGCGAGCGACAGCGCATTCGCCGCCGTGCCGGTCGCGACGAAGAATGTCGCCACCTCCCGCTCGAACACCCGCGAGAACGAAGCCTCGACGGCCGCCGTCAGCGGATCGTTTCCATAGGCGGGGGCATGGCCCGCCGCCGCTTCGACGAGTGCGGCCGCCACGCGGTCGGACGCGCCCATCCAGTTGTCGCTTGCAAAGATCATGGCGTCATATCGCGGCGGCGCGCCGGGAAGCGCAAGCCCTCCGCGGCGATTCCCCGCCTGGCGGGCCGCCAAAAGCGCTCGACAGCCTTGTCGCGACGCGGCCTGGCTGCCCGCCGGAAGGAGCGAGGCTGGAATCGGTCGAATCTGCCAGCCTGTGCAACAAGCCGTCGGAGCGGCGGAAACCGGCGCATTTCTGCGGCAAAACACTTCCCCGACCGACGGCCCCGCGCGACCGGCATTCGAAATTTTCTTGCGCTGCGACCGCCGATCCATCACCTAAAGTTTGTTGGCCTCGTTCGTTTCGTAACAAACATAATGCGTGATCAGCGAAACGCTTGCCGCAGCGAGAGAGTTCTGGCATTTTGGCGCGCCTTGAATTAGGACAGCCTTGCTGTCCCATCGTAGGGTAACGGCAGGACGGTTTCGCGAATTGCGGAAGCGGGCAGGCAGGTTCGGAATGAACCTTGCTTGCAAGAGGATGCGGCCGGACGGCCGGGGTTGCGAACGCCGGTTCGGCGGGGCGCGGCGGTTTGGGCGCGATGCGTCTTATAGTGAATACGGCGATGCGCCGGTTGCCGGTCCAGACGTTCCCGAGGGAACGGGCGGACGGGCGGCCGGCTGGATCGTCGAATGATGAACCATAGAGGATGAGAGGGCACTCAGATGCCGAAGGACTTGCGCGAGACGGAAATGCAGATGGCAGCAGCGGCGACTACCCGCGCCGCCAAAAGCACTGCCGTACGCAACAAGGCCGGCGGAATAGGCGCCCAAGGCCTCTATGACCCGCGCAATGAGCACGATGCCTGCGGCGTCGGCTTCATCGCCAACCTGAAGAACGAGAAGTCGCACCGCATCGTCCAGAGCGGCCTGCAGATCGTCCGCAACCTCGAGCATCGCGGCGCAGTCGGCGCGGATCCGCTGATGGGCGACGGCGCCGGCATGCTGGTCCAGATCCCGCACCGCTTCTTCTCCGAGGAAGCGGACCGGCTGGGCTTTGCCATCGGCGCGCCCGGCAGCTACGCCGTCGGCTTCCTCTTCCTGCCGCAGGACGCGGAGATCCGCGCCGGCATGGAGAAGATCGTCGAGGAAGTCGTCGTCTCCGAGGGCCAGGAGCTGCTCGGCTGGCGCGACGTGCCGGTCGACAACTCGTCGCTGTCCAAGGCGCCCGACATCGCGGCGACCGAGCCCTACCATCGCCAGGTCTTCATCGGCCGCGGCAAGGGCATGGCGAGCGACGAGGCGTTCGAACGGCGGCTGTTCATCATCCGCAAGGTGATCTCGAACCGCATCTACGCAGCCTATTCCGGCCTCGACAACGACTTCTACGTCGTGTCGCTGTCGTCGCGCACCATCGTCTACAAGGGCATGTTCCTGGCCGAGCAGCTGGGCGCCTATTATTGCGACTTCCACGACGAGCGCTTCGAGAGCGCGCTCGCGCTCGTGCATCAGCGCTTCTCGACCAACACCTTCCCGTCCTGGCGCCTGGCGCATCCCTACCGCATGGTCGCGCATAACGGCGAGATCAACACGGTGCGCGGCAACGTCAACTGGATGGCGGCGCGGCAGGCCTCGGTCGATTCGGAGCTCTACGGCAACGACATCTCGAAGCTGTGGCCGATCTCCTATGAGGGACAGTCGGACACCGCCTGCTTCGACAACGCGCTCGAGTTCCTGGTCCAGGGCGGCTATTCACTGCCGCACGCGGCCATGATGCTGATCCCCGAGGCCTGGGCGGGCAACCCGCTCATGGACGAGCAGCGGCGCGCCTTCTACGAGTATCACGCCGCGCTGATGGAGCCCTGGGACGGCCCCGCCGCCGTCGCCTTCACCGACGGCCTGAAGATCGGCGCCACCCTCGACCGCAACGGCCTGCGCCCGGCCCGCTACCTCGTCACCGAGGATGGCGACGTGCTGCTCGCCTCCGAATCCGGCGTGCTGCCGGTTCCGGAGGAGAAGATCATCACCAAGTGGCGGCTGCAGCCCGGCCGCATGCTGCTGATCGACCTCGAGCAGGGCCGCATCGTCTCGGACGAGGAGATCAAGACCGAGCTCGCCACCAAGCTCCCCTACCAGGAGTGGCTGGCGCGCACCCAGATCGTGCTGGAAGACCTGCCGCCGGTGCCGCCGCGCGCGCCGCGCACCGACGTGACGCTGCTCGATCGCCAGCAGGCCTTCGGCTACACGGGCGAAGACCTGAAGCTGCTGATGGCGCCGATGGCGACCACCGGCCAGGAAGCGGTCGGCTCGATGGGCACGGATACGCCGATCTCGGTGCTCTCCGACAAGTCGAAGCTGCTCTACACCTACTTCAAGCAGAACTTCGCCCAGGTGACGAACCCGCCGATCGACCCGATCCGCGAGGAGCTCGTCATGAGCCTCGTCTCGTTCATCGGACCGCGGCCGAACCTGTTCGACCTGCAAGGCGCCGGCCGCCGCAAGCGGCTGGAAGTGCGGCAGCCGATCCTCGAGAACCCGGATCTCGAGAAGATCCGCGCCATCGGCGAGCTGGACGACAATCCGTTCCAGTCGAAGACGCTCGACATCACCTACGCCTCGGCGCAGGGCGCCGAAGGCATGGCCGACGCGCTGGAGCGGCTCTGCGAGCGCGCCGAGGCGGCCGTGCATGGCGGCTACAACATCATCATCCTGTCGGACCGCATGGTCGGGCCGGACCGGATCCCGATTCCGGCCCTGCTCGCCACCGCTGGCGTGCACCATCACCTGATCCGCAAGGGTCTGCGCACCTCCGTCGGTCTCGTCGTCGAGACGGGCGAGGCGCGTGAAGTGCATCATTTCTGCGTGCTGGCCGGCTTCGGCGCCGAGGCGATCAATCCCTATCTCGCCTTCGAGACGCTGACCGACATGAAGAAGGACTTCCCCGAGGAGGTCGACGACGAAGAGATCGTGCATCGCTACGTCAAGTCGATCGACAAGGGCATCCTCAAGGTCATGTCCAAGATGGGCATCTCGACCTACCAGTCCTATTGTGGCGCGCAGATCTTCGACGCGGTCGGCCTGGCGTCGGAATTCGTCGAGCGCTACTTCTTCGGCACCGCCACCACCATCGAGGGCATCGGCCTCGCCGAGATCGCCGAGGAGACGGTGCGTCGCCACGCCGAGGCCTTTGGCAACGGCGCGATCCTGCGCAACACGCTCGATATCGGCGGCGAGTACAACTACCGCATCCGCGGCGAGAAGCATGCCTGGTCGCCCGACTCGGTGGCGACGCTGCAGCATGCCGTCCGCACCGGCTCGTGGGATCGCTACGAAGACTACGCCAAGGCGATGAACGAGCAGTCCAAGGCGCTGCTGACGCTGCGCGGCCTGTTCGAGATCAAGATGGCGGAGGAAGTCGGCCTGACCCCGGTGCCGCTCGAGGAAGTCGAGCCGGCGGCCGAGATCGTCAAGCGCTTCGCCACCGGCGCCATGTCGTTCGGCTCGATCTCGCGCGAGGCGCACACCACGCTCGCCATCGCCATGAACCGGATCGGCGGCAAGTCGAACACCGGCGAGGGCGGCGAGGAGCCGGAGCGCTTCCAGCCGCTGCCGAACGGCGATTCGCTGCGTTCGTCGATCAAGCAGATCGCCTCGGGCCGCTTCGGCGTGACGACGGAATATCTCGTCAACTCCGACGTGATGCAGATCAAGGTGGCGCAGGGTGCCAAGCCCGGCGAAGGCGGACAGCTGCCCGGCCACAAGGTCGACGCGACCATCGCCAAGGTCCGGCATTCGACGCCGGGCGTCGGCCTGATCTCGCCGCCGCCGCACCATGACATCTACTCGATCGAGGATCTGGCCCAGCTGATCTTCGACCTGAAGAACGTCAACCCGCAGGCCGATGTCTCGGTCAAGCTCGTCTCCGAAGTCGGTGTCGGCACGGTCGCCGCCGGCGTCGCCAAGGCGCGCGCCGACCACATCACCATCTCCGGCTTCGAGGGCGGCACCGGCGCTTCGCCGCTGACCTCGCTGAAGCATGCCGGCAGCCCGTGGGAAATCGGCCTGGCCGAGACGCAGCAGACGCTGGTCCTGAACGGCCTGCGCTCGCGCATCGCCCTGCAGGTCGATGGCGGCTTCCGGACGGGTCGCGACGTCATCATCGGCGCGCTGCTCGGCGCGGACGAGTTCGCCTTCTCGACGGCCCCGCTGATCGCGGCCGGCTGCATCATGATGCGCAAGTGCCACCTGAACACCTGCCCGGTCGGCGTCGCCACCCAGGATCCGGTGCTGCGCAAGCGCTTCAAGGGCACGCCCGAGAACGTCATCAACTTCTTCTTCTTCGTCGCCGAGGAAGTGCGCCAGCTGATGGCGGCCATGGGCGCGCGCACCCTGGTGGAGCTGATCGGCCAGTCCGACCGGCTCGACAAGGTCGCGGCGGTCAACCACTGGAAGGCGGCCGGTCTCGACTTCACCAAGCTGTTCCACAAGGTGGAGGCCGGGCCGGAAGAGATCCGTCATACCGAGCTGCAGAAGCACCCGATCGAGCATGTGCTCGACCGCAAGCTGATCGCCGAGGCGGCGCCCGCGCTCGCCACCGGCAAGCCGGTCAAGATCGAGGCCGAGATCCACAACACCGACCGTTCGGCCGGTGCGATGCTCTCGGGCGAGGTCGCCAAGCGCTACGGCAATGACGGCCTGCCGGAAGACACGATCGCCATCACCCTGCGCGGCACGGCCGGCCAGAGCTTCGCCGCCTTCCTGGCGCGCGGCGTCTCGATCGACCTGATCGGCGAAGGCAACGACTATGTCGGCAAGGGCCTGTCCGGCGGCCGCATCGTCGTGCGTCCGCCCGAGGCGACCCGCATCGTGCCGGAGCAGTCGATCATCGTCGGCAACACCGTGCTCTACGGTGCGACCGAGGGCGAGGCCTATTTCCGCGGCGTCGCCGGCGAGCGCTTCTCCGTCCGCAACTCGGGCGCGATCGCCGTCGTCGAGGGCTGCGGCGACCATGGCTGCGAATACATGACCGGCGGCATCGTCGTCGTCATCGGCCAGACCGGCCGCAACTTCGCGGCCGGCATGTCCGGCGGCATCGCCTATGTCCTGGACGAGGACGAGACCTTCGCGCAGCGCTGCAACCTGTCGATGGTCGAGATCCAGCCGGTCCAGGAAGAGGACGACCTGCTCGAGAAGCTGCATCACCATGGCGGCGACATCGAGCACAAGGGCCGGATCGACATCACGTCGAACATGAACCGCTTCGATGACGAGCGCCTGCACCGCCTGATCTCGCAGCATCTCCACTACACGGGCTCGACCCGCGCCAAGGAGATCCTGGAGAACTGGGAGAGCTATCGTCCAAAATTCCGCAAGGTCATGCCGGTCGAATATCGGCGCGCACTGATCGAGATGGAACGCGCGCGCTACGGCGTGGCGGCCGAGTAAGGGGGAAGAAATGGGTAAGGTAACGGGTTTCCTCGAGATCGACCGCCAGGACCAGAAGTACCAGCCGGCTGCGGACCGCATCCGGCACTTCCGGGAATTCACCCTGCCGCTGAACGACCAGGACGTCGTTCGGCAGGCGGCGCGCTGCATGGATTGCGGCATTCCGTTCTGCCATGGCGACACCGGCTGTCCGGTGCACAACCAGATCCCGGACTGGAACGACCTCGTCTATTCGGGCGACTGGCAGGAGGCGGCGCGCAACCTGCATTCGACCAACAACTTCCCGGAGTTCACCGGCCGCATCTGCCCCGCCCCGTGCGAGGAAGCGTGCACGCTGAACCTCGAGAACACGCCGGTCGCCATCAAGACGGTCGAGCAGTCGATCGCCGACAAGGCCTGGGACGAAGGCTGGATCAAGCCGGAGATCGCCTCGGTCAAGACCGGCAGGAAGATCGCGATCGTCGGCTCCGGCCCGGCGGGCCTGGCGGCTGCGCAGCAGCTCGCCCGCGCCGGCCACGACGTGCATGTCTATGAGCGCGAGGCCAAGGCCGGCGGCCTGCTCCGCTACGGCATTCCGGACTTCAAGATGGAGAAGCACTTCATCGATCGGCGCGTGGCGCAGATCGAGGCCGAGGGCGCGACCTTCCACTACGGCCAGAACATCGGCGTCACCAAGCCGATGGCCGAGCTGGTGGACGGGCACGACGCCGTGCTGCTGACGGGCGGCGCCGAGGCTCCGCGCGATCCGAAGCTGCCGGGCGCCGAGATGGAAGGCGTTCACTACGCCATGCCGTTCCTGGTCCAGCAGAACCGGCGCGTCGGCCGCGAGGAGATCCACGAGGAGCCGATCATCGCCACCGGCAAGCGCGTCGTCGTCATCGGCGGCGGCGACACGGCGTCGGACTGCGTCGGCACCTCGTTCCGCCAGGGCGCGCTCGCCGTCACCCAGCTCGACATCCGCCCGATGCCGCCGCTCAGGGAAGACAAGCTGAGCGTCTGGCCCTACTGGCCGACCAAGTTCCGCACCTCGTCCTCGCAGGCCGAGGGCGCCGAGCGCGAGTTCGCCTGCGCGACGCTGCGAGTCGTCGGCAAGAACGGCAAGGTCACGGGCGTCGAATGCGCCCGGGTCGACGAGAAGCGCCGGCCGATCGAGGGCACGGAATTCATCATCCGCGCCGACCTGGTCTTCCTGGCGATCGGCTTTGCCCATCCGGTGCATGAGGGCATGCTGGCCGAGCTTGGCGCCACGCTCGACAAGCGCGGCAACCTCGCCGCCGATACGAAGAACTACCAGACCTCCGTCGACAAGGTGTACGCCGCCGGCGACATGCGCCGCGGCCAGTCGCTGGTCGTCTGGGCGATCCGCGAGGGTCGCCAGGCCGCGCATGCGATCGACAAGCAGCTGATGGGCGCGACCAACCTCGCCTGGTAGGGCACGGTCCGCTCATCCCCGAAGAAGAAGCCCCCGCCGGTCGCCGGCGGGGGCTTCTTTCTTTGGTGGCGGCGTTCCGCGATGGGATTCGGCAGGCCCCTCACCCTGCCCTCTCCCGCAAGCGGGCAAGGGTTCCGGTCAGCGCTCTTCATCAATCACGCGCTTTGGCGAGGGGCACATGCGGCCCCCTCTCCCGCGCGCGGGAGAGGGCTGGGGTGCGGGCTTCCCCTACTGCACCGAGGGCGCCAGGGTCGGCACGGCGGCGGTAGGCGCCGGCAGGATGACGATGCCGTCGACGATGCTGGACGAGGACGTGGCGGCGCCGTCGTCCTCCGCATGCGGCGGCTTCCAGGCGAAATCGTCGACCCGGCCCGGCTGCGGCGCCGGCGCCTGGCCGCGGACGGTCAGCTTATATTGCAGGCTATCGGCCGCGGGTCCGGGACCCGCCTCGTTGGCGGCGCCGACGAGCTTGGCGCTGGCGGCGCCCGGATCCGGCTCCGTCAGCGACACCACCGGCCCGACCTTGCGCTCCTTGCCGTCCGGACCGATCTCGGTCGCCGCGTTCGGATTGGTCGGGGTGATCGAGCTCATCGGCAAGCCGAGGCCGCTGCTCTGACGGATGTCGCGCTCGACGAAGAAGGCGAGCTTGCGCTTGCCGGCCTTGCTGAAATTGATCCCGTCGCCGAGGCGCAGATTGCGCATCTGGCCATCGACGTCCGGTCCGCGCGCGATGAACTTGCCGCTCTCGTCGGCAAAACCGTCCCAGACATCGATGAAATGCGCCCCGACCGCGTCGGCCCGCGCCTTGAACAGCTGGTTCAGCTCGGCCATGTCGGCCGAGGCGTCCGACGAGCGGAGCGGCGGCGCGCCGACCCAGTAGACCGGCTTGCCATAAACCTTCAGCGCCAGCAGGAAACGCTCGACGCGCTGCTGATAGGCCTTGCGCCATTCGTCCGAGCCGGGCGAAAGCCTGCCCTCCGCGGTCTTGATCTGCTGACGGTCATTGGCACCCATCTCGACGACGACGATGTCGGGCTTCTCGCTGTCGAGCAGCTCGGTAATCCGGCTGGCCCAATCCAGGTAATCGTCGCGCACGAAGCCGGACGAGCCGTCGGAGCGGTCGATAACAACAAGCCGCGGCTCCTCGGCGAAGGCCTGGTCCAGCCCCCAGGCGAGGCCGCTGCCGACGAAATCTCCGACGACGAGCACCTTGCGCGCGTCCGGGTTCTTGGGCTGGACCTCGAGCGCCGGATAGATCGGTTCGGCCGGCGCGGCCGGACGCTTCTTGCGCACCGGCGGCGCCTGATCGTTCGACTGACGCGGCGGGCGCTGCATGCCCGGTCCGCGACGACGACCGAGTTCCTCCGGCGGCACGGGATACAGGTCCTGCGGCGGCGGCCGCTCAATGCCGAAGAGGCGGTCGAGGAATCCGGCCGGTCCGCCGCGGAACTGCGCGGCGGCGGGCTCCGTCGCGCTCGCCAGCGCGACGGCAGCCAGGATAAGGGCGACCCAACTTCGAAGCATACCAGCCAGCATGACGACATCCCGCCATTTGGGGGTCGCCTGCCCTCGCGACCTTTCCTGAGGGGGCGATCTTACCTGCCAGACCGCAATTGCTGCAACAGGCCCGTCGAGGCGTAGCCGTCCGGAATGTCGCCGGCGGCCGCCTGGTACTGGCGGATGGCGAGGCGCGTGCCGGCGCCGATCTTGCCGTCGACGGAGCCTGAATAGTAACCGTGGCGACCGAGCAGCTGCTGCAATTCGGCCCGCTCCGCCGCCGAAAGCGGCCGCACGTCGCGCGACCAGCCCGAAACGAACTCGCCGCCGCCGCGCAGCCGGTCCGACAGGTGGCCGACGGCCAGCGCATAGGCATCGGCGTTGTTGTAACGCTTGATCACCTTGAAGTTATGCAGGAGCAGGAAGGCGGGCCCGCCGGCGCCCGCGGGCGCATAGAGCGTCGCCGTATCGTTCGAGGCAGGGAACGGCCGACCCGCGACGCGGTGGATGCCGAGCTTGCGCCACTGGTCGAGCGACAGCGCCTTGCCGGAATCGGCGTGGCGCCAGTCGAAGCCGGCCGGCAGCTCGACCTCGTAGCCCCAGGTCTGGCCATGCCGCCAGCCCATCTTGGCGAGATAATTGGCGGTCGAGGCGAGCGCGTCGACCTCCGAGGTCCAGACATTGCGCTTGCCGTCGCCGTCGAAGTCGACGGCATAGGCCTGGTAGGTGGTGGGGATGAACTGGGTGTGGCCCATGGCGCCGGCCCAGGAGCCGACCATGTGGCGAGCATCGACATCGCCGCGCTGCAGGATCTTCAGCGCCGCGATCAACTGCTGGCGACCATATTTCGCGCGCGAGCCACCCTGATAGGCGAGCGTCGCCAGCGAGCGGATGGTGTTCTTGACGATCTTGTCGTTGGTCAGGATCTGGCCATAGGAGGATTCCATGCCCCAGATCGCGACCACCACGCTGCGGTCGACGCCGAAGGTCTGCTCGATCTGCTGCAATTGCCGGCCATACTGGCGCATCGCCTCGCGGCCGTTCTCCAGCCGCTTGGCGGAAACGGCACTATCGAGATAGTCCCAGAGCGGCTTGACGAACTCGGCCTGCGAGCTCGCCTTGGCGAGCACGTCGGGATCGGGGGTGAAGTTGCCGAGGGCGCTGTTGTAGACGCTGCGCGAAATGCCGGCCTTCTGAGCCGTGGGCCAGAAGCTCGCCACCCATCGCGCGCCTGCCGCATCCGCCATGGCGGGCACCAGGCCGGCCAGCAGCATCAGGAACAGAAGCACAACGCGGGTTCCGGCGGCCGCGAACGGCCGTGCGGCGGAAACGGGCGGGCTCAAAAATGCCATGTCTCAGAGGTCTCCTCGTCTTCGTGTCAATGCAAGTCCGGGCCCCCGTCCGGTTCGTTCTCAAGCTCCGGCCGGGTCTTGCCCGGTCCTTTCGCTCAGTCGCGCTGGTTGCGCCGGCCGAGCGCCTCCTCCCAGGCCAGCGCCGTCGCAACGCACTGGTCGAGATCGTCATGCATGGGCGTCCAGCCAAGCGTGATGCGCGCACGTGTCGAATTTGCGACCACGGCGGGAACATCGCCGGCGCGACGACCGCGCTCGATGACGGAAAAATCCCGGCCGGAGACGCGCCGCACCGACGCCAGCACCTCGCGCACCGAATAACCGTGGCCATAGCCACAATTGGCGACCAGGCTGTCGCCGCCGGCGCGCAGATAGGCGAGCGCATCGGCATGCGCGCTCGCGAGGTCGGCGACGTGGATGTAGTCGCGCACGCAGGTGCCGTCCGGCGTGTCGTAGTCGGTGCCATAGAGGTCGATGCCGTCGCGCTTGCCGAGCGCCGTCTCGCAGGCGACCTTGATCAGGTGGGTCGCGCCCCGGGTCGACTGGCCCGTGCGGCCGCGCGGATCGGCGCCGGCGACGTTGAAATAGCGCAGCGCCACATAGCGGAAATCATGCGCCCGGGCCGCGTCCTCCAGCATCATCTCCGTCATCAGCTTGGAGCGGCCATAAGGCGATTGCGGCACGGTCGGCGCAGTCTCGATGACCGGTTCGGTGCCGGTATCGCCATAGACGGCGGCGGTCGAGGAAAAGATGAAGTGGCGCACGCCGGCGCCGATCACCGCCGCCATCAGCGCGCGGGATTTGACGGTGTTGTTGAGATAGTAGCCGAGCGGGTCGGCGACCGAATCCGGCACGACGATCGAACCGGCGAAATGGATCACCGCGTCGATCGAATGTTGGGCGACCAGTCGCCCGACCAGCGCCTCGTCGGCGATGTCGCCCTCGACGAAGACGGCTTCCGGCGCAACGGCCCATTGAAAGCCGGTGGACAGGCGGTCGAGCACGACCACTGCCTCACCAGCGTCAACAAGACGCCACACCATGTGGCTACCAATATAGCCGGCTCCGCCAGTCACCAAGACCGCCACTTCAAAACTCCAAGCATATTCCGATTGTTAATGAACTATGAATAGGTAAACGAAGTCTTGATGAAGGCCAAAACGCTACCTTTTCATTGGTATTCTTGTTAGGAATCTGTCGATATGCTGCCCGTACCGATGCATCTGTGAGGCGTCCATGAACCCGAAGATTCGCAAGGCCGTATTTCCTGTTGCAGGCCTTGGCACCCGCTTTCTGCCCGCGACCAAAGCCATGCCGAAGGAGATGCTGACGGTCGTCGATCGTCCGCTGATCCAATACGCCGTCGATGAGGCGCGCGAGGCCGGCATCGAGCACCTGATCTTCGTCACCGGCCGCAACAAGGCGGTCATCGAGGATCATTTCGACGTCCAGTACGAACTCGAGGCGACGCTTTCCGACCGCGGCAAGAAGGAGGCCCTGAGCCTCCTCGCCAAAGACCTGCCGAAGCCGGGTTCGACCAGCTTCACCCGCCAGCAGGTTCCGCTCGGCCTCGGCCATGCCGTCTGGTGCGCGCGCGAGATGATCGGCAACGAGCCGTTCGCCGTGCTGCTGCCGGACATGGTGATGAAGGGCGAGCCGGGCTGCCTGAAGCAGATGGTCAAGGTCTACGAGGAATGGGGCGGCAACGTCCTCGCCGTCGAGGAATGCGACCCGGCCCAGACGCACCAGTACGGCATCGTCGGCATCGGCCAGGAAGTCGGCGGCCCCGCCTTCCGCATCAACGCGATGGTCGAGAAGCCGAAGCCGGAAGTGGCGCCGTCCAACCTCTACATCAACGGCCGCTATATCCTGCAGCCGCAGATCTTCGACTTCCTGTCGAAGCAGGAGCGCGGCGCCGGCAACGAGATCCAGCTGACCGACGCCATGCTGAAGCTGATGGACCGCCAGTATTTCTACGGCTGCCGCTTCGACGGCCAGACCTATGACTGCGGCAACAAGGTCGGCTTCCTCGCCGCCAACGTGGCCTTCGCGCTCGACCGCCCGGATATCGCCGACGAGTTCCGCCCGGAACTCGAAAAGCTCCTGGCGCGCTGAGGCGACCGGCACCTGCCTTCGCCTCTCCCTGCGGGAAGGTGACGGTTGCGGCCCCAGGCTTCGCCTGAAGGGAATACGAAAGCGGCGGCTCCGATGCGATCGGGCCGCCGTTTTCATGTTCGCCGCCGCCGGCGACTTTATCCCTGCCCTCGCAACCGGGCGGCTATCCGCGCGCGCCGGCCTTCGTCAGGAGTTCGACGATCGGCTGGAAGCCGCGCTCCCTGGCGTGCCGCAAGGGCGTGACGCCATTGCCATCCGGCAGCGACGGATCGGCTCCGCCGTCGAGCAGGAGCCCGACGATCGCGACATGGCGCTCGCCGCCGTCGCCGAGCAGGATCGCCTCGAGCAGCGCCGTCCAGCCGAGATTGTTGACATGATCGACCGCGACGCCCGCCTCGATGAGCGTGCGCACGGTTTCGACATGGCCGCGCTCCGACGCCGGAATGAGCGCGGTGCCGCCATAGCGGTTGGTGCTCCCGAGGTCCGCCCCATACGCCAGCGTCAGCTTCAGGATCTCGAGATGACCGCGGGCGCCGGCATAGAGATAGGGGCTGTCCTGGATGCGGTCCTTGGCGTTGACGGCGGCGCCGGCCAGGATCAGCAGCCGCGCGACCTCGACGAAGTCCCGATGCGTCGCGACCAGCAGCGCCGTCTCGCCCTCGGCGTTGCGGGCATCGAGCGCGACGCCCTTGGCAAGGAGGTCGGCGACGGCGGCCGCGTCGTTGCGCTCGACGGCCTCGAACAGGGCGGCCGCATTCGGGGCGGTCTGGGCGGAAGCGGTCATGACACCGGACACCATGAAAAGGGTTGCGATCCCGGCAACGGCGGCGGCGCCGCTGCCGCTCAGAAGCGTTCGCCGGGACGGGTGACGGATCGGCATGGGCAGCGGTCCTCAAACTCGGGAAACGACGAGCGCGTGCCGCCCGTCAGGAGCTTCCCTTGTAGAACACCGCGGCGGTCATCGCGAACCGCAGTCTCCTCATGGATCCTGCGCCGGGCCAGTCGGAGCCGCCTCGCAATGCCTATCCGCCAAGCCCGGCATCCGCATGGGATGGACGGGGTTGCGACGGATCCATGCATCGACGTCTCGGAGATCGTCGGGATACGGCTCGGCACCGGGGAAGCTTCGATAGCTCCAGAATCGGAACCCCGCCGCCCACAGCCTGCTGAGCTTTTCCCACTGATCGACGTCGCGCTTTCTCGGCGGGCGGAAGGAGCGCCCCATCAAGGCGAGAGGTCTCTGGCATTGGGGACACGCATGATCTGTGTCGCCACTGCATTTCCACGATTTCCGACAAGCAAAGCACGCGTGCGAAATCAGATAGTCCGGCCCCCGGAAGTAGGGTCGGATGACCGGGCCGGGGACGGAACGGTTGCCGATGGCTTTCCGCAGTACCATCCGCTCGTGCTTTGTCAGGCTCGCGCTCATTCCATGAAAATGAAGCAACGCCCCGCTGCTCGCAATGGTCAGGATGTGCGCGGGCTACAGCTTGCCGATCTTGCGATCGACCCTGGCGAGGTAGCGCGCCCGGCTCTCCGGCGTCGAGCTGTCCATCTTGTAGTGCGCCATGTAGCTGGTGCGGCAGAGCGGGTGGCAGAGCGTGCGGATGCCGCGCAGCAGGATGCGCCGGCCCGGCTCGCCGATCAGCTTGGAAAGCCACCAGGTCGCCCCGCAGGTCGTCACCACGGCGAGCTTGCGGATGTTCTTCATGCCCGGGCGCGAGCCGCGCGTCGCCGTCGGCATGATGAAGGTGGCATGCGGCACCCAGACCCGCTCGAGCCAGCCCTTCAGCATGGCAGGCGGACTGAACCACCAGGTCGGATAGACGAAGACGAGGATCTCGCACCACTTGATATGCGCGAGATGGTCGGCGATCGGCACCTCGTTGACGACGGGGTCGTTGTAGACCCGCCGCTCGTCGGCGCCCATCACCGGATTGAAGCCGGAGGCGTAGAGGTCGAGCAGGCGGACCTCGTGACCGGACCGCTTCAGCGCGCCGACGACGGTGTCACGGACGGCGGCGCCAAAACTTTCCGGCACGGGATGGGCAAAGACGACGAGCGCGCGCATGAGGCTAAAAGCGTTCCATCTCTTTCGTGACGCGCTCCAGGAACGCCGATCGCGTCGCTTCCGTCGAGCGGTTCATGTCGTAATGGGTGAGGTAGGGCACGCGGCCGAGCCTGCCGACCTGCGCACGCAGCACGCGCGTGACGCTCTTTCGCGGCGGATCGCCGACGAGGAGCGCCCGCCAGCGCGCGCCGCCATAGGTCGCCACGGCCGCGAGCTTGCGGATATGGCCGAGATTGCCGACCGCCTTGCCGTTTTCCATCCGGAACGACACGCCGGGCAGGAACACCCGGTCGAAGAAGCCCTTCAGGATCGCCGGGAAGCCGAAATTCCAGACCGGATAGACCAGGACGAGCGCCTCGGCCCGCATCACCCGCTCGACATAGGGATCGACGTTGCGCCGGTTGACGGCGAGGTCGTGGTAGTCGATCCGCTCCTGCCGCGACAGGACCGGATCGAAGCCCTCCGCATAGAGGTCGCAATCATCGACCTGGTGCCCTGCCCGCGTCAGCGCGCCAACGACGGCGCCGTGCAGCGCCGCCTGGAAACTCGTCTCGACGGGATGCGCATAGAGCACCAGCACGCGCATGTCAGCTGGCCTGCTGCAGGCCCGGGAACAGGAAGGTCTTGGTCGAGGTGAAGTCGAATTCGGGGTCTTCCCAGGCGATCATCTTGCCCGGGTTGAGCAGGCCCTTCGGATCGGCCTCGCGCTTGAAGGCGAGCTGGGTTTCGTCGGTCTGCTTCATGCCGCCTTCTTCCAGCGTGTAGCGGTGCGGGTTGAAGATCGGGCATCCATGTTCCTCGTGGATGCGGATGATCTCCTCCAGCCGCGCCTCGGTGGTGTAGCGCACCATCGGCAGGCCCATCGGCGTGATCTTGCCGTCGAAGCGGACGAATTCGAGATGGCCGGGCACCTCGTCGCCAAACAGCCTGGTCAGCGCCTCGATCTTCTCGATGTGGTGCGGCGGCGGATACATCGACTGCAGATAGGTGATCGACGGGTCGACGCGGATGGCGCGCAGCGTCGTGTGGTTCCAGCCGAGCTCGTAGTTCGGCGGAATGCCCTTGAGGTCCTCCGCCGTATCCGAGCGGAACACCACCTCGCCCTTGCTGCGCGAGGTGAGCGCCAGGAAGGCGTCGACCGCATGCGCGGCGACCGTGACGATCGCCAGCGACTGGCCGGGCTTCAGGAACTTCTGGTGGCGCAGGAAGTAGTCGTAGGGAATCGGCGCCGCGACGGTGGCGAGTTCCTTGACGAGCAGGCCGTCGGCATTGCCGACGCCGTCGGCGTAGCGCACCGCGTCCATGTAGTCGTCGAAGCCGACGAGGACGTCGACCCAGTCATAGGCCGTCGTCAGCGGCATCTCGACTTCGGTGATGATGCCGTTGGTGCCGTAGGCGTGCATCACCTTGTGCAGTTCCCAGCCGGTCAGCTCGAGGATGCGCGGCTCGGCCTCCATGGTGACGACGCGCAGACGCAGCACGTTGCCGATGTCGCGCAGGCCGCCCCAGCGGATCGAACCGACGCCGCCGGAGCCGCCAGCGATGAAGCCGCCGATCGTCGCCGTCTTGGCGGTGGAGGGATGCAGGCGCAGTTCCTGGCCGGAATGGGCACGCGTCTCGGCGTCGAGCTGGGCGATCACGGCGCCGGGCTCGGCGATGACGCGGCCGGGGAAGATCGCCTTGACCTTGTTCATTTCGGCGAGATTGAGGATCAGGCCGCCGGAGAGCGGCATCGCCTGGCCGTAATTGCCGGTGCCGGTGCCGCGCGGCGTGACGGGCACCTCATGCTGGAAGGCGGCCTTCAGAATGCGGATCACCTCCGCCTCGTCCTTCGGCGTCGCCACCAAATCGGCGGTGATGTGATCAAGCTGCGCCTTCAGAACGGGCGAATACCAGAAGAAGTCACGGCTCTTCTGCTTCACCAGCGCCGGATTCTCCTCGAGCGCGACGCCGTCCAAGTCGGCCTTCAGCGCGGCGAGGTCGTTTCTGAATTGGTGAGCCATGATCAGTTTCCAAACAGGGAATCGAGTTCGCGATAATCGGGCAAGGTCCGGTCGATCGCATTGCCATAGCGCAAAACGGTGCGATCGGATTGCGGCCGCGACAGGAATTCCGACCAGGTCCTGGCGCGGAACAGCACCAGGTCGGCCGGATCGCCGGCGCGGATGCGGCCGACGTCGGGGCGGCGCAGGACCGCCGCCGGATTGGTGGTGACGACGCGGGCGGCGCCATCGAGCGGATGGTCGAGATGCAGGATGCGCACGGCCTCGCGGAACACCTCGACGGCGTCGAGGTCGCCATAGGCGTAGAACGGATCGCGCGTGTTGTCCGAGGCGACGGCGACGCGGATGCCGCGCTCCTCCATCTCGTTCAGCAGCGTCACGCCGCGCCAGCGCGGCGTGCGGCCGGGGTGGCGATCCTGCAGGTAGAGATTGCACATCGGCAGCGAGACGACGGCGAGGCCCGCCTCGGCGACGAGATCCAGCGTGCGGTCGGCTTCGTCCTCGTCCTGGCGGGCGAGCGAGCAGCAATGGCCGACCGTGACCTGGCCCTGATAGTCGGTGCGGATCGCGGCTTCCGCGATCGCCTTCAGCGAGCGGGCGTTCGGATCGGCGGTCTCGTCGACATGCAGGTCGATGTCGAAGCCATTCTCCGACGCCATGGCGAAGAGGTGGTCGAGCCCGGCCTCTAGCCCGGGGCTCATATAGGTGAAGCCGCCGAGCACGCCGCCATAGGTCCGCAGCGTGTCGGTCAGGCGCGCCCGCACCGTCGCGTCGAGAAACAGGTCGATCGGCGACAGCGCCACGGCCTGCAGGTCGACGCGGCCGGCCCAGGCATCGCGCGCCTCGGCAAAGGCCGGCCACGAGGCCGGGAACTGCGGCGGCACGCAGTCGATATGGGTGCGGATCAGCCTGGTGCCATGGGCATAGGCGGAGCGGAGCGAGAACTCCATCCGCGCCCGCACATCGGCCGTGGTCCAGTTGGCGTCGCGGTCGGCATCGACGGCAGCTAGTGCGTCGGCGAAGCTGCCCGAGGGGTTTTCGCGGCGCGCCCAGATATGCCCCTTGTCGAGATGCGTGTGCATGTCGACGAAACAGGGCCAGACCTGGCCCTTGTCCAGGTCGACGACGGGCGCATCGATGACGCTGCCTGCCGGCTTGAGCGCCTCGATCTTGCCGCCGGCGACGACGATGTCGGCCCGCATCAGGCCCTCGCCGACGTCCTGTCCGTCGAACCCGTCGACCGTGACCGCCGGCAAGGTCGCGTTGGCGAGCACATAGCGATCCGCCTCCGGGATCGCGACGAAGCCTTTCGCCATCTCAGTTCTCCCGTCGGATCGCGCTCTCGTGCCAGCGACGCAGCAGCAGGTGCGAGATCAGGCTGGTGGCGCCATAGATCACGACACCGGTCGCGCACAGCAGGATGAGGGCGGCGAACAGGCGGGGAATGTTGAGGCGATACTGCGATTCAAGCAGGCGGAAGGCGAGGCCGGAACCTGCACCGGCCGAGCCGGCCGCGAACTCCGCGACCACGGCGGCGATCAGGGCGAGGCCGCCGGCGATCCGGAGGCCGGCGAGGAAATAGGGCAGCGCCGCCGGCAGCTTCAGGTGGATCATCGTCTGCCAGCGGCTGGCGCCGTAGAGCTCGAACAGGTTCAGCAGGTTGTGGTCGGTGCTCTTCAGGCCCTGCGTCGTGTTCGACAGGACCGGGAAGAAGGCGACGATCCAGGCGCAGATCAGCAGCGCCGCCTGCGTCGACGGCGCATAGATCAGGATCAGCGGCGCGATGGCGACGACCGGCGTCACCTGCAGGATGACCATGTAGGGCGACAGCGCCAGCTCGATCCATTTCGACTGAGTGAGCAGGATCGCGAGCGCCACGCCGCCGACCAGCGCGATCGCGAGCGCGGCGAATGTGATCTTCAGCGTCACCAGCAGCGCCATGCCGAGGATCGGCCAGTCGTTGACGAGCGACTGCGCCACCAGGTTCGGGCCGGGCAGGATGTATTTCGGGATATTGTAGGCGGCGACATACCAGGCCCAGAGGCCGATCAGCATGGCGAGCATGACGAGCGGGATGAGCACGCGCAGGACGCGCTCGCTGACCGGCATCGCCGGCGCGGGAACGGGCGCGGCGTCCTGGTGCGCCGCCGGCGCGGCTGTCTCGCCCGCCGCGGGGCCGTGATCGATGCTGGTCATAGGTGGTCAGCCGCTCCGATAGCGGAAAGAAGGGATTCCGAAGCGCGGCGGCAATAGTCGCCATAGGCCTGCGAGGTGCGGAAGCCGATGCCGCGCGGATGCGGCGCATCGACCTCGATCTCGTCGATCACGCGGCCCGGACGGGCGGCCATGACGACGATCCGGCTCGACAGGTAAACGGATTCGAAAACCGAGTGGGTGACGAAGACGATGGTCCAGCCGAACTGTTCCCAGAGCCGCAGCAGGTCGTCATTGAGCTTCTGGCGGGTGATCTCGTCGAGCGCCGCGAAGGGCTCGTCCATCAGCAGGATGCGCGGCCGGGTCACCAGCGCGCGGGCGATGGAGACGCGCATCTTCATGCCGCCGGAAAGCTCGCGCGGGTAGGAATCGGCGAACTTGTCGAGGCCGACCATCTCCAGCGCTTCCATGATGCGCGGCCGCGCCTCGGCCTGCGAGATGCCCTTCAGCCGCAGCGGCAGCCAGACATTCTTGAACACGGTCGCCCAGGGCATCAGCGTCGGCTCCTGGAACACAAAGCCGATGTCGCCGCCCTTCTTGTCGCCCGCGACATGCGAGCCGTCGGGCCAGACGATGCTGCCGGAGGAAGGCTCGC
This sequence comes from Kaistia nematophila, assembly GCF_026343855.1. Lineage (NCBI taxonomy): Bacteria > Pseudomonadati > Pseudomonadota > Alphaproteobacteria > Hyphomicrobiales > Kaistiaceae > Kaistia > Kaistia nematophila. Next base: position 18,194 of record NZ_JAPKNK010000009.1, on the reverse strand, counting down.
CGAGCCCGGCCAGCATCCTGAGCGCGGTCGACTTGCCGCAGCCCGACGGACCGAGCAGGCTGATGAACTCGCCGGCGCGGATCGACAGCGACATGTCCTTCAGCGCGATGGTGCCGTTCGAGAACGTCTTCGAGACATGCTCGAGACGCACGATGGGCCGTCCGGACTCAGCGGAAGGCGGGCTGCTGGTTGCGAGAGACAAGTATTCCGTTTCCTCAACTGCGTGGCCTGGCATGCCACGATCCCGGCCCGGCCCTATCAGCCGCGGCCGGCAAGTGGAAATGGCATTGCCGGGACGAGCCCGGCAATGCCGGGAGCCGCGCGGCTCCCTTTTCGCGATCTTACTTCTTCAGGTCCTTGCCGACGCCCTTGCAGACGAACTTGGTGGTGTAGACCTTCGACAGGTCCAGACCGGCCTTGGTGACGCCCGCCTTGACCATCTTGTCGTAGAAATCATGCACGCGCGCATCGGTGATGCAGCCGATGCCCTTCTCCAGCGTGTCGCCGGAATCGACCAGGCCGTAATCCTTCATGGTCTGGACCGAATAGGCGATCTGCTCGTCCGTGATCTCCGGATTGTCCTTCTTGATCAGGGCGTTGGCGGCCGAGTTGTCGCCGTAGAGATAGTTGTACCAGCCCTCGATCGAGGCATCGACGAAGCGCTGGACGATATCCGGGTTCGCCTCGGCATATTCCTGCGTGGCTTCGATCAGCGTCGAATAGGTGCTGAAGCCCTGATCGGCGAGCAGGAACAGCTTCGGCTTGAAATCGGCCTGCTTGGCGATCTCGAACGGCTCGGAGGTGATGTAGCCCTGCTGGGCCGAGTTCGGATCGGCCAGGAACGGCGCCGGATTGAAGGTGTAGGGCTTGAACTGCTCGTCGCGGAAGCCCGGGAAGGCCGACTTCATCCACTGGAAATAGGAGGCATAGCCGTCCTTCGACAGCAGCAGCGTGTCGAGCTTGGCGAGGTCCTCGAACTTCTCCACCTGCGGGTGGGCGATGATGACCTGCGGCTCCTTCTGGAAGATCGCCGCGACCTCGACCAGCGGAATGCCCTCGTCGGCGGCCGCGAAGGTCTCGACCAGGTTGCCGGCCATGTTGAAGTTGGTCTTGCCGGCCAGCATCAGCTGGCGGTTGGCCGCCTGCGGGCCGCCCTGCACGATCGTCACCTTGAGGCCGTGCTTCTCGTAGGTGCCGTCAGCGACGGCCTGGTAGAAGCCGCCATGCTCGGCCTGCGCCAGCCAGTTGGTGCCGAAGGAGACCTCGTCGAGCGCGAAGGCCTGGCCGGAAAAGGCCACTGCCGCCGCGCCGGCCGCCAAGCCGATGAACTTCGTCCGGATGGAAGTCATAAACACTCCGCCTTTCCTTGTCGCGACAGCCCCCGCGGTCGCCAAAACGCGTTTCTCCCGAACCGCATTGCCTCGGTTCGCGGCCTCCCTGGCCTGAAATCGAGCTTCCCATTCGCAAGACATATGCCAAGGCGCCCTGCGAAGCGCCACCATCCGCCCGCCGCCTAGCCATCCGCCCCGATTTCGGGAAGTGGCGCCATATTATGCGACGAACCCTGCTCAAGATAGCGGCAGCGGCCAGGAAATTGAGCATTCCCGGCAAAACGCGCCCGCTGACAGGCGCGCGGCGCGACCGCCCGGCCTTGCCAGTGCCGCCATCCGCCCCCTACCCTCCGGGATCTCATTCCAGCCCCGGAGCTTCGCACGGTGAACCAGCCGCTCTCCCCCAAGGACATCCGCCCGCCCTTCGGCCGCTACAGCCATGGTGTCGAGGCGCCGGCCGGCAGCCGCTTCATCTACACTTCCGGCCAGCTCGGGGTCCGCGCCGACGACAGCGTTCCCGACAGCGTCGAGGAGCAGGCCGAGATCTGCTTCGAGAACATCCGCGCGATCCTCGCCGCCGGCGGCATGGAACTCTCCGACATCGTCCGCCTCAACGCCTTCGTCACCCGGCGCGAGGACATGCGCCGCTACATGAACGTGCGCGACCGTTTCGTCAGCGAGCCGCTGCCGGCCTCGACGCTCTACATCGTCACCGGCTTCACCCGGCCGGAATTCCTGGTCGAGATCGAGGCCGTGGCCGCCAAGGCGGACTGAAGGCCGGGCGCGCTGGCGCGCATCTTGCGAGCCTCGCAGCCGACAGCCTGCGCCGGACGGCGCGCGACAGGACGGGGAGCGACATGACGACGAGCGAAAGAACCTGGCTGAAGGATCCGATCGCCGTGCTGGCCGAAGGGGCCGAGCGCGGCGTCGTCGTCGAGGACGGCCGGATCACCGAGCTGGTAGGCAAGGGCGCCGAGCCGAGCCACCCGGTCCACAAGGTGTTCGACGCCTCGCGCCATGTCGTGACGCCCGGCCTCGTCAACACGCATCACCACATGTTCCAGACGCTGACGCGCGCCCATCCGGCGGCGATCAACAAGGAACTCTTCCCCTGGCTGCAGGCGCTGTTCCCGATCTGGGCGAAAAACGTCAATCCCGACAATCTGCGCCTCGCCACCCGCCTCGCCCTGACCGAACTCCTGATCTCCGGCTGCACCACCGCCTCGGACCACCAGTATCTCTTCCCGCCCGGCCTCGACGCCGCCATGGACATCCAGGCGGAGGAAGCCGGCAAGCTCGGCGTCCGCATGACGCTGACGCGCGGCGCGCTCAACCTCACGACCGAGGAAGGCGGCAATGCCGACCAGGGCGCCGTGCAGGATACCGACGTCATCCTCGCCGATTGCGAGCGGGTGATCGGCCGCTACCACGACCGCTCCGAGGGCGCGATGCTGCAGGTGGCGCTCGCCCCCTGCGCGCCCTTCAACGTCACCAAGCGGCTGATGGTCGAGACGGCGGCCTTGGCCGAGCGCTGCGGCTGCCGGCTGCATACCCATCTCGGCGAAACCCGCGACGAGAACGACTACTGCATGGAGCATTTCGGCTACCGGCCGGTCGATTATCTCGAGGAGTGCGGCTGGCTCAACGACCGGGTCTGGCTGGCGCATGGCATCCATTTCAACGACGAGGAGGTGATGCGGCTCGGCCGCCACGGCGTCGGCGTCTCGCATTGCCCGACCTCGAACATGGTGCTCGCCTCCGGCCAGTGCCGCACCAAGGAACTGGAAGCGGCGGGATCGCCGGTCGGCCTCGGGGTCGACGGCTCGGCCTCGAACGACAACTCCAACCTGATGGAGGGCGTGCGCCACGCCCTGATGATCAACCGCCTCACCTACAATGCCGAGAGCGTCACCCATTTCGACGCGTTCCGCTGGGCGACGGAAGGGTCGGCGCGCTGCCTCGGCCGCGACGACATCGGTGCGATCGCCGTCGGCAAGCAGGCCGACATGGCGCTCTACACGCTCGACGAACTGCGCTTCTCCGGCGCCGGCGACCCGCTCGCCGCCCTCGTGCTCTGCGGCGCCTACAAGGCCGACCGCGTGATGGTGAAGGGCGACTGGCGCGTCGAGGACGGCGTGCCCGTCGGCATGGACCTCGCGAAACTTCGCTACGAGCATGGCGAGGCGGCGAAGGCGTTCTTGGAGTCGCTATAGGTGGCATCGAGCTCAACCCCACCCTCTCCCGCCTGGCGGGAAAGGGATAGGCAGTCCGCCATGACCGAACGCATCTGGATCCGCGACCCCATCGCCATCCTCGCCGAAGGCGCCGAGCGCGGCGTCGTGGTGGAAGGCGGCCGGATCGTCGAAGGCGTCGGCCGCGGCGCCGAGCCCGTCCATCCCGTGCAGAAGATCTTCGACGCCTCGCGCCATGTCGTCACGCCGGGCCTCGTCAACACGCATCACCACTTCTTCCAGACGATGACGCGGGCGCATCCAGCGGCGATCAACAAGTCGCTCTGGCCGTGGATCGCCTCGATCTATCCCTATTGGACGAAATACGTGAACGCGGAGAATTTCCGCCTCGCCGCCCGCCTGTCCATGACCGAACTGCTGATGTCGGGCTGCACCTGCGCCTCCGACCACCACTATCTCTTTCCCCGCGGCCTCGAGGACGCGATGGACATCGAGGCGGAGGAGGCAGCGCGGATCGGCCTGCGCATGACGCTGACGCGCGGCGCGCTCGATCTCTCCGGCGCCGAGGACAGCCAGGCGCTCGCCCCCGGCGGCGCCATCCAGGACGACGACGTCATCCTCGCCGATTGCGAGCGCATCATCGGCCGCTACCACGACCTTTCCGACGGGGCGATGACCCGCGTCGCGCTCGCCCCCAACGCGCCGTTCGACGTCACCAAGCGGCTGATGCGCGAGACGGCGGCGCTTGCCGAAAAGCACGATTGCCGCCTGCATACCCACCTCGTCGAGACGAAGCAGGAGGCCGACTTCGCCCGCGACAAGCACGGCATGACGGCGGTGGACTATCTCGAGGATTGCGGCTGGCTCTCCAACCGCACCTGGCTGGCGCATGGCATCTATTTCGACGATGCGGAGATCGCCAAGCTCGGCCGCCACGGCGTCGGCGTCTGCCATTGCCCAACCTCCAACATGGTGCTCGCCTCCGGCATGTGCCGGACCAAGGAACTGGAAGCGGCCGGCGTGGCGGTGGGCCTCGGCGTCGATGGCGGCGCGTCCAACGACAATTCCAACCTGATGGAGGCCGTTCGCCACGCGCTGATGATCGGCCGGCTCAAATATGACGCCGCCAGCGTCACCCATCTCGATGCGTTGCGCTGGGGCATGGCCGGCTCGGCCCGCTGCCTCGGCCGCGACGATATCGGTGCGATCGCGGTCGGCAGGCAGGCCGACATGGCGTTCTGGTCCTTGGACGAATTGCGCTTCTCCGGCGCCGGCGACCCGATCGCCGCGCTCGTGCTCTGCGGCGCGCATGCCGCCGACCGCGTCATGGTCAAGGGCGAATGGCGGGTCGAGGACGGCGCGCCGGTCGGCGTCGATGTCGCAAGGCTGCGCCACGAGCATCATCAGGCTTCGCGCGCCTTCTTGGAAGCGCTATGACAGCAAGCATCCCTGCCGACGGCCACCCGGCCCGTCCCCGATCCTAACCGCAGCGCACGGCTCGACGCCGCCGCGAAACGATCCTTGAGAGAGACCATCGGAATGACCCTTCCCCGCCCCTATTGGCACGAGATGCAGGCCCCGGCTTTCCAGGGCGGTGAAAAGGACTGGATCGCGGTCCTGCCGGTCTGCGCCATCGAGCAGCACGGCCCGCATCTGCCCGTCTTCACCGATGCCTGCATCGGCGAAGGCATGGTGAAGCGCGTCGTCGAGATGCTGCCCGACGGCCTGCCGGCGACCTTCCTGCCGCTGCAGTCGATCGGCAAGTCGAACGAGCACATCTCCTCGCCCGGCACGCTCACCTTCACGTGGGAAACCGCCATCCGCATGTGGATGGAGATCGGCGACAGCATCGCCCGCGCCGGCGTCCGCAAGCTCGTCATCGTCACCTCGCATGGCGGCAATGTCCCGGTTGCCGATATCCTCGCCCGCGAATTGCGCATCAAGTACGAGATGCTGGTCGTCTCGACCGGCTGGACCAATGTCGGCGAGCCGGAAGGCATGGTGCCCGAGGAGGAATATCTCTACGGCATCCATGGCGGCGACGTTGAAACCTCGATCATGCTGCACTTCCGCCCCGACCTCGTCGACATGTCGAAGGCCGAGGATTTCCGCTCGACCCAGCTCGACCTGCTGAAGGAATTCAAGCGCCTGCGTTTCCACGGCGCGCCGGCGCGCGCCGCCTGGAAGGCGCAGGATCTGAACCCGAAGGGCGCGGTCGGCAACGCCACGCGGGCAACCGCAGATCGCGGCCGGCAGATGGTCGACTACCAGGCGGCGGCCTTCGTCGAGCTGCTCGAGGAAATGGCGCGTTTCGACCTCGGCCGGCTCTGGAAGGCGCCTGCCTGACACGACGAAATTCGACCGAAAACACTCGGGAAAACGCTTGGGAATGTCCCGTGTCTGTTGCTAGCATGAAGTCGCAGCGCGACGGCATCGGCCCCAGCGTTTGTCCCGGGGGCGGGCGTGGTCGACATTGTCATTTCCGAATTCATCCACAAGAACGCGGTCGCGGATCTCTCCCGCGACTTCGAGGTTCATTATGAGCCGACGCTCGGCAGCGACCTGACGGGCCTGTCGCGGCTGGTGCGCCAGGCGCGCGCGCTGATCATCCGCGACCGCACGGTGGTCGACGTGCCGCTGATCGCCAAGGCGCTGCACCTGCGCGTCATCGGCCAGGTCGGCCCCGTCTCCGACAATATCGACATGCTTTCCTGCGAGGCGCGCGGCGTCGCCATCGTCCGCGCGCCCGACATGATCGCCGACGCCATCGGCGAATATGTCGTCGCCAGCGCGATGATGCTGACGCGCGGCGCCTTCTTCGCCACCCGCGACGTGATGCAGGGCAAGTGGCCGCGCGGCCATCTCGTCGGCCGCGAGATCGGCGGCCGGACGCTCGGCCTGGTCGGGCTCGATTTCGGCGCCCGCGCCGCCGCGCTCCGCGCCCGCGCGCTCGGCATGCGCGTCATCAGCTGGGATCCGTTCCTGAAGCCGGCGCACCCGGTCTGGAACGAGGTCGAGCGGGTCGATTTCGAGGACCTGCTCGGCGATTCCGACGTCGTCAGCGTGCATCTGCCGGCGCGGCCGGAATTCGTCGGCCGGATCGGCACAGCCGCACTGGCGCGGATGAAATCGGGCGCGGTGGTGATAGCGGTCGGCGGCGGCGGCGTCGTCGACGAGGCGGCCGTCGCCAACATGCTCGCCATCGGCCGCCTGCGCGGCGCCGCCTTCGACGGCTTCGAGATCGAGCCGCTCAACAGCGAGGCCGGGTCGATCTTCGCCGCCGTCCCCAACCTGATCCTGACGCCGAGGATCGCCGACCTGACGCTCGAATCGCACCTGCGCTCCTCGGCCGCGATCGTCGCCAAGGTGCGCGGCGCGCTCGGTCCTTGATCATCCGGCAAAAAATCCCTCTTGCAATAGTGACGCGCCTCGGCTGGATTGGGGCTTTCCCGCCAAACCGAGGTTCCAGCAAAAGGAACCCGACTGCAGGGCGGGCTGAAAGCGCTTTGGATGGCGCGTGCCAGGGGAGTTGAGGAATGAAGAAATTTGCCCGCCTGTTGGCGGCAACCATGCTTGTCACCGGCATCGCTTCGATGGCGGAAGCCAAGACGCTGGTCTATTGCTCGGAAGGCAGCCCCGAGAATTTCAATCCGCAGGTCAACACCACCGGCACGTCCTTCGACGCCGCCCGGCCGGTGTTCAACCAGCTCGTCGAGTTCGAGCCGGGCACCACGAAGATCCGCCCCGGCCTCGCCGAGAGCTGGGAAGTGTCGCCCGACGGCATGGAAGTCACCTTCCATCTGCGCAAGGGCGTGAAGTTCCATTCGTCGAAGATCTTCAAGCCGACGCGCGACTTCAACGCCGACGACGTGCTGTTCTCGTTCAATCGCATGTGGAAGGAAGACAATCCCTACCACAAGGTGTCGGGCGGCGCGTATGACTACTTCAACGACATGGAGATGCCGACGCTGCTGAAGTCGATCGACAAGCTCGACGACTACACGGTCAAGTTCACGCTGACCAAGCCGAACGCACCCTTCCTCGCCAATCTCGGCATGGACTTCGCCACCATCCATTCGGCCGAGTATGCCGACCAGATGCTGAAGGCGGGCAAGCCCGAGACGGTCGACCAGCAGCCGATCGGCACCGGCCCGTTCACCTTCGTCGCCTACCAGAAGGACGCCGTCATCCGCTTCAAGGCGTTCCCGGACTTCTGGGGCCCGAAGGCCAAGATCGACGACCTCGTCTTCGCGATCACCAAGGATCCGACGGCGCGCTGGGCCAAGCTGCAGAAGAACGAGTGCCAGGTGATGATCGGCCCGAACCCGGCCGACCTCGACGCCATGGGCAAGGACCCGAACGTCAACCTGCTGTCGCAGCCCGGCCTCAACATCGCCTATCTCGCCTTCAACGTGACCAAGCCGCCCTTCGACAAGAAGGAAGTGCGCCAGGCGCTGACGATGGCGATCGACCAGGCGACGATCATCAAGGACGTCTATGGCGGCGCCGGCCAGGCGGCCAAGAACTTCATTCCGCCGACGATCTGGAGCTACAACGACGCCATCGAGCCCTACAAATACGACCCGGCCAAGGCCAAGGAAATGCTGAAGGCCGCCGGCGTCCAGGAAGGCTTCGAGAGCGACCTGTGGTGGATGCCCGTCACGCGTCCCTACAACCCCAACGCCAAGCGCGTCGCGGAGCTGATGCAGGCCGATTTCGAGAAGGTCGGCATCAAGACCCATCTCGTTTCGTTCGAATGGGGCGAATACCGCAAGCGCATGCAGGCCGGCGAGCACCAGATGGGCCAGCTCGGCTGGAGCGGCGATAACGGCGATCCCGACAACTTCTTCTTCCTGCTCGGCTGCGAGGGCGCCCGTCCGGGCGGCCAGAACCTGTCCAAGTGGTGCAACAAGGACTTCGAGGCTCTCTTCCAGAAGGCCAAGTCGACCTTCGACGTCGCCGAGCGCGCCAAGCTCTACGAGCAGATGCAGGTGATCGCGCATGAAGAAGCGCCGGTCTTCAACATCGCGCATTCGGTCGTCTACGAACCGATCCGCAAGAACGTGACGAATTACAAGGTCAGCCCGCTCGGCCGCCGCGAATTCGCGGAAGTCGGTCTCGAGTAGCAAGCGACGACGAGGACGGAGGCGCACCACACCTCCGTCGTCCCGGGACAAGGCGATGGCTGAGGCGATCGCTTGCCCCGGGATTCATCCGGCCCCGCGCGGGGCCGGATGAATCCCCGCCTTCGCGCGGGGATGACGGCAGTGACACGGCTCCCTGCCTCGCCTTCCAGGCGGTAAACACCATGTTCAGTTTCATTGTCCGGCGCGTGCTCCTGGTCATCCCGACCTTCCTGGCCATCGCCTTCCTGACCTTTGTCGCCATCCGGCTCGTGCCCGGCGACCCGGTCGAAGCCCGTACCGGCGAGCGCGGCATCTCGGCCGAACGCCTCGCCTATTTCCGCCATGAGCTCGGTCTCGACCAGCCGGTCTGGAAGCAGTTCCTCGACTATCTCTGGCAGATCGCGCATGGCGATTTCGGTACGTCGATCTCGACGCAGACGCCGATCCTGACCGAATTCACGACGCTGTTCCCGGCGACGCTGGAACTCGCCATCTGCGCCATGATCTTCGCCACCGTGCTCGGCATTCCGGCCGGCGTGATCGCGGCGACGCGGCGCGGCTCCTTCGTCGACTACACGCTGATGGGCGCGGCGCTGACCGGCTTCTCGATGCCGATCTTCTGGTGGGGCCTGCTGCTGATCCTGTTCTTCTCGGTCGATCTCGGCTGGACACCCGTCTCGGGTCGCATCGACCTGCTCTATTATTTCGAGCCCGTCACCGGCTTCATGCTGATCGACAGCTGGCTGTCCGGCGAGGAAGGCGCGTTTGCCTCGGCCGTGTCGCACCTGATCCTGCCGACCATCGTGCTCGGCACCATCCCGCTCGCCACCATCGCCCGCATGACCCGATCGGCCATGCTCGAGATCCTCGGCGAAGATTACGTCCGCACCGCCCGCGCCAAGGGACTGTCGCCGTTCCGCGTCGTCGGCGTGCATGCGCTCCGCAACGCGCTGATCCCCGTCGTCACCGTGATCGGCCTGCAGGTCGGCGCGCTGATGGCCGGCGCGGTGCTGACCGAATACATCTTCTCCTGGCCCGGGATCGGCTCCTGGCTGATCGAATCGATCCAGCGCCGCGACTATCCGGTGCTGCAGGGCGGCATCCTGCTGGTTTCCGGCATCGTCATCGTGATCAACATCATCGTCGACCTTCTCTACGGCGTACTCAACCCGAGGATCCGCCATGCCCGCTGAGAAAACCGCCGCCCTCGCCGCGCCGAAGGCGCCGCCCGGCCCCTTCGCCAGCTTCTTCCGCGACTTCTCGGAGAACCGCGCCGCGCTGGTCGGGTTGATCATCCTCGGCCTGCTCGTCTTCGTCGCCATCTTCGCCAACTTCCTGGCGCCCTATTCGCCGACCGAGCAGTTCCGCGAGTTCACCCGCATACCGCCCGCCTGGGTCGAAGGCGGCAACCGCGCCTTCCTGCTCGGCACCGACGAGATCGGCCGCGACATGCTCTCGCGCCTCATCTTCGGCGCCAGGCTGTCGCTGTTCATCGGCCTTTCCGTCGTGCTGGCCTCGATGGTGGTCGGCATCGTGCTCGGCCTCGTCGCGGCGTTCGCCCCCGGCTGGCCTTCAATCGTTATCATGCGGGCGATGGACGTCATCCTGTCGGTGCCGAGCCTGCTGCTCGCCATCGTCATCGTCGCCATCATCGGCCCGAGCCTGACCAACACGATCATCGCCATCACCGTCGTCTACCTGCCCTATTACGTCCGCCTGGTGCGGGCGTCGGCGCTGCAGGAAAAGACGCGCGACTATGTGACGGCGGCCCGCGTCGGCGGCGCCGGCACGTTGCGCATCATGTTCCGCACCGTGCTGCCCAACTGCATGGCGCCGATCATCGTGCAGGCGGCGCTGACCATCTCGAACGCCATCCTCGAGGCGGCGGCGCTCGGCTTCCTCGGCCTCGGCGCCCAGCCGCCCTCGCCCGAATGGGGCGCGATGCTCGCCTCGGCGCGCGAATTCCTGCAATCGGCGCCCTGGATCGTCACCGAACCCGGCCTCGCCATCCTGATCACCGTGCTTGCCATCAACCTCGTCGGCGACGGCCTGCGCGATGCGCTCGATCCGAAGATGCGGAGGAGCTGACATGCCGCTTCTCGAAATTTCCGACCTCTCCGTCGACTTCAAGACCGCCGGCGGCCAGTTCCGCGCCGTCGACAACGTCTCGCTCACCGTCGATCGCGGCGAGATCCTGGCGATCGTCGGCGAATCGGGCTCCGGCAAGTCCGTCGCCATGCTGGCGGTGATGGGGCTCCTGCCCTGGACCGCCACGGTCACCGCCAGGACGCTCGCCTTCGACGGCCGCGACCTGCTGACGCTTTCGCCGCGCGAGCGGCGCCGGCTGGTCGGCAAGGACATGGCGATGATCTTCCAGGAGCCGATGTCGAGCCTCAATCCGTGCTTCACGGTCGGCTACCAGATCGGCGAGAGCCTGAAGGTGCATCTCGGCCTGTCGAAGAGCGAGCGCCGCCAGCGCTCGATCGAGCTCCTCAACGCCGTCGGCATTCCCGATCCCGAGCGCCGGCTTTCCGCCTTCCCGCATCAGCTTTCCGGCGGCATGAGCCAGCGCGTGATGATCGCCATGGCGCTCGCCTGCCGGCCGAAGCTGATCATCGCCGACGAGCCGACGACGGCGCTCGACGTCACCATCCAGGCGCAGATCCTGGAGCTGCTCGTCTCGCTGCAGCGCGAGACCGACACCGGCCTCGTGCTGATCACCCACGACATGGGCGTCGTCGCCGAGACGGCGGAGCGGGTCTCCGTCCATTATGCCGGGCAGAAGATCGAGGAGCAGCCCGTCGGCCCGCTGTTCTCCGATCCGCATCATCCCTACACGGCGGCGCTGCTCGCGGCGCTGCCGGAGCGCGCGACCGGCAGGCACCTGCCGTCGATCCCCGGCGTCGTGCCCGGCCAGTTCGACCGGCCGCCGGCCTGCCTGTTCGAGCCGCGCTGCCGCTTCGCCACCGATCGCTGCCGCACCAAGGCGCCGCCGCGCCAGGGCGCGATGGCGGGCTTCGCGCTCTGCCATTATCCGCTGACGCATGGCCGCCCGATCGGCCATCCCCATCCCGAAGGCAGGGAGGTCGCGGCATGAACGCGCCCGTCATCCTGGAGGCCAGCAAGCTGGCCCGCTACTATTCGGTCGCCCGCGGCGCCTTCAAGCCCGCCGCCACCGTCCGGGCGCTCGCCGAGGCGAGCTTCACGCTTCAGGCCGGCAAGACGCTGGCGGTCGTCGGCGAATCCGGCTGCGGCAAGTCGACCCTCGCCCGCCTCGTCACCATGATCGAGGAACCGAGCGCCGGCCAGCTGGTGATCGGCGACACGGACATCGTCGGCGCCGACAAGGCGGCTCTGCGGAAGCTGCGCACCGAGGTGCAGATCGTCTTCCAGAACCCCTATGGCTCGCTCAATCCGCGCCAGAAGATCTTCGATGCGCTGGCCGAGCCGCTGATCATCAACCGCAAGGAGATGAACGCCTACCAGCGCAAGACGGCGGTGCTCGACATGCTGAAGCGGGTCGGCCTGCGTCCCGAACACGCCGACCGCTATCCGCACATGTTCTCCGGCGGCCAGCGCCAGCGCATCGCGATCGCCCGCGCGCTGATGCTGAAGCCTAGGATTCTCGTCCTCGACGAGCCCGTCTCCGCGCTCGACGTCTCCGTGCAGGCGCAGGTCCTCAACCTTCTGGTCGAGCTGCAGGAAAATCTCGGCCTGTCCTACCTCTTCATCAGCCACGGCCTGTCGGTCGTGCGGCACATGGCCGACGAGATCCTCGTCATGTATCTCGGCCGCGTCGTCGAACGCGCGCCGCGGGAAAAGCTGTTCGAGCAGCCGCTGCATCCCTATACGCAGGCGCTGCTCTCGGCGACGCCGATGGCCGATCCGGAACGCCAGCGCGAGCGGATCCGCCTCAAGGGCGAGCTGCCATCCCCGTTCAACCCGCCCAAGGGCTGCGCCTTCCATCCGCGCTGCCCGCTTGCCTTCGACAAATGCCGCGTCGACCGGCCGGAACTGCGCTTCCACGGCGACACGGAGGTCGCCTGCTGGGCGGTGGAACGCGACGCCGCCGCTTCATAGGTGGCGACGAGGTACAAGCCCTCACCCCAACCCTCTCCCGGGTACGGGAGAGGGAGCCCATGGCGCCCCGTCTCAACGCTGTCGGTCACGCCGGCCCAACGGCCCCCGTCATCGACCTCGCGGCCGATCGTCAGCGCCCCCTCTCCCGCTCGCGGGAGAGGGCCGGGGTGAGGGCCCTCGTTTTACCGCATCCGTTCCACCCCATCGCAATCGGCGCCGACATCCCTTATATCAGGCGGCAACCTCTTCCCCCTTTTGCGCGGGCTGACGTTCCGCGCCGGAGACATTTCATGACGGAAACCCAGATCCCGGTCACCGTGCTCACCGGCTATCTCGGCGCCGGCAAGACGACGCTGCTGAACCGCATCCTCTCGGAAAACCACGGCAAGAAATACGCCGTCGTCGTCAACGAGTTCGGCGAGATCGGCATCGACAACGACCTCATCGTCGAGAGCGACGAAGAGATCTACGAGATGAACAATGGCTGCGTCTGCTGCACGGTGCGCGGCGACCTGATCCGCGTCGTCGAGGGCCTGATGAAACGCCCCGGCGGCTTCGACGGCATCCTGGTCGAGACCACCGGCCTCGCCAATCCGGCGCCGGTCGCGCAGACCTTCTTCATGGATGACGACGTGCGCGCCAAGTCGCGCCTCGACGCGGTCGTCACCGTCGCCGACGCGATGAACCTGCTGACCCGGCTCGACGACGCGCCGGAGGCCGAGGAGCAGATCGCCTTCGCCGACGTGATCCTTCTCAACAAGACCGACCTGGTCGACGCCGAGAAGCTGGCCGCCGTCGAGCACCGCATCCGTGACATCAATCCGCATGCGACGATCTACCGGACCGAGCGCTGCGCCATCGACCTCTCCAAGGTGCTCGATCGCGGCGCCTTCGATCTCGAGCGCATCCTGACTCTCGACCCGGAATTCCTCGAGGGCGAGGATCACGACCACGATCACGTCCATGACGAGAATTGCGGCTGCGGTCACGACCATCACGACCACGACCATCATGGCCATGATCACCACCATCATCATGACCACGATCATCACCACCATCATCCGCGCCACGACGAATCCGTTTTCAGCGTCTCGCTGCGCGGCGGCTCGCTCGATCCGAACAAGTTCTTCCCCTGGATCCAGGAAATCACCCAGACCGAAGGCCCGAACATCCTTCGCCTGAAGGGCATCCTGTCGATGGACAAGGACCCCGACCGCTATGTCGTGCAGGGCGTCCACATGATCATCGAGGGCACGCACCAGCGTCCCTGGGCCGAGGGCGAGAAGCGCGAGAGCCGCCTCGTCTTCATCGGCCGCAAGCTGAATGAGGCAGCCCTTCGCAAGAGCTTCGAGGACTGCCTCGTCGCCGCCTGAGGCGGAACGCCCGGCATGAGGGGCGGCGCGCACTCCGCGCCGGCCCGAGCATTTCGTCATCCCGGCCCGCCGGGATGACCACTCGCCACACCACGACCGACATCGACCGGAACCGTCTCTTGCCCACCATCCAGTCCTTCCCGCTCGGCGCCTATGTCGTCGCCGCCGATTTCCTCGGTCACGAGCCGGTCTTTGCGCTCGGCGACGGCCATGTCGCGCGGGTCGACGGCCCCGCGGCCGAGAAGGTCGGCGTGCATTCCGGCGGCCTGCTCGCCGCCGCCCGCACGCAGGATGGCGAGCGGTTGATCACCACCGGCGATGACGGCCGCGTCATGGCGATCGACGCCAGCGGCCATGTCGAGGAAATCGCCGTCCAGCCAAAGAAGTGGATCGACCAGGTCGCCTGCGGCCCGGACGGCGCCATCGCCTATGCGAGCGGTCGCCAGGTCTTCGTCCGCTTCGCCAATGGCAAGGAGCGCGTGCTCGAGCATGAGCGCACCGCCGCCGGCCTCGCCTTTGCGCCGAAGGGGCTTCGCCTCGCCGTGGCGCGCTACAACGGCGTGTCGCTCTGGTGGATCGGCACGGAGGCGAAGCCGACCGAGTTCGAATGGAAGGGCTCGCATCTCGGCGTCACCTTCTCGCCGGACGGCAAGAACGTCATCACCTCGATGCAGGAGAATTCGCTGCATGGCTGGCGCGTCGCCGATGGCGGCGGCCACATGCGCATGTCCGGCTATCCCGGCAAGGTGAAGTCGATGTCGTGGTCGGCCAAGGGCCGCTTCCTGGCGACGTCGGGCGCGGAAATGGCCGTGCTCTGGCCGTTCCACTTCAAGGACGGCCCGATGGGCAAGCAGCCGCTGCAACTCGGCACCCGCGACCAGATCGTCACCTTCGTCGCCTGCCACCCCACCGAAGAGGTCGTGGCGATCGGCTACAAGGACGGCATGGTTCTGGCCGTGCGTTTCGCCGACAGCGACGAGGCGATCCTGCGCAAGCCGGCAGAGGGCGGCCCGGTCAGCGCGCTCGCCTGGGACCGGAAGGGCGTCCGCCTCGCCTTCGGCACCGAGGGCGGCGAAGCCGGCGTGATCGACCTCGCCGGCTGAGGCCGGCAAGGCGCTTGTCCGTGGCTTTCTTCACCTCTCCCTTCGGGAGAGCTAAGGAAGTGCACCCTGCGCGTCAGCGCGTGCTCGGCACCGGGCGGAAGATCGACACGGCGAACAGCACCATGCCGATCAGCGTGATCAGCGAGCCGAGAATGACGATTCTCTCGCCGGGAGGCAGTCCCTTCAGCGTCAGCACGAGGCCCGGGATCATGATCCACAGGCCGATCGTCGACACCCAGAACTGGATCAGGGCGAGCCGGCTCGCCGCCTTGGCGGGATTGGCGTTGTAGTAGAAGCCCATCAGCGCGAGCGACACCCAGCCGATCAGATTGAGATGCGCGTGCGCGGGGGCCAGCGTGAAGTCCTGCTTGGCGCCCATCATGATGCCGCCGATCATGCCGACGATGACATAGATCACGGCCGTGCCGATAAACATCTGGCTTATTCTTGGCATGTCGAACCCCTCCGACGAAACGGGGCCGACTCGTTCTTGGCTCTGGCCCCCCGAACGCGGTTACGACGTAACGGAAGCCAAGTCAAAATCATTCTAAGGAAGAAGATCGACAGTCGATCCCAGGAAGATCGCACCCTCAACCCCTGGGCGATGCTTTCGTCTCGGCGCAATCAGCAATCTGGCCGATCGGCGGGTGGCGGAAGTCGGGAGGCCCCGAAGGATGCGCGCGAGGGCAAAAGGCGAAGGCCGAAAAAGATGACGCCGGCGCGCGACCGGGAGCCGAAGGAGAAGGCTCTGAACTCGGTCGCGTCGGCCGGCGTCTGACGCATGGCGTCAAATAGGAAACGCCCGTCGGGGAGGAGGTCGACGGGCGTTTTAAGGGTGGCGCCTTGCCGGGGAGGAGGTCAGCTCGGCGCCGATCGCAGGGACATGGAGGGGAGGAAGATCCCTGCGAATTCCTTGCAGTCTGAAGTATCGCTCGGTGTCGGAAGTATTAGTAGCCGACAGCCTGCTTGGCGACCCGCTCGATCTCGCCGCGGTGAATGCCGAGGTCAGCAAGCTCGCGGTTGTTCAGGCGGGAAAGCTCGTTGTAGGTCTCGCGGAACTTGCGCCAGGTCTTGTAGGAAGCGAGGATGTTCATAGCCATTTCGGACGTCCTTTTGGGATAGGGTGTGATCTCTGTCGAACTGGCGCCGGATTTCTCTGTCGCCGTTCTTGTTGACGCTGATATAGGCTGCTGCTTCCGGATTGAGCACTGCGAAATTGCTCATGCCAGCGATGCGCGCAACGCAGAGCAGCATTAATTCTCGTGTCATATTGCGCCGCACCATTAAGCGATATGGCCGGATTGCGGCACCTGGCTGCCGATTGCGCCGGGAGGCGGGCGCCAAATCGGTCAAGACATGACGCTGGCGCATGTCGAGGCATGGCGGCCGCATGCCCATTTCCTGGGCGATCCGCACGCCGCGCCCGCCCCGCTCCGTCGAGCGCACAAAAAAAGACCGGGCCAGTGGCCCGGTCTCGATAGTGGACAACGTTGCGAAACGGCGATCAGCCGAGGTTGTGGACCAGCACGTTGCGGAACTGCCAGGGATCGCTCTCGTCGATATCCTCCGGGAAGAAGCCCGGCCGATCGGTGAGCGGCGTCCAGTCGGTGTAGATGCCCTCGACGGTGCCGAGATAGGGCCGCTGGATGCGCAGGCAGAGATGATAGTCCATCTCGTCCGCCTCGACGATGCCGGCGTTCGGATGCTCGAGCGCCCAGACCATGCCGGCGACCACCGCCGACGTCACCTGCATGCCGGTGGCGTTCTGGTAGGGCGCGTTCTCGCGCGCCTCGTCGATCGTCAGCCGCGAGCCATACCAGTAGGCGTTCTTGGCGTGGCCATAGAGCAGCACGCCGAGTTCGTCGCGACCGGCGATGATCTCTTCCTCGGAGAGGATGTGCTGCTTCGACTGGCGCTGGCCGGCGCGGCCGAACATCTCGTGCAGCGACAGCACCGCGTCGTTCGACGGGTGATAGGCATAGTGGCAGGTCGGCCGGTAGACGACCTCGCCGCCCTCGCGCACCGTGAAATGGTCGGCGATCGAGATCGCCTCATTGTGGGTGACGAGGAAGCCGAGCTGCGGACCGGGCGTCGGGCACCAGGAACGGACGCGCGTATCGGCGCCGGGGCCGAGCAGGAAGATCGCCGCGCCCGAGCCGGTGTCATGCGTGCGGGCATGGTCCGGGATCCAGCGCTCATGCGTGCCCCAGCCGAGCTCGGCCGGCTGCAGGCCCTCCGAGATGAAGCCCTCGACCGACCAGGTGTTGACGAAGGTGTCGAGCTGCTTGGCGACGCGGGCGCGCTGGGTGTCGCGCTCGGCGATGTGGATGCCCTTGACGCCGGTCGCCTGCATCAGCGCCGCCCATTCGCGCCGCGTCTTCGGCTCGTCATGCTCGATGTTGAGGTCGCGCGCCACGTCGAGCAGCGCCTGCTTGACGAACCACGATACCATGCCCGGATTGGCGCCCGAGCAGGAAACCGCAGTCGGGCCGCCCGGGCTGGCGCGCTTTTCGGCCAGCAGTTCCTCGCGCAGCGCATAGTTGGAGCGGGAGGCCGGATCGGCCTTGTGGTCGTAATAGAAGCCCGGCCACGGCTCGATCACCGTGTCGATGTAGAGGCTGCCGATCTCGCGGGCCAGCTTCATGATGTCGAGCGAGGAGGTGTCGACCGAGAGGTTGACGCAGAAGCCGCCCGCGCCGAGAAGCGGCGTCAGGATCTCGCGGTAGTTTTCCCGCGTCAGCGCGACCTTGACGTGCTTCACGCCATAGGTGGCCATCAGTCCGACGTTTTCACTGCTCGGCTCGATGACCGTGATCTGCGGCTGGTCCAGCGCGAAGTGGCGCTTGATCAGCGGGAGGAAACCTCGCCCGATCGAACCGAAGCCGATGATGACCACGGGGCCGTTGATGCGACCGTAGACAGGCCAATTCGTCATAGCGAGACACTCCTCAAAGTCGAAATCAACAAGTGGGGTACCGTACCCTTCCTT
>NZ_JAPKNK010000008.1:0-219723 GCF_026343855.1 Kaistia nematophila | reverse complement strand
TCGAGCGCGGCCGCCCCTTCATTTTCAGGAACGCGGCAAAGCCCGCCCGGGCGGATCGAACGGACGGCGCCATCCCCCTCATGCCTTCCGCATGGGTTGCATCGACCGCGCCCCTTGACCTTGCCGTGTCGACGCGCAAGCTGTCCGGGTCGACCTGACCGCGCCCCTCGGGACGATCCTGGCCGGCACACGTCGAGACGCGGCACGCGCTCGTCCATCGGTTTCCTCCCGTGCTGTCGTCCCCGGATCCCGGCCCGCAACGACACGCATGGAAAGATGCAGATGGATATCGTGCTTCACATCGCTGCCGTCCTCCTCGGCATCGCCGCCGTCGTTCTCTACTTCCGCTCGATCGTCAGGGTCGTCCTGATCAATCGGCGCGAGCGCGACTTCATCGAGCACGGCGCCCGCTTCTGCGCGGTCTGGATCATCCACACGCTCGCCCTGCCGCGAAAGGACTATAACGAGACCCAGCGGCTGCAGGCATGGATCATGCCGCTCTTCCTGTTCCTGGCGATCGCCTCCTGGTTCCTGCTCGTCCAGACCGGGTTCACGCTGATCCTGTGGGGGCTCGGGACCGAGCCGCGCTGGGGCTACGCCTTCACGGCGAGCGGCTCCGCCCTCAGCACGCTGGGCTTCAAGACGCCCCCGACGCTCTCCGGCGAGCTGCTGGCCGTGTTCGAGGCGGCGATCGGGCTGGCCGTGGTCATCCTGCTGTTCACCTTCGTGCCGGGCTACCAGGCCGCCATCCAGATCCGCGAACGCAAGGTCGGCTGGCTCTATGCCCGCACCGGCCGGCGCCCGACCACGTCGAGCCTGATCGAGTCCCTCCAGCGCAGCGGCCAGATCGAGCATCACAGCGCCGTCTGGGAGGATTGGGAGCTCTGGTTCCGCGGCCTGCTCGAGACGCACTCGATCTCGCCGATCCTCGCCTATGTACCGGCGATCTATCGCGGCACGAGCTGGGTCGGCGCCGCCGCGGCCGTGCTGGACGCCACCTCGCTCCTGACCGCCTGCCTGGACGACAAGCACACGGAATCGGCCCGCATCTGCCGCGAGATCGGCTGCCACGCGCTGAAAAGCCTCGCCATCGAGCTCAATCCGCGCATTCCGGCCGACGCCTGGACGCACAGGAGTGTCGATCCCAAGCTGATCGAGAACTTCGACCTGCTCTATGCCCGGCTCGGCGAGATCGGACTGCCGACGAAGCCCGACAAGGACGAATGCCGCAAGGCCTTCATCGCTCTGCGTGCGGACTACGAGACCAGCATCCGCCTGCTCGCCCAGTCGACGCTGATGCCGATCGAGGAACCCTGGGTCCTGCCGCACTCCCACCAGAGCGAGCCCGCCAACGCGACGCCCACCCTCGCCTGAACCTGGAGCCAGCGAGACCGTCGCCGGCTCTAGGCGGCCGCCCCGCCCTGCCCGAGCTTGAGGCCGAGGCGCACGGCGCCATAGCCGAGAACCAGGCTGACCAGCAGGTAGACGATCGCCACGGCGGCGGCGGATGCCGAGGCCGACATCAGCACGAAGGAGCCATAGACGAAGCTGGAGAAGGTCGAGAGCCCGCCCATGATGCCGGTCCCGACCATGGTGTTGACGTCATCGCTGACGGCGCGCCGCTTGTGCAGGCCCGTGACGAGGCCGAGGAGGAAGGCCGCGACGACATTGGCGACCAGGATCGCCATCGGGAAACCGTCGGAAAGGTCGGGCACGCCGAGCATCAGGAATTCGCGCGCCATGGCGCCGATGGCGCCGCCGACGAAGACGAGTATGACGAGATTGATCATGATCCGCTCTCCTCAACCCTGAAGCCGCGCCAGTCCCGCGCCCAGCGCGGCGGCGATCAGGCCGGCAGCGACCGACAGCAGCAGATAGCCGAAGGCCGTGTTTCGCTTGCCCGCATCGTCGAGCTTCGCTGCGTCGAGCTGCATGCTGCTGAAGGTCGTGTAGCCGCCGAGAATGCCGGTCAGCACGCCCGCGTTCAGGACCGTGCCGAAACGGTCGCGCCAGTCGACCGAGAACAGCACCGAGAGATAGCCGATGACGAAGGCGCCGCTGACATTGATCAGGAAGGTCGCGAGCGGAAAACCGCCGTGATAGCGCTCGCCGACCACCCGCCCGATCCACCAGCGCAGCAGCGATCCGGCGCCGCCGCCGAGCCCCACCCACATGATATCCAAAGGCCGCATCGCCCCACTCCTCACCTTTTCGGGACCCGCCAGATCATTTCAGCGTTTCATGGAAACACTGAAAGACCCTGACTCCTTGTTTGATCGCGTTTTCTTCACGCGAACCGGTACTCACTTCGCTCGAAAACGCTCTAGGGTCCGGCGGACGCATCCGCCATGTCGGATACGCAGCCGGCAACGTTCGCAATCGAATGCCGCACCTGTTCCAGCGCGAAGGACAGGTTGTTGAGATAGGCGACCGCCGACGCGTCCATCGCGGTATCGCCGCCCATCAGCTTCTGGGCCGCGTCCTGGAACGCGGCGAAGGATTGATCGAGCGCGTCCATCCCGGAAGGCGCGGCGCGGGCGATCAGGCTCTGGCCGAGCCCCGTCAGCGCCGTCCGCACCGCCGCGGTCACGTCGGCCAGCGGCCCCGCCAGCGCGTCGGCGACCGAGGCGGGTTTCGGCAGGCGCGACATCCGGAACATGAAGGAGGACGAGGTGCGCAGGTCGCGCAGGCCGTGCCGCAGCCGTTCGGGATCGACCACGCCGCGCGAGATGTGGCTCGCCCGCTCTTCCGCGACCTCCTTGGTCAAGGTGTCGAACGAGCGGAAGGCCTTGTCGATCGCCGCGTCGGCCTCGCCGATGCGGCCATCCCGAGCCTCGTCCGTGCCGCTGCGGTCGATGCCGAAGAGGGTGGCGAGCCGCGACAGGATCTCGGCCGCCTCGGTCCGCATCCAGCTATCCGAGCGGCCCGGCGCCACCGTCATCGAGACCAGCACGCCGATCGCGCAGCCGACGAGGATCTCGATCATCCGGTGCGTGGCGGAAATCGTCACGGCGACATGCGACGGCGCGCTGACCAGCAAAATCGCCGCGGTCAGCGGCGCGACGCGCAGGTTGACGTGGCGTACCGCAATCATGCCCAGAAGGCCGAGGGCGAGCACCAGGCCCAGGAAAGCGCCGATCGGCGTCGTCGGCATGACCATGGCGATGGCGAAGCCGACGAGACCGCCAACCAGCGTGCCGATGACGCGGCTCGCCGCCGCCTGCAGCGAGGCGCCGATCCGGTTCTGCACGATGATGACGGCGGAGATCACCGCCCAGTAGCCCTGCGGCAGCGCGAGGAAATCGGCGACGAGCAGCGTCAGGCCGCCGGCCGCGGCAGTCCGCAGGCCGGCCTGCCAGATTTCACGGTCCGGATGCATCCAGTTCGAGAGATTCATGGCCCCAGTGAGAATCGCAATCTTCCAACAACCTGCGCGAAATCAAACCATCGCGCTGCACGGAATGCTAGAGAAGCAGCTCCTGTGTCCCCGCATGATCCCGCGCCGGGATGTGCTAGTGTCGGTGGCTGATGCCGAATTCTGCAACCACGCCCGCCGAGGAACGAAACGAATGAAGCTTGCGATGCTCGCGGCCCTGGCCGTCGTCATGGTGCCGGTGTCGGCCAGCGCCACCATGCTGGAGCGCCAGGCCGGGCGGGCGATTCGCAATGCCGGCCATTGGTGCGGGCGCGTCAGCTACATGACGGTCGACACGAAAGTGTCGACGCCGAAGCGCCGCGTCGTCCTCGTCACCTGCGACGACGGCACGCGCTACGAGCAGTACAGCCTCGTGCTGACGGCCGATAACAAGATCAGCTCGATCGAGAAGAAATAGGCCCTCAGGCTGTTTCGCCCACGATGATCTCGTAGCCCGTGTCGCGGATCGTCGGCGTGCCGGGATGCGCGGGGGATTCCAGAATCATCTCGGCCGCGATCTGGCCGATCAGGAAGCGGTGCGAGCGGATGGTCGAGAGCGGCTGCGGCAGCGCCTGGCCGATGTCGAGGCCGTTGAAGCCGAACAGCGCCAGATCCTCGCGCGGGCGGATGCCGGCGGCGAAGCAGTGGAACACGCCGCCGACGGCCATGTCGTCATTCGAAAAGACGACGACGTCGAGGTCGCGATGCTCGGACAGCAGGCGGGCGAGCAGGTCGCGGCCGTCCTGGGTCGAGCTTGGCCCGTCCGAGGCCGCCTCGCCGACCAGCGACAGGCCGACCGCCTGAAGTCCCTCGCGGAACCCCTCATAGCGGCGGGCGGCGCGTTCGTCCCGCTTGCGGTCATGGCCGACATAGCCGAAGCGGCGATAGCCGCGCTGGAAAAGATGCAGGGCCGAATCATAGCCCGCCTGGCGATGCGACATGCCGACGGCGATATCGAGCGGCGTCGCGTCGATGTCCATGAGTTCGGCGATGCGCACGCCCGAGCGCTTCAGCATCGCGACCGTATAGTCGGTGTGATGCAGGCCGGAGACGATCATCGCGGCGGGCTGCCAGGAGAGCAGCGAGGCGACGAGTTCCTCTTCCGTGTCCATGTCGTAGTCGGTGACGCCGACCACGGGTTGGTAGCCGGACGAGGCGAGCGAGGCATGGATGCCGCGCAGCACGTCCGGGAACACGATGTTCGAGAGCGACGGAAGCACCACCCCGATCAGGTTGGAGCCGGCCGACGCCAGCGTCCCGGCGACCCGATTCGGCACATAGCCCATCTGGCGGACGACCGCGAGCACGCGCTCGCGCGTCTTCTCGGCGACCGACGCCTTGTTGCGCAGCACGCGCGAGACCGTGATCTCACTCACTTCCGCGCGCTGCGCCACATCGGCCAGGGTATAGGAGTTCTTCACGTTCATAGAGACGACGCCATCCGGGTAAGAGACGCCCGACCATGCCGGACGCGGCTCCTTATCACGGATCGCCGCGCCTGAACCCACTCCCGTGCGACTTACGTCCAGCCACCATCCGCGACATAGCTCTGGTTGGTGCAGGCGCCGGACTCGTCGGAAGCGAAGAACATGATCACGCGGGCGATGTCGGCCGGATAGATCTTCCGCTTCAGGCATTGCCGCGTGAAGATCGCCTGCTCCACTTCGGGCGTGACCCAGAGGTCGAGCTGGCGTTGCGTCATGATCCAGCCGGGCAGGACGCAGTTGACGCGGATATTGTGCGGGCCAAGCTCGCGGGCGAGGCCACGGGTCAGTCCGATGACGCCCGACTTCGCCGCCAGATAAGGCGTCAGCCCCTCGACGCCGGCGATATAGGCGAAGGAGCCGACATTGACGATCGAACCGCCGCCGAGCTCGGCCATGTCCTTGTAGACGGCCTGCGAACAGAAGAACTGGTGCTTCAGGTTCACCGCCTGGCGCGAATCCCAGAATTCCGGCGTGATCTCGTCGATGGTGGCGCGCTGGTCATGCGCGGCGTTGTTGACCAGCATGGCGATCGGCCCGAGCTTCGCGCGGATCACCTCGATGGCGGCACGCGTCGCGTCGATATCGGTCAGGTCCGCCTTCTCGAACACGACGGTGTGGCCTTCGGCCTCCAGTTCCGCGACCAGCGCACGCGACGGTTCCTCGATGATATCGATGAAGCCGACTTTCGAGCCCTGGCGGGCAAACTGGCGGACGATCTCCTCGCCGATGCCGCTGCCGCCGCCGGTGATCAGCACGACGCTGTCCACCAGGCTCGGATAGGCGGCGCCATAGCGCGGCCGATAGGATGACTCTGACGTCAACGCTTCTGTCCTTTCGTCATTCTGCGTCTTGTAGAAGTGCCAACCGTCCTCATGCGCCCTCCGCCCGCTCGACGCTGCGGATGTTCTGCACGTAGACGTTGACGATGAGGGCGGCGAGCAGGATCAGGCCGCGGATCAGGATCTTGAGGAAGCTGTCGATCTGGATGTGATCGAGACCGTTATTGAGCACGCCGAGCACGCAAAGGCCGACGATCGTGTTGCCGATGCCGCCGCGGCCGCCGAACAGGCTGGTGCCGCCGACGACGACCGCCGCGATGGCGTCGAGCAGGTAGCCGTCGAACTCGTTCTGCTGGGCGCTGCCGAAATGGGCGACGCCGACCATGCCGGCGATGCCGGAGCAGACGGCGCAGATCACCAGCGCCGCGCCCAGGATCAGCTTCACGTTGACGCCGGAATACTCGGCCGCCTCGCGATTGCCGCCCACCATGTAGATGTAGCGGCCGAAGCGCGTGTAGGTCAGCGTCACATGGCCGACGACGAGGAAGGCCAGCAGCACCAGCGCGATGGTCGGGAAGCCGCCGACATTGCCGGAGCCGAGCGTCGAGACGATGTCCGGAACGTTGTAGGCGATCTGGCCGCGCACCAGCAGCGCCGAGATGCCGGCGCCGATCTGCATCATGGCGAGCGTCATGATGAAGGACGGAATGCCGATGAACGTGGTGCCGAAGGCGTTGACCAGGCCGAGGCCGGCGCAGGTCGCCAACGCCAGAACCACCGCCAGCCAGCCAGCGACCGGGATATTGGCGATGTTCACATAGCTTTCCTGCAGCGTGAAATAGGCCACCACGATACCGGTCGCGTTGGCGATCGAGGCGACCGAGAGGTCGATCTCGCCGCAGAGGATCACGAAGGTCAGCCCGACCGCCATGATGCCCGTCACCGAGATCTGGGTCAGGATGTTCGAGGCGTTGTCGATGGTCGCGAAGGACGGGCTGGCGATGCTGAAGAAGATCAGCAGCAGGATCAGCGTCGCGAAGGGCGCGATGTTGCGCATCTGGCTGCGCAGGAACAGGCTCGACTTGGAGGGGCGCGCCGTGCTGGTTTGCTGGAACGTCATGTCAAATCCTTCTCAGGCCGCTTCCAGCAGCCGATCCTTGCTGATCGTCTCGTTGGCGAATTCGCGGACAATGCGTCCCTTCTTCATGACGAGGACGCGGTCGGCGAGCGACAGGACCGTCTCCGGCTCGGCCGAGACGACGATCACGGCGAGGCCCTCGTCGCGCAGCGCCCGCACGATCTTCACGACATCATCCTTGGCGCCGACATCCATGCCGCGCGTCGGCTCGCTCAACACCAGCACCTTGGGCCGGTGGGTCAGCCACTTGGCCAGGGCCACCTTCTGCTGGTTGCCACCCGACAGCGCTCCGAGCGCCACCTCGGCGCGAGGCGGACGGATATGCAGGCTCTCGACGTGCTTGCGCGCGATCGAACGCTCGATCGTCGGCTTCAGCCAGAGCCGCGAAATGCGGCCCAGGATGCTGATCGAGACGTTCTTGTAGACGGGCTGCTCGTAGAACAGCATCGAGCGGCGGTTCTCCGGCACGAAGGCGATGCCGGCCTCGCGCGCCTGCGTCGTGTTCCGCAGCCGGCGCTTGCGTCCGTCGATCGCCAGCGTGCCGGTATCGGCCTTGAGCTTGCCGAACAGGGTGCGCGCCAGTTCGATCTGGCCGCAGCCCATGAAGCCGTAGATGCCGAGGATTTCGCCCGCCTTCACGTCGAAGGTGACGTCGGTATAGGCGCGGCCATAGCCGAGATGTTCCGCCGCCAGCACGACCGGCTGTCCGGGTTTCGAGGCCAGCGTGATGGCGCCGGTATAGCTTTCCTCGAGGTCCTCATGACCAGAGCCGATCATGCGCTCGATCAGCCAGCCCTTGTCGATGCCCTCGACCGAATGGGTGACGATCAGGCGGCCATTGCGGAAGACCGTGACCGTGTCGGAGATCGAGAGAATGTCGTCGAGGAAGTGCGAGATGAAGACGATGCTGCGGCCGCTGGCGCGGACGCCCTTCAGCACCTCGAACAGAAGCTGCACTTCCGGCGGCGACAGCGCCGAGGTCGGCTCGTCGAGGATGATGATGCGCGCGCCGGAGAAGATCACGCGCGCCAGCTCGATCAGCTGCTGCAGCCCGATCGGCAGGTCGCCCATGCGCGTCTTCGGATCGACGTCGATGCCGAGGCTCTTCAACTGCTCATGCGCGCCCGACATCATGGTGCGCCAGTCGATGATGCCGGCGCCCGTCACCGGCTGCTTGCCGAGATAGACGTTCTCGCCGACCGTCAGGTCCGGCATGATGCTGAGTTCCTGGTGCACCATGCCGATGCCGGCGGCAAGCGCGTCGCGGGCGGAGCGGAAATGCACTTCCTTCCCGTCGATCAGCATCTTGCCTTCGTAATCGGTATGAACGCCGGCGATGATCTTCATCATCGTCGACTTGCCGGCGCCGTTCTCGCCGACGAGGCCGTGGATTTCGCCGGCGCGCAGCGTGAAGTCGACTTCGCGCAACGCCGTGACGCCACCGAAGGATTTGGAGATGCCCTGCATCTGCAGGCGCGGCGTTTCGCGGCTCGGATCAAGCGGATCGGTCGTCATCAGTTTCACCGGTTCGACGGCAGGAAACGGTCTCATGACGACGGTGACGGCCGGATCAGCCCGGCCGCCATCGCCTGTCAGGGAACCGTCGCGGCCCCTTCCGACGAACCGTACTCGTCCGGAAGAGACTGCTCATGCGGATGGATCAGATCAGGAAGTGGTTCTGCATCCACTGCATGCCGGCAGCATTGTCCTTGGTGACGACGGGACCATCGGTGACGACATTCTTCGGAATGCCCTCGCCCGTCTTCTCGCCGCTGACGACAGCGGCGACGCCGGCGACGATGGCGCCGCCATGGATACGGGAGGACGGGTTGCGGACGGTCGCGTACATGCGGCCATCGGCGACAGCGGCGATCGCCGGGGGCATGGCGTCGACGCCGCCGATCAGGATGTCGGTGCGGCCGCGCGACTTCATGACGTTGTAGGCGGCGAGCGCCATGTCGTCATTGTGGAAGAAGGCCGCGTCGATCTGCGGGTACTTCGTCAGATAGGTGTCCCACAGGCGAGAAGCCTTGGTGACGTCCCAATCGGCCGGCTGGTCGTCGAGCACTTCCATGCCGGGATTGTTGGCGATCACCGACTTGAAGCCGGCGGCGCGACCCTGGGCGCCGGTATGGCCGAGCGCGCCCTGCGTCATGATGATCTTGCCCTTGCCTCCGAGCTTGGAGACGAGAGCCTGGGTCACCGCGGCGCCCATGAACTCGTTGTTCGGGGCGAGGAAGGTGTGGACGTTGATCTTCTCGAGCGGGGCGATCAGCGTGTCCATGTCGATGACCGGAATGCCGGCGTCGATCATCTTCTGCACCGGCTGGATCAGCGTGCCGATGCCGAAGGCCTGAATCGCGACGAAGTCCCACTTCTGCGAAGCCATGTTGTCGATGGCGGCGCGCTGCTTGACCGCGTCGAGCTGGCCGTCGAACCAGGTGACCTCGACGTTGAACAGCTTGCCCCAGTGCTCGGCAGCCTGCTTGCCCTGGGCGCACCAGGTCGCCTGCAGGCCGGCATTGGAGAAGGCCGCCTTCAGCGGCTTCTCGGAACGCCCGGTCGCGGCGGCCATCTCCTGCGCCATCGCGGGGCTGATGCCGAGGCCGCCCAGCATGGCGGCGGCGCTACCGGCGGCGGTGACGCCGGCGGTGCGGAAAAAGTCACGGCGCGACTTGGAATGCTTGTCTTCAGACATCTATTCCCTCCCTCCCTGCTCGTCGAAGCGCGAGCTTGAGGGAGCAATCATGACAGCGCTGTCAAAATAGTCAACGCGCTCCCACCGATAATGTTTTGCCGACGATTTACGCTTGACGGCGCTATTCGTCGCACAATAGCGTAAGGGAGGCCGCGTATAGGAACCTTGAATTTAAACAAGGTGTTACGCCTGGATTGAGGAACATCTGAACGGAAAGCTCCCCATAGGAGTTCTCCGCAAGAAGTATACTGTCTATAGAGAGTTTTCCGAGCTGGAGGGCTCCGTCCACGGACGGAGGAGCGAGGAAGCCAACCTCCTATATCCAGTACATCCCGGCATGCAGATCGAGAAAACATCGATCCGCGCGACACGAAGGACCGAGGATCCGTTCGCGTTCGGCAAAGGATGTATTCAGGCGGTATCGCCTGCTTATTTCCCACATTCAAAAAACATACTGAAACTAACATAGGGCGAGGAAACAAATGCACATCTTCAACAGACGTACCCTGATCATCGCATCGTCGGCCATCGCGATGGCGCTGAGCGCGACCAGCCCGTCCTTCGCGGCGGACAAGAAGACGCTCGCCTTCGTGGTGAACGTCCCGGCCGACTTCTGGACGATCGCGCGCGCCGGCACCAACAAGGCCCAGGCCGAGCTGCCGAACTACAACATCGAGTTCTACATCCCCGGCGAAATGTCGGCCGCGGCCCAGAAGAAGATCCTCGAGGACCTGCTCGCCCGCGGCGTCGCCGGCGTCGCCATCAGCCCGGTCAACCCGGACGATTCGACCGCCATCCTCAACGAGGTTGCCTCGAAGGCCGTGCTCATCACCCATGACGCCGACGCGCCGAAGTCGAACCGCCTGATGTATGTCGGCACCGACAACGTCGCCGCCGGCCGCCAGGCAGGCGAACTGATGAAGAAGGCTCTGCCGAACGGCGGCAAGGCGATGCTGTTCGTCGGTACGATGGATGCGGCCAATGCCCGCGAGCGCAGCCAGGGCATCAAGGAAGCCATCGCCGGCACCAATATCGAGATCATCGACATCCGCACCGATGGCGGCGACCAGGCCAAGGCCAAGGCGAATGTCGAGGACACGCTGACCAAGTACCCGGACATCGACCTTCTGGTCGGCCTGTGGGCCTACAACACCCCGCAGATCTACAACGCGGTGAAGGCACTGGGTAAGGCCGGTTCGGTCAAGATCGTTGGCTTCGACGAAGACCAGCAGACCCTCAAGGGCGTCGCCGAAGGCGTGATCGACGGCACCGTCGTCCAGCAGCCCTACGAGTTCGGCTACCAGTCGATGATCAACATGGCGAAGATCATCGAGGGCGACAAGTCGGTCATCCCCGAGAACAAGCTGCAGATCGTCCCGACGCAGATCATCGACAAGTCCAACGTCAAGGAATTTGGCGAAAACCTGAAGAAGGTCCTGGCCGCCAAGTAACAGCCCGATCGCGTGCGTGTCCCGGGCCGCTCGGTCCGGGACACGTCTGGTCTCCATGCGACCCGGGCTGCCGCCCGGACGATCCTCTCGCGGGCATGATGACAGAGAAAATTCTAGAACTACGGGCCATCACCAAGACCTATCCGGGCGTGACCGCCCTCAACGGCGTCGACCTCACGGTCAATCGCGGCGAGGTGCTCGGCCTGATTGGCGAGAACGGCGCCGGCAAGTCGACGCTGATGAAGATTCTCGGCGGGGTGGTCGCCCCGAGCGCGGGATCGATCTGGATCGACGGCGTCGAACACACGGCGCTGACGGTGAACAGCTCGACCGGCGCCGGCATCGCCTTCGTCCACCAGGAACTCAACCTTTTCGAGAATCTCGACGTCGCGGGCAATGTCCTGATCGGGCGCGAGCCACGTTTCGGCGGCCCGTTGAAGCTGATCGACCAGAAGGCCCTGCGGGCAAGGGTTCAGCCCCTGCTCGACCGTCTGGGCGTCGATTTCAACGCCCGTGCGCTGGTCGAGGACCTTTCGATCGCGCAGCGCCAGATGGTCGAGATCGCCAAGGCGCTCTCCTATGACGCGCGCGTCATCATCATGGACGAGCCGACCTCTTCCCTCACCCTGACAGAGACGGAGCGGCTGCTCGAGGTGATCGGCGAGCTGCGCCAGTCCGGCGTCAGCGTCATCTACATCTCGCACCGGCTTTCCGAGGTCATGGCCTGCGCCGACCGCGTCGTGGTGCTGCGCGACGGCCAGCGCGTCGGCGCGCTCGACCGGGAGCAGATCACGCATGATGCGATGATCCGGCTGATGATCGGCCGATCGCTGAAATCGCTCTATGTGCCGCCGAAGAGCCCGCCCCGCGACAGCGGCCTGATCGTCGAGGATCTCGTCACCACCGCGTTTTCCAACACCAAGGTGTCGTTCAAGATCCGCCGCGGCGAGATCGTCGGCCTGGCGGGCCTCGTCGGCTGCGGCCGCACCGAAGTGGCGCAGGCGATCTTTGGCGTCGATCCGGCGCTCGGCGGCCGCATCACGATAGACGGCAAGCCGGTGAAGCTCGGCGACGTCCAGTCGGCGATCGCGAACGGCATCTATCTGGCGCCGGAGGACCGCAAGCGCTCCGGCCTCGTGCTCGACCTGCCGATCGCCGAGAACATCACGCTTGCGAGCCTGCCGCGCTATGCGCGGATGACGCTGGTCGACACGGCCGAGGAGCACAAGGTCGCCGAAGAGCAGGGCCGCAAGCTCAAGATCAAGGCGCCCAATGTCGACACGATCGCTCTCACGCTTTCCGGCGGCAACCAGCAGAAGATCGTGCTCGGCAAATGGATGTCGATGCAGCCCAATGTCGTGATCTTCGACGAACCGACGCGCGGCATCGACGTCGGCGCCAAGAGCGAGATCTACGCGCTGATGCGCGAACTAGCCGACGCCGACGTCGCCATCCTCATGATCTCGAGCGACATGGAGGAAGTGTTGGGCGTCAGCGACCGCATGATCGTCATGCATGAGGGCCACGTCTCCGGCCATCTCGAACGCAACCAATTCTCCGAACACAACGTGCTGACGCTTGCCGTCGGCGGGACGATCCAACAGGAAGCCATCCAACATGCTTAGGAAAGAACTCGGTCTCTTCCTGCTGATCATCGTCATCGGCGCGATCACCGCGGTGCTCAATCCGCAGTTCATCTCGCAGATCAACCTGACCAACCTCGCCAACCAGATCGGCCTGTTCGGCCTGTTCGCGATCGGCGTCGGCATCGTCATCATCACCGGCGGCATCGAATTGTCGGTCGGCTCGATGCTGGCGCTGCTCGGCATCATCTTCCTCGACCTGCTGGTCAATCACGAGATCGGCTGGCCGCTCGCCCTGCTGATCACGGTCGGCGGCGGCGTCATCCTCGGCACCATCCACGGCCTGCTGGTGACGCAGCTCCGGCTGCAGCCCTTCGTCGTCACCCTCTGCGGCCTGCTGATCTACCGCGGCCTGGCGCGCTACTACACCGCCGACTCGACCGCCGGCTTCGGCTATGGCAGCGGCTACGAGACGCTCGAATGGCTGGTGTCCGGCCGCGTCGGCGTGGTGCCGAACGCCTTCATCTTCTTCGTCGCCGTCTGCCTCGTCATGTCGGTGGTGCTGCACAAGTCGGTGTTCGGCCGCTATCTCTTCGCGGTCGGCAAGAACGAGGAAGCGGCGCGCTTCTCCGGCATTCCGACCAAGCTCGTCGTCACCGCCGCCTATTCGATCGCGGGCCTCCTGACCGGCCTGTCGGCGATCTTCTTCGTGTTCTACACGCAGTCGGTCTCGCCCTCGGCGCACGGCAATTTCTACGAGCTCTACGCGGTCGCGGCGGCCGTGCTGGGCGGCTGTTCACTGCGCGGCGGCGAAGGCTCGATCCTCGGCATCTTCCTCGGCACGGTGCTGTTGCAGGTGCTGCAGAACCTCGTCAACATGCTCGGCATCCCGAGTTCGCTGAACTACACCGTCATGGGCGCAGTGATCATGCTCGGCGTCATCGCCGACCGTGAACTGCAACGCCGCCGCATGCACAAGATCATGATCGAGAGCGCGGCCGCCCGCGCCACCGGCAAGGCAGCCGCCACGGCCGGCTAACAGACCCAACTCCGACGAACTGAATTCGGGGCCCGGAACAGACGTTCCGGGCCCCGAATTCGTTTGCGCGACAGAACGGCCCATGGCCGGAAGACCATATCGGACGACACGAGACAGTCCCCTCGCCGGCCCTACGCCTGATCCGACCACGCCTCCTCAGCCCGACCTCGCCCGCTGCTGGCTGGCCGAACGCCCGCCGGTGCAGCGGCGCCGTCATCGCCAGGCGTTGCCTGCGCGGGGCCTTCCCCCTCGATCGCCCCGACGCCACGCCGCCGCACGCCCCCTCGGCGGGGACCCGACGCGACGCGCAGGTCAGCGGCACTTGACAGACATGATTCCGGATTCTAATCACAGGTCATGTATAACCTGTCATACAGGTAAGGGAGTTTCGGCATGCAGCCTGATCGAGTGAACGGCGGAGGACTGGTTGGCGACGCCATCGGCGCCATCACCCGCCACATCCGCGAAAACGACCTCATGCCGGGGGACAAGCTGCCGTCGGAAGCGACGCTGTCGAAGGAGCTCAACGTTTCCCGCACCGTCGTGCGCGAGGCGTTCCGCTCCCTCGCGGCGATGCGGATCATCGAGCTCGCCACCGGCAAGCGCGCCACCATCTCGCCGATCGACCATGGCGCGATGTCGCTGATCATCGAGCACGGCGTGCATACCGATCAGATCAACGTGCAGCAGATCTACGACGTGCGCCGGACCATCGAGACGCGCATCGTCACCCTCGCCTCGATCCGCCGCAGCGACGCCGAGGCGGCCGAGATCCTGGCCGAGGCGGCGGCTATGCGCGCCTCGATCCACGATCCCGACCAGTTGATGGAGCACGACCTCGCCTTTCACCGGGCGCTGGCCAGGGCATCGAAGAACCCGGTCTTCGCGCTGATCGTCGGCGCGTTCCAGGGCATCGCCCGCCAGACCTGGCCGATCGGCTGGAAGAGCCGCACGAGCCAGGAAGCGCGCGACGCGATGATCGCGACCCACGAGGAGATCGCCCGCGCCGTGGCTGCCGGCGATCCGCAGAAGGCCGTCTCCGCCATGGCCGTCCATTTTGATGAAAGCGTGCGCGCCCTCCTGTCGGCCGGACTGTCCTGAGGATCCCATGAAAATCACTGCCATCGAGACGGTTCGGATCGCCGAACGGCCCAACCTGCTGTGGGTGCAGGTGCATACCGACGAGGGCCTCATCGGCCTCGGCGAGACCTTCTTCGGCGCCGCGACGGTCGAGGCGCACATGCATGAATACGTCGCCCCGCGCGTCATCGGCCGCGACCCGCTGGAGATCGACAAGCTCTCGGGCGATCTCGTCGGCTATCTCGGCTTCCGCTCGTCCGGCGCCGAGGTGCGCGGCAATTCCGCCTTCGACATCGCGCTCTGGGACCTGTTCGGCAAGGCGGTGAACCAGCCGATCGCCCAGTTGCTCGGCGGCTTCACCCGGCGCGAGATCCGCACCTACAACACCTGCGCCGGCACCGAATACATCAAGAAGGCGACCGGCCAAACGACGGCCAACTACGACCTGGGCGGCGGCCACAAGAACTATGACGACCTGAACGGCTTCCTGCACCGGGCCGATGAGCTGGCGCACTCCCTGCTCGAGGACGGCATCACGGCCATGAAGATCTGGCCGTTCGACATCGCCGCCGAGAAGTCGCGCGGGCAGTACATCTCGCCGGAAGACCTGAAGAAGGCGCTGGTGCCGTTCGAGAAGATCCGCAACGCCGTCGGCGACCGGATGGAAATCATGGTCGAGTTCCATTCGATGTGGCAGCTGCTGCCGGCGATGCAGATCGCCAGGGCGCTCGAGCCGTTCGGAACCTTCTGGCACGAAGATCCGATCAAGATGGACAGCCTGTCGAGCCTGTCCCGTTACGCCGCCGTCTCGCCGGCTCCGATCTCCGCCTCGGAAACGCTGGGATCGCGCTGGGGCTTTCGCGATTTGCTCGAGACCGGCGCGGCGGGCATCGTGATGCTCGACCTGAGCTGGTGCGGCGGCCTGTCGGAGGCGCGCAAGATCGCCTCGATGGCCGAGGCCTGGCACCTGCCGGTCGCGCCGCATGACTGCACCGGGCCGGTGGTCCTCTGCGCTTCCACGCACCTGTCGCTGAACGCGCCGAACGCGCTGGTCCAGGAAAGCGTCCGCGCCTTCTACCGCACCTGGTACCGCGACCTCGTCACCGCACTGCCCGAGGTGAAGGACGGCATGATCACCGTGCCGCCGGGACCGGGCCTCGGCATGGAACTGCACCCCGATCTGGAGCGGGCCTACACCGTCACCCGCCAGATCACGGACGCGACGTCTCTCTAGAATTTCAACGCTCGGGAGGAGCAAAATGATGAGACTGAAAGCAACGGCTCTCGCAGTCGCCATGTTGACCACCGCCTCCGGTCTGGCGATGGCGGAAGAAAAGCTCGACATCGTCTTCGCGGTCCACTCGTCAGCCTCGAACACGTTCTGGCAGGCGGCGAAGAAGGGCTATGACGACGCCTGCGCCAAGGTTTCGGCCAATTGCCAGATGCTGTTCACCCAGACCGAGGGCTCGGTGCCGGAACAGCTCGCCAATCTCGAGGCAGCGCTGGCGCAGAAGCCCGCCGCGATCCTGACCTCGATCGTCGACAACAACGCGTTGGACGACGTGATCCAGCGCGCCCGCGACGCCGGCATTGTCGTGATCGGCGTCAACGTCGACGATCTCGAAGGCGCGAAGGGCAATGCGCGCCAGGCCTTTGTCGGCCAGGGCTTCCTCGCCGCCGGCCATTCGCTCGGCCAGGCGCAGGCCGCGAACTTCCCGGCCGAGGGTCCGATCAAGGTGCTGGTCGGCATCTCGGCGCCGGGCCAGAACTGGTCCGAGCAGCGCGGCCAGGGCGTAATCAACTTCCTCGAGGAGTACAAGGCTTCCTCCGGCCGCGACGTCAGCTGGGAGAAGATCGACAGCGGCACCGACCTCGCCATCACCTCGGACCGCGTCGGCGCCTATCTCGCCGCCCATCCCGACACCACCGCCTATTTCGACACCGGCTTCTGGCATGCCGGCGTCGCCCGCGTCCTCGCCGATCGCGGCGAGGTGCCTGGCAAGGTCCTGCTGGGCGGCTTCGACCTCGTGCCGGAAGCGGTCGAGCAGATGCAGAAGGGCTATATCCAGGTCGAGGTCGACCAGCAGCCCTACATGCAGGGCTTCATGCCCGTGATGATGGTCTACCTCGCCAAGAATTTCGGCCTGGCGCCCGCCAATGTCGACACCGGGCAGGGCATCGTGAAGGCGGCCGACGCCGCCGCCCTCATGGAACTGGCCGCCAAGGGCCTTCGCTAACGCCTGTCCCGACCTGATGCCCCACGGGCGCCCGCGCGGCGCCTGTGGGACCGTGCCCGCTGAAAAGGAACTGCCGCAATGAGACGGCTTCTGAAGATATCGCTGCAAAAGCCAGAACTTGCGGCCGGCCTGCTGCTGATCTGCCTGATCGTGTTCTTCCAGGTCATGTCGCAGGGCGTGTTTCTCGGCGTCGCCAACATGCGCGGCGTGCTGGGCCTGCTGCCGGAAATGGCGCTGGTCGCCATCGGCGTCACCCTCTTGATGATCTGCGGCGAGTTCGACCTCTCGGTCGGCTCGGTCTTCGCGCTGAGCCCGATGACGCTCGCCGTGCTGATGACCATGGGCTGGGGCTTCTGGCCGGCCCTGCTGATCGGCCTGCTGGTCTGCGCGGCCATCGGCCTCGCGAATGGCTGGCTGACGATCCGCTTCGCCATCCCCTCCTTCATCACCACGCTCGGCATGCTGTTCATGGCGCGCTCGCTGACCATCGTGATTTCGGGCGGCTTCCCGCCGCGGCTGAAGACCGACGAGATCCCGATGTGGCTGTTCGTCGAGTTCGTCGGCCCGGGCAACCTGTTCCGCGCCTCGTTCCTCTGGTTCGTCGTCATCGCCATCCTCGTCAGCCTGCTGCTTTCGAGGACCAATTTCGGCAACTGGGTGCGGGCGACGGGTGGCTTCCTGCCGGCGGCCAACGCCATGGGCATCCCCTCGTCGACGGTGAAGATCGCCTGCTTCATGATCTGCTCGGTGCTCGCCGGCCTCGCCGGCACCATCCAGGTGCTGCGCATCGGCTCGCCCCTGCCCTCGATCGGCGAAGGGCTGGAACTCGCCGCGGTCGCCGCGGCCGTCATCGGCGGCACCTCGCTCCTCGGCGGCATCGGGTCGATCATCGGCGGCATCGTCGGCGCTACCCTGATCCGCGTCATCGACAACGGCATGGTGCTCAGCCAGGTCAACGGCAACTGGTTCAAGTTCGCGATCGGCGCCCTCACCATCCTCGCCGTCGTCGGCAATTCGTGGCTGCGCAAGCGCGGCCGCGCCATGAAGGTGGAGACTGCATGATGACCGCGGCACGCGAAGCCAACCACGACCAGCCGATCATCTCGGTCCGCAACCTGCACAAATGGTATTCCGGCGTCCACGCCCTGAAGGGCGTCAGCCTGGATTTCAAGCGCAACGAGGCCGTCGGCCTCGTCGGCGACAACGGCGCCGGCAAGTCGACGCTGATCTCCATCCTGGCGGGCCTGCATCCGAAGGACGAGGGCGAGATCTATGTCGAGGGCCGGCCGGCCGAGATCAACCGGCCGCGCGACGCGATGAACCTCGGGATCGAGACGATCTACCAGTACAATTCGATGGTCCCCAACATGAGCATCGCCCGCAACCTGTTCATCGGCCGAGAGCCGCTGAAGGCCTCGTTCATGGGCGTCGGCCTGCTCGACCAGGCGCGCATGCGCTCTGAGAGCATGGAGGCGATCGCCAATGTCGACCTGCACCTGCGCTCCCCGGACGCGCTGGTCGGCGAATTGTCGGGCGGCCAGCGCCAGGGGGTCGCCATCGCCCGCGCCATGCACTTCAAGTCGAAGGTGATGATCCTCGACGAGCCGACCAACCATCTGTCGGTCAAGGAGACCAACAAAGTCATCGGCTTCGTCAAATCGCTGAAGGAGCAGAACGTGACCGGCATCTTCATCAGCCACAACATGCATCACGTTTTCGCCTGCTGCGACCGCGTCGTCGCCATGGCGCTCGGCAAGGTCGTGCTCGACAAGCCGATCTCCGAGACGTCGATCGAAGAAGTGCACGACGTCCTGTGAGGAGCGCGCCATGACGATTTCCGGAAGACACGCCCTGATCACGGGCGGGCTCGGCACCATCGGCCGGGCGATGGCGCAGAAATTCATCGCGGCCGGCGCCGTGGTCACGGTGCTCGACCGCCCGGGCTCGGAGCCGCTCGAAGGCGCCGGCTGGCTCGGCGTCGATCTGAACGACCTCGCGGCGGCCGAGGCGGCCGTAGCCCGGCTCGACCGGCCCGTCGACATCCTCATCAACAATGCGGCGCTGATCCTCAACAAGCCGCATGAGGAATTCAGCCTGCAGGAATACGAGGACCAGGTCCGGGTCAATTCCTCGGCCGCCTTCGCGCTGACCCGCGCCTGCGCCGCCGGGATGAAGACGCGGCAATGGGGCCGGATCGTCAACCTGACCTCGATCACGCTGAACGGCCAATGGGACGGCTATGTCCCCTATGTCGCCTCCAAGGGCGCGATGCTGGGTCTGACCAAGGCGTTCGCCCGCGAGCTCGGCCGCTACGGCATTACCGTCAACGCGATCTCGCCGGGCGCAGTGGTGTCGGAGGCGGAGGACCGTGTCTTCGCCGACCGGCTGCAGGAATTCCAGGACTGGGTGCTGAAGCAGCAGAGCCTGAAGTCGCGCGTCCAACCGGAGGACGTCGCCGACCTCGCCGCCTTCCTCTGCTCGGACGCGGCGCGGATGATCTCCGGCCAGAACATCGCCATCGACGGCGGCTGGTGAGCCATGACGGCGAACCTCGTCCTCGATGCCGCGGACAGCGTCGGCGAAAGCCTCGTCTGGGATGCGGAGCGCCAGCGCCTCGTCTGGGTCGACATCATCGGCCGGCGCATCCACGCCTTCGATCCCACGAGCGGCGACCACCGGATCTGGCCGCTCGCCGGACGCCCGACCTCGATCGGCCTGCGCGCCGATGGCGGCGCGATCGTCGGGATGGAGCGCACCATCTGCCTGTGGGACTGGCACGGCGAGCCTGTCCCAGTCTGCGAGGTCGAGCCCGACCTCCCCGCCAATCGGCTGAACGAGGGCGTCGTCGCGCCGGACGGCAGCTTCTGGATCGGCACGATGCGGAACAACATCGCCGCCGACGACAGTCCGCTCGACGCGCCGGAAGAAACCGGCAGGATCTATCGCTACAGCCCGGACGGCCGGCTGACGCGGCTTTCGGACGATAGCTTCGCCATCACCAACACCTTCGTCTGGCCGGCCACCGACCGCTTCGTCACCGCCGATACGCCGAAGAACACGCTCTACAGCTACCGGATCGGCGCCGACGGGCTTCTGTCCGACCGCAAGATATTCCAACAGGGATTCGGCCGAGGCCTGCCGGATGGCTCGACCATGGACGCGGAGGGGTTCCTCTGGACGGCGCGGGTGGTCGGCGGCGCCTGCCTGACCCGCACGGCCCCGGACGGCCGCATCGACAGAATAGTCGAGCTGCCCTGCTCCTGGCCGACCAGTTGCGCCTTCGGCGGGCCGGATCTCGCCACTCTGTTCGTCACCTCGGCTCGCTTCACCATGACATCAGGACATCTCGCCGCCAATCCGCAGGAGGGCGGCCTGTTCGCGCTCGACGCCGCGGTGAAGGGCCTGCCCGCAAACCGGTTCGGCTAGATCCTTTCCGTGTTTCATCGAAACACGAAAAGGATCAGGCTCTCTGTTTGGCCGCATTTTCTTGACGCGAACCGGTATCCCCTTCGCTCGAAAGCGCTCTTGGCCGGATGACGGGCGCCGCTTGCGAAGGCGCCACCTCCCAATCTCAGCGCAGCGTCGTCTGCTTCATCCAGCCGAGACCCTCCAGCGTCGCGCCGGCGGGCCGGTATTCGCAGCCGACGAAGCCGTCATAGCCGAGCCGGTCGAGTTCGTTGAAGATGCGGAAATCGTTGAGTTCGCCCGTGCCCGGCTCGTTGCGCAGCGGCACCGAGGCGATCTGGACATGGCCGATCACCGGCAGCAGTTCCTCCAGGCTCTTCACCACGTCGCCATGCAGGATCTGGCGGTGGTAGATGTCGTACTGGAGCTTCAGATTGGGCAGGCCGAGCTCGTCGATGATTTCGCCCGCCATGTCGAAATCATTCAGGAAATAGCCCGGCATGTCGCGCCGGTTGATCGGCTCCAGCACGATGTCGATGCCGTGCGGCTCCATCGTCGCGCAGGCCATGCGCACGGCGTCGCGGTAGCGCTCGCCGGCCTCGGCCGAATGGCTCGGCGCCAGGCCCGCCATCATGTGCAGCCGCTTGACGCCGGTCGCCAGCGCATAGTCGAGCGCCTTCATCACCGAGGCGCGGAACTCGTCGTGCCGACCCGCCAGCGCGGCGATGCCGCGCTCGCCGGCCGCCCAGTCGCCCGGCGGCAGGTTGAACAGCGCCTGCTCCAGCCCCGCCGCCTTCAGCCTGCCGGCAACGTCCTCCGGCGAGAAATCGTAGGGAAACAGGAACTCGACGGCCTTGAAGCCGGCATCGGCGGCGGCGGCGAAGCG
This sequence comes from Kaistia nematophila, assembly GCF_026343855.1. Taxonomy (NCBI): domain Bacteria; kingdom Pseudomonadati; phylum Pseudomonadota; class Alphaproteobacteria; order Hyphomicrobiales; family Kaistiaceae; genus Kaistia; species Kaistia nematophila. The sequence goes on along the minus strand of NZ_JAPKNK010000008.1, from coordinate 198,525 downwards.
ATCGAGGAACGACCACTCGTTGAACATCATCGAGAGATTGGCGGCAAAACGCGGCATCGGAGTCTCAGTCCTTGTCAGTGGAGGCGGCGGCGCCAGGCAGGTCGATGCCGGCGATCCTCGCGTAGAGGCGTGCGACGGAGGCGTCGTCATCCTTGCCCATTCCGGCGGCGGCCGTCATCAGAAACATCTGCAGCGCGGACGAGGCGATCGGCGTCGCGAACTTCTCGCTGCGGGAGATGTCGGCGATGATGCCGAGATCCTTGGTGAAGATCTCGACCGCGCTCTTCGGCGAATAGTCGCCGTCGAGCACATGCGGCATGCGGTTCTCGAACATCCAGGAATTGCCGGCCGAGGCGGTGATCACCTCATAGACCTTGGCGATGTCGAGCCCGAGCCGCTTGGCGAAGACGATCGCCTCGGAGGCGGCGGCGATGTGAACGCCCGCCAGCAACTGATTGACGATCTTGAAGGAAGCGCCGATTCCCGGCTCGTCGCCGAGCAGATAGAGCTTGGCCGACATGGCGTCGAGCACCGCGCGGGACTTGTCGATCGCCGCCGGCCTGCCGGAGACCAGCATGGTCAGCGCGCCTTCCGCCGCCCGCGTCGCACCGCCGGAAATCGGCGCGTCGACATAGAGGCGGCCGGTCGCCTCGACGGCGGCGGCAAGCGCCCGCGCCCGCTCCGGCGCCATGGTGGCGCAGGAAACGATCACCGCGCCAGGCCTGGCCGAGGCCAGCACCCCGCCCTCGCCGAGCAGCACCTGTTCCGTCTGGTCGGCATTGACGACGACGACGACGAGAATGTCCGCCCCGGACGCCGCCTCCGCCAGCGACGCGGCGCCGGCGCCATGCGCGGCAGCGAACTTCGCCACCACCTCCGGCCGCGTGTCGAACCCGGTGACGGCGAAGCCGCCGCGCGCCAGCGATTGCGCCATGCCATAGCCCATCGAACCGAGGCCGATCACCGAGACCCGCGGCCCGGACACTTCGTTCGCGCTCATGCGTCAATTCCTTCTGCCAGAGACGACCGTTCCCGGATCGCCGAATGCTAGCGCTGTCATTTCTTGCGGAATCGTCATGACAGCGCTAACAGTAGCCATTACTTGCCGAGCCGGGATGCCCGCCGTCAAGCCCGGGGGAGGGCGAAAATGTCTTGCAACGCACCATGTCGCGGCCAGCCGGTCCGTCCCCTGCCCGCCCCTCGGACCTAACCTCCTCGAAGGACCTCATCGCATGCTGCTTGGATGCATCGCCGACGATTTGACAGGCGCAACCGATCTCTCGCTGATGCTGTCGCGCGAGGGCCTGCGCACGGTGCAGAGCACCGGCCTGCCCGGCGACGATCTCGACCTCACGGAAGTCGACGCGCTCGTCGTGGCGCTGAAGTCGCGCACCATTCCCGCCGCCGACGCCGTGGCGCAGTCGCTCGCGGCAGCGGAGTGGCTGCTGGCGCACGGGGCCGAGCGGCTGTTCTTCAAATATTGCTCGACCTTCGATTCCACCGACAGGGGCAATATCGGTCCGGTGACGGAGGCGCTGCTGAAGCGGCTCGACGCCGGCTTCACCATCGCCTGCCCCGCCTTCCCGGCGACCGGCCGTTCGATCTACCAGGGCCATCTCTTCGTCAACGGCGTGCCGCTCAACGAAAGCTCGATGCGCGATCACCCGCTGACGCCGATGCGCGATTCCGACCTTCGCCGCGTGCTGCAGCGCCAGACCGAACTGCCGGTCGGGCTGGTCGCCTATGCCGATGTCGATGCCGGCGCACCGGCCATCGCGAAGGCGTTCCAGCGCGAGCAGGCGGCGGGCAAGCGCATCGCCATCGTCGACGCCCTGCAGGACGCGCATCTGCGCGAGATCGGCAAGGCTCTGGTGGACCTGCAACTCGTCACCGGCGGCTCGGGCATCGCCATCGGCCTGCCCGCCGCCTATCGCGACGCCGGGCTGATCGACGAACTGACGCCGCCGGCGACCTCGATCACCGCCCCGAAGGGACGCGGCGCGATCCTCGCCGGCTCCTGTTCGGCAGCGACCCGCGGCCAGGTCGCCAAGGCGCAGGAGGCTGGGTTGCCGACGCTGCGGATCGATCCGCTCGAGATTGCCGCCGGCAGGCTGACGCCGGCCGAGGTGATCGACTGGCTGGTGTCGCAGCCGGCCGACGTGACGCCGCTGGTCTATTCGAGCGATGATCCCGACAGCGTCCGCGCCGTGCAGGAGAAGCTCGGCCGCGACAAGGCCGGCACGCTGGTCGAGGACCTGCTCGCCGCGGTGGCTTCAGCGCTGCCGGAAAAGGGCTTCACCCGCCTGCTCGTCGCCGGCGGCGAGACGTCGGGCGCCGTCGTCAACGCGCTTGGCGTCAAGGCGCTGTCGATCGGGCCGGAGATCGATCCCGGCGTGCCGTGGACGTTGAGCCGTTCCGGTCCGGATGTTGCGCTGGCGCTCAAATCAGGCAATTTCGGCGCGCCCGATTTCTTCCTCAAGGCATGGAGTTCGCTCGCGTGAGCCAGACGTCCCAAACCGAATCCGCGCTGCGCGAGCGGATCTGCAAGTGCGGCGCCTCGCTGTTCCAGCGCGGCCTCACCTTCGGCTCGACCGGCAACATCTCGGTGGGCCTGCCGGATGGCGGCTGGCTGATGACGCCGACCAATGCCTCGCTCGGCGACCTCGACCCGGCCAAGATCTCGAAGATCGACGCCAGCGGCAACCATGTCGGCGGCGACAAGCCGACCAAGGAAGCCTTCCTGCACCGGGTGATGTACAAGCAGCGCCCGACCTGCGAGGCGGTGGTGCATCTGCATTCGACCCATTCGGTCGCGGTTTCCTGCCTGCATCACATCGACCATCATGACTGCCTGCCGCCGCTAACCGCCTATTACATCATGCGCGTCGGCAAGCTGCCGCTGGTGCCCTACCACCCGCCGGGCGACGAGAGCCTGGCGCTGGCGGTCGAGAAGCTGGCCGACAAGCACCACGCCGTGCTGCTCGCCAATCACGGCCCCGTCGTCGCCGGCAAGAGCCTGGAAGACGCGATGTACGCGACCGAGGAGCTGGAGGAGACGGCCAAGCTGTTCCTGATGCTGCGCGGCGAGGCCACTCGACCGCTGACGCCCGAACAGGTCGCCGAACTGCGCAAGCGCAACAGCTGAAGCAGGGTGGCGGAACGCCATTCTTCCTCGTGAGCGGGGCCATCGGCGTCGCTCACGAGGGTTTGACGCATCCCTCCTTGAATCGTCGACTGCGAGGCAGATCTTCCCTCACCTGTGGTTGCACAGGGAGGGATGAGATGAAGATCTTTGTGGCTCTGCTTCTGTTCGCCGCGTCGCTGGCCGGCTGCCAGACGAGCGACACCTCGACCGGCGGCAGCTTCACCAGCTGCCAGTCAATCGGCACAGGCGGCACCGCCGACGTCATCTGCTGACGCCGACGCGGGTCACGGGGCTTGTTGCGGACGAGGCGGCATCACCGCTTCGCCGAGCTCGGCTTCTTCACCTCTCTCGTGGGGAGAGGTGAAGCGCGGCCTCCGGTGAAAATCCCCTACTCCGGCCGGCAGGCGCGGCCGTAGAGCTGCAGCATCCGCGTTACGCCGCGCTCCAGCAGCGCGTCGGCGGTGGCGACGGTTTCGCCGCTGCGCACCGCTTCCGCGTCCTCCGCGAGGTATTGCGCGACCAGCGGCTCGGGGATCGTCCGGCCCTTCAACGTCGCCATCAGCTTCGCCACCGCGCGCTCGGCCTGCTCGTGCGGCCAGTAATAGCGGATGCGGTCGCTGTAGCTGTAGTGACGCAGCACATGCTGCTCGTCCGGTGTGCCGGGATAGTAGCGCTGCCAGTAATTGGGCTCCGACAGCATCAGCGCTTCCATCGCCTTCGCCAGCGCGCGATTGCCATAGGCAGCGTCGAGTTCGGAGGCGATCAGGTCGAGGCCGTAGAGCGTCTGGCGCAGGGCGAAGGTCAGGCCCGGGCCGACCTTCAGGATGGGGAAGCCGTCGCGGACCAGCGTGGCGAGCGCCGCCTCGGGCTGGTAGTCGGTCGAATGCGCCTCGAACACGAACTGCGTCTCGTCGCCGAGAACGGCGATCAAGTCGCGCGCCCGTTCCGGCCGATAGACGACGACCTTGTCGTGGCCGAATTCGACGCCCGGCTGCACGACGAGGCCGATGACGCGGGCGAATGCCTCCGTCAGCCCCGCTTCCGCGAAGACGCGGCGGTGGGTGGCGATGGTTTCACGCGCCGCCGAGGCGAGCGTCGGCGGTACGTCGTCGAGATCATGCAGCGCTCCGCCCGGCGTCGGCACCTCCGTGCCGATGATATAGACGGGCAGCGTCAGGCCGTTCGCCTTCGCCGTGGCCTCGGCGACGGTCGCGAGGCGGGCGGCGCGATGCGCCGTCGTCTCGTCGTCGAGGCCTTCCGGCTCGCCGGCGCAGCCCATGCTGGCGTCAAGATGGATCTTGGTGAAGCCGGCGGCGACATAGGCCGCGACCATGGCCTCGGCCTTGGCCAGCGCCGGCTCGGCCGGCAGGCTGCGCCAGGGATTGGGACCGAGATGGTCGCCGCCGAGGATCAGGTTCGCTGTGTCGAAGCCGACTTCGGCGGCGATGCCCTCGACGAAGCGACGGAAGTCGGCCGGCTTCATGCCGGTATAGCCGCCTTCGTGATTGACCTGGTTGCAGGTCGCCTCGATCAGCACGACGGTGTCGGTGCGCAGGCCTTCGCGCAGCGTCGCGCGGATAACGGCGGGATGCGCCGAGCAGACCGAGGTGATGCCGCGCGTGCGGCCGGCCTGATAGTCGCGGGCGAGTTCGGTCAGAAGGCTCATCAGGCTGCTCCCACCGGCGTCGCGGCAATGAAGGCATCGAGCTCGGCGAAGGACGAGGTGCCCTCCATCGGCCCCTTGACGGTGACGGTGCGCGCGCCGGCCGCGTTGGCGTAGCGCAGGCAATCCTCGACCGACTTGCCGAGGCGGCGGGCGACCAGGAAGGTGGCGCCGAAGCTGTCACCGGCGCCGGTCGGGTCGATTTCCTCGACGATGAAGCCAGGAACGTCCGTCCGGCCGTCGCGGTCAAAGTGGCTGGCGCCGGCCTTGCCGCGCTTCAGCACGATCTCCTTGACGCCGGCATCGAGCAGCGCCGCGATGGCGCGGCCTTCGTCCGCTTCCCCGGAGAACAGGGACAGTTCCTCGCCCGAGGGCAGGAACAGGTCGGTCGCGGCGAGCACGGTCTGGAACGCCGCCTTGCCGGCCGGGTCGCGCAGCATCTCGACGCGGATATTGGGATCAAACGACACCGTGCCGCCGCGCGCCTTGATGGCCGGGATCGACGCGCTGACCATGCCGAAAACGGCGGGGACCGGCAGGCCGGAGCCCATGACATGGAGATGGCCGGCCTCGGCCAGCACGGCCCCCGCCTCCGGCGTCGCGGCGATGCGGCCGGCGGCGCTGTCGCGCATGTTGAAGACGAAGTCGCGGCCGCCATCGGGACGGTAGCGGACGAAGGCGCTGCCGGTGGCGGCCCCCGGATGGATGGCGACGGCCGAGACGTCGACGCCGTCCTGCTTCAGCCGCTCCAGATTGACGGTGCCGAAATCGTCGTCGCCGACGGCCGAGACGATCGCCGCGGGATGGCCGAGCTTGCCGACCTGGTCGATGAAGATGGCGGGGGCACCGCTCGGGAACGGACCGATCAGGGTCTGCGCCTCGAGGAAGCCATGGCCGAGCGTGGTCGCCATGATCTCGACGAGGATCTCGCCGATGGTGACGATCTTGCCTTCAATCATCGATTTTCTCTCCCTGGGCGCCCTGTCAGGAGCAAGATACATTTTCGTTCTACGCAACGGCCGTTCTTCACCTCTCCCTCAGGGAGAGGTAAGCAAGCAGATCCCGATCCATCGATCTCCATACAGCGCCGACAGCCCACGTCACGTCTGAAACAGCGTGATCGGCTGCGCGCTCGCATAGATCGCGCTTTCGTCGATCGAGAACATGCGCTGGTGCATGATCAGCGCGCCGCCAAGCGCCGGACCTTCGAGGCCGAGCGAGGAAACCTCGATCTTGGGCATCGGGAACCCTTCGAGGAATTCGCGCCGCATGCCGGCCTCGACCTCCTCCGCCACGAAACGGAACAGCGGCGCCACGGTGCCGCCGAGGATGATCACGCCGGGATTGAGCACGCTCGAAAGCTGGATCAGGCCGATGGCGAGCCCGCCACCCCACTCGCGCACGGTGCGGATGGCGCTCGCGTCGCCGGCTTCCAGCGCCGCGATCAGCTGGTCGAGGTCGGCGCCCTCGGCGGCGCCATTGGCGCGATAGCGCGCCAGCACGGCGTCCTTGCCGATATAGCTTTCGAGATGTCCGGGCTTGTGGCGCCCGCCATAAAAGCCCTCGCTGCCCAGCACGATCTGGCCGAATTCGCCGGCAAAGCCGGTCGAGCCGCGAAACAGTCGCCCGCCGATGACGATACCGCCACCGGCGCCGTTCTCGATCAGCAGGAAGGCGACGGTCTCGGCGCTGTGCGAGGGGTCGCGATAGGTCTCGGCAATGGCGAAGGCGTTGGCGTCGTTCTCGATCGAAACCTGCAACTCCAGCTGCGGGAAACGGGCGGCCAGGCGCTCGGTGATCATCGCCTTCAGGTCGACGTCGCGCCAGCCGATGATCAGCGCGTTGATCACCTTGCCCTCGGCGTCGAGCAGCGCCGGCAGCGTCACGCAGAGCCCGCGGATCAGCGCCTTGTCCGCAAGGCCGTCGATCACCTCGCCGATCATCGCCGCGACGCGATCGATACCGGCCTCGAGCGGCTGCTGATGGGTTGGAAACGGGGTGGAGATGCGGCGGATCTCGTTGGCGCAGAGGTCGATGGCGACGACGGTCAGCCGGTCGACGCCGATCTCAGCGCCGAGGAAGGTGGCGCCGGCCGGATTGATCTCGATGTTGATGCCGGGACGGCCCGTTTTCGCGGCGGTCTCGCCACGGCCGCCATTCGGCAGCTCGACCACCAGCGCATCAGCCATAAGGTTGGCGATGATGTGGCCGGTCGTCGACCGGTTCAGGCCCAGCATGCGCGCCAGATCGGCCCGGCTCATCCCACCGCTTCGAAACAACGCGTTGAGCGCCCGGATTTCGTTGAGGTAGCGGACGGATTGGGGCGTTGCCAAGATCTGGAACTCATTCTGAAACGACTTGGAGGCTCCCCGGGGTGGCGGTCGGGCGCCCTTGCGACCGGAGAGATGAGAGGCGGCCGAAGCCGCCTCTCCTTGGCACGTTGCACGCTATCGCGTGCAGTACGCTTGATTACTGTGTCTTGCGCATCGAGAGAAGAGCGTCGACGTTGTCGAGCGTGACCGGAATCCACGGCACGGAATAGTGCTGCTGCTTGCCGCCTTCCCAGGCCAGCTTGCCGCCATTGACGTCCCAGACAGCCGCCTTCGGCTTGTAGTCGGGCTGCTTGGCGACGAGGGCGAGATCGATCGCGCCCTGGGCCTGCGCATCGGCGTCCTGCAGCGTCGACATCATCTCGCCGCGCTTGACGGCCAGCAGGGCGTCGGTGACGCCGTCGACGCCGGCGACCGGAATGGTCTTCGGGTCGAGGCCGTGCGCCTTGATTGCCTCGAGCGCGCCGATCGCGATCTCGTCATTCTCGCCGATGACGCCGTTGATCTGGCCGGCATGGGCGGTCAGCCAGTTTTCCATCAGCGAGAGTGCCTCGGCGCGAGACCAGTTGGCGGTCTTCTGCTCGAGAACCTTGATATCAGGATAGTCCTTCAGGGTTTCCTCGATACCCTGCAGGCGCTGCACCTGGGCCGACTGGCCGATCATGCCCTCGCCGATGACGACGTTGCCCTTGCCACCCATCTTGTCGAACACGGACTTGGCCAGCAGCTTGCCGGCCTCGACGTCGTTCGAGGCGATGTAGGCGTTGTAGAGGTCGGTATTCGAGATCAGCGTGTTGGAGCCGATGACGGTGATGCCGGCATCCTTGGCGCGCTGGACCGGATCGTTGCCGGCGTCGATATCGACCGGGACGAAGACGATGGCGTCATACTTCTCGCTGATCGCGGTATCGAACTGGTTCGACTGGGTCAGCGCATCCATGCGGCCGTCGAGGACGGTCAGCTTGACGGTGCCGTCCTTGACCAGCGGATGGTTGTTGGCGGCATTGGCCCAGAGCACGTTGAATTCCGTGTCGAGGCTCTGCACGACCGCGGCGATCCGGACCGGGTCGGCGGCGGCAGCCTGACCGATCGTCAGGGCGGCAATGCCGACGCCTGCCAGCATGGCGAGGCCGCGGCGGGTAAAGGTGTTGAGTGCCATTCTAGGGTTCCCTCCCACAATCATAGCTCTGCATTCCCGCGCCGGAGGGCGCGGATCCCATCAAGGATTCATGTTTCTGGAGCGGTCGATCAGGACGGCGACGACGATGATCGCGCCCTTGATGATCTGCTGGTAGTAGGACGAGACGCCCATCAGATCGAGACCGTTCGAGATGACGCCGATGATCAGCGCGCCGATCAGCGTGTAGACCACCGAGCCGACGCCACCGGTCAGCGAGGTGCCGCCGATGACGACCGCGGCGATAGCGTCGAGTTCGTAGCCGAGGCCCGCCTGCGGCAGCGCCGAGGTGGTGCGCGCCGTCAGGATCATGCCGGAAAGGCCGGCAAGCGCGCCCATCAGCAGGTAGACCGAGAAGATCACCGTCCGGGTCGGGATGCCGCTCGTCTTGGCGCTCTTCACATTGCCGCCGACGGCATAGACCCAGCGGCCATAGACCGTGTAGCGCAGCGTGATCCAGGCGGCGACGAAGACGATCGCGAAGATGATGACCGGAACCGGGATGCCGGCGACGAAGCCCTGGCCGAGCCAGCGGAATTCCGGGCTCAGATTCGGGATCGGGCGGCCGTTCGAATAGAGCAGCGTCGCGCCGCGCGCCATCGACAGCATGCCGAGCGTGACGACGAAGGCCGGCACCGAGAAGCGGGCGATCAGCGTTCCGTTGACGGCGCCGAACAGCGCGCCGACGCCGACGGCGGCGAAGAAGGCGATCGCCGGATTATAGGGATCGCCGCCCGTCACCAGGCTGCCGGCGACGACGCCGGTGATCGCCAGCACCGAGCCAATCGACAGGTCGATGCCGCCGGTCAGAATGACGAAGGTCATGCCGATGGCGAGGATGCCGTTGATCGAGACCTGGCGAAGCACGTTCAGCAAATTGGCGGTCGACAGGAAGTTCGGATGCGCGAAGGAGAGGATCACGAACAGGATGATGAACGACAGCAGGATGCCGTAGCGCGACAGGAAGCGGCCGATCGCCTGGTTCCTGGCTCCCGATGCGGAAGTGGCGTTGGTGGTGAGTTCGGTTGACATGGAGGCGCCTCGGTCGCTCAGCTTGCCAGATGGACGAGCGCCTCTTGGGTCGCCGCGGCGCCCTCGAGTTCGCCCGCGATCCGCCCGCGCCGGAACACGAGGATCCGGTCGGCGTTGGCGAGAATTTCGGGAATTTCGGAAGAGATCATCAGCACGGAGTTGCCGGCCGCCGCGAAGGCGGAGAGGAAGGCGTAGACCTCCCGCTTGGCGCCCTCGTCGATGCCGCGGGTCGGCTCGTCGCAGATCAGGATCTTCGGCTCGGTCTCGACGCAGCGCGCCAGCACCACCTTCTGCTGGTTGCCGCCGGAAAGGCTCTGGACCGGCAGGTCGCGCGAGGCAGTGCGGATACGGAAGCGGGCGATCTGGCCGTCGACATTCGACGCGACCTTCTTGCCGTCGACGAAGCCGAGGCGGGAAAACTGGTCGAGCGCCGCCAGCACGACGTTCTCGGACACGCTGGAGGTCAGGACCAGGCCCGTCTCCTTGCGATCCTCGGTGACGATGGCGATGCCGTTCGCGAGCGCGTCCGACGGCGAGCGGATCTCGACCGGCTTGCCCTCGATCTTGACCGAGCCGGCATCCTTGGGCTCGTTGCCGTAGAGCGCATTGGCGAACTCGCTACGTCCGGCGCCCATCAGGCCGTAGAGGCCGAGGATCTCGCCCTTAGCGAGATCGAGCGAGATATCCTCGAACTGGCCGTGCCGGGCAAAGCCGGAGACGGAAAGCATCGGCTCGCCGGTGCTGGTGCTCTTGCGGGCCTCCTGATCGCGCAGGTCGCGACCGACGATCAGCGAGATCAGCCGCTGCCGGTCGATGTCGGCGAGATCGCCAGCCTCGATGAAGCGGCCATCGCGGAACACCGTGTAGCTGTCGGCGATCGAGAAGATGTCGGTCAGGCGGTGCGAGACATAGATGATGCCGACGCCCTGGTCCTGCAGCGAGCGGATCGCCTTGAACAGCGTCGCCGCTTCCTTCTCGCCGATCGCCGAGGTCGGCTCGTCCATGATCAGGATGTCGCTCTCGCGGCTGATCGCCTTGGCGATCTCGACGAGCTGGATCTTGGCGACAGAGAGCGAACGCATGGTGGCGCGGGCGTCGATGTCGAAGCCGAGGCGGGCGAACAGGGCGGTCGCATCCGCCTCCATCTTCGCCTTGTCGGCGAACCAGCCCATCCGGCGCGGCTCGCGGCCGAGATAGATGTTCTCGGCCACGGTCATGTCGAGGACCGGGCTCAACTCCTGCGTGATGATGGCGATGCCATCGGCGAGCGCCTCGGCGGCCGAGGCGTAGTGCACGACCCTGCCCTTGACCATGACCGTGCCGGCATCGGCGCGATGCAGTCCCATCAGGATGTTCAGGAAGGTCGACTTGCCGGCGCCATTGCCGCCGCAGAGCGCATGGACGCTGCCGCGCTTCAGGCGAATGCGACCGTCGACCAGGGCGGGAACGCCGGCGAACGCCTTGGAAATGCTGGTGGCGGCGAGGAGCAGATCCGCATCGACGACCACGCCATCATCGGGCGCGGTCTGCGACGGGGAAGCGGGCGGAACGACGGCGTGATGCGCCTGTTCCGGCTTGCCCTCACCAAGGGAGGCAGGCTCGGCCACTACGACTTTTCTCCCGGTTGATCGGAACTTCTGAGGTCCGAATTATTTTGTTCGTTGCGACACCAAACATATTTGCAGATGTCAGACAAGTCAACCTGCCGACGATTGTCGTAGCGGCAGATGCACCCATTCAGGATGACGAAAAGCGGAGTCCCGCCCTCCCCGCGCTCGCAGAACTTCCGCGATCGCCTCGCCCGACACCCGCCCCAGCCGGATCGGAAGACGCCGATGCCGCGCCGGTATTACAGGGACGAACCAGGCGGACGCGATTTCACGCGGCGACAAAGGATGGATGGCGGCCATTGCAGGCGCCATCCATCAAGGTGCGGATCGCCCCCGGGAGGAGGATCGGGACGAACCGCTGTCCAGGGGCAGCCAGGGGTCAGCCGCCCCCCTGCCCTCAAATCAGAGCGAACGGGCGGTGATCGCCTTGCGGGCGGACTCGCCGATGCGGGCCTCGATATAGGCCTTGGCCAGACGGGCCACCTCGACATTGTCCTTCCAGGTGTTTCGCCAGATCGCGCAGGTGATCGACAGATCCTTGTCGACGACCTCGGTCGAGAAGCTCTCGAAGGTGATCCAGTCCTGGTAGTCGATCTCAAGCAGCGCGTCGAAGATCGCCGAGAAGTTGATCACGCCGGAGCCGAGGAAGCCGCGATTGCTCTCGCCGATATGGAAGTAGCCGAGCTTCTTGCCGGCGGTGCGCAGCGCCTGGACCGGATCCGCTTCCTCGATGTTCATGTGGAAGGTATCGAGGTGCAGGAAGATGTTGTCCGAGCCGGACTGCTCGATGAAGGCGAGGCCCTGCGCGGTGGTGTTGAGCAGGTTGCTCTCGAAGCGGTTGACGACCTCGAGGTTCATCGACACGCCGGCGGCCTTGCCGATGTCGGCGGCGCGGGCCAGCGCCGCGACGCTGTTGTCCCAGCCCTTCTGGGTCGGCATGCTCTGGTACTTGGTGTGGGCGGAGAAGATGATGCCGCCGAGCTTGGAGCCGCCGAGGTCGCGGGTGATCGAGATCGCCTCGGCCAGCACCGCCTCGCCGCGCTTCACCACCGCCGGATCTTCCGACGAGACGTCGCTGTCGGCCGGCAGGCCCATGGTGACGACGACCTTCAGGTCATAGTCCTGCAGGCGCTTCGCGAGCCAGTTGACGTCGAACTTCTTGGGGTCGAGGCGCGGGAACTCGATCAGGCCATAGCCGAGGTCGTGCGACTTCTTCATCGCGCCCTCGAGGTCTTCCTGCGTCGTGCCGCCGGTCCAGACGAACGAATGAATGCCAAGCTTCTTCATCAGCGTTTCCTCACGGTTCCATGCACCCGCCGGGTCCGGCCGGGTCGACATCCAGTGCGATTTCATCATCGCTTATTTGTTGGCAGTAGCAGCAAACAAACTTGCTTTCAAGCGGGCGGCGAGGCTAGTTTGGTGCAACGCGCCGCCAGGAACGAGCGGCGGCAAGCCATGCGCCGAGCGCGGACATGATGTCCGCCGCGGCTTTGGGAGGAAACAGGAATGTCTGCCAATCAGGCCTTTACCGCCGATCTGACGCGGCCCTTCGACATGACCGGCAAGGTCGCCCTGATCACGGGTGCAGCCGGCGGAATCGGCCGGGCGCTCGCGACGCTGTTCGCCGCCAACGGAGCCACCCTTGCCCTCCTCGACAAGAACGAGGCGGTGCACGACTTCGCGGCCTCGCTCGGCGCCGGCCACAAGGGCTGGACCGGCGACGTCACCGACGCCGCCACGATCGAGCGCGTCGTCGCCGAGGTCGCGGCGCATTTCGGCAAGATCGACATCCTCGTCAACAATGCCGGGATCGGCATGCTGGCGCCGGCCGAGGCGACGACGACCGCGAGCTGGGACCTGCAACTCGCCGTCAACCTGCGTGCGCCCTACCTGTTCTCGCGCGAGGTCGCCGGCCACATGATCGCCGCCGGCTATGGCCGCATCGTCACCATCGCCTCGCAGGCCGCCGTCATCGGCATCGAGGGCCATGTCGCCTACTCCGCCTCGAAGGCGGGCCTGCTCGGCATGACCAACTGCATGGCGCTGGAATGGGGCCCGAAGGGCATCACCGCCAACTGCATCTCGCCGACCGTCGTCGAGACCGAGCTCGCCAAGGTCGGCTGGGCCGGCGAGAAGGGCGAGCGCGCCCGCGCCGAGATCCCGACCCGCCGCTTCGCCCAGCCGGAAGAGATCGCCTACGCCGCGCTCTACCTCGCCAGCGACGGCGCCGCCATGGTGAACGGCGCCAACCTGCTGGTCGATGGCGGCTACACCATCCGCTGATCCCAAGAGAACTGAAGGGGGAGACACCATGGCCGTATCCGTTGCCGGCAAGGTGATGATCGTTACCGGCGCGAGCTCGGGCATCGGCCGCGCCGCCGCCCGCCGCTTCGCCGCCGAGGGCGCGAAGCTGGTGCTGGTCGCCCGCTCGGCCGACAAGCTCGAGGCGCTGGCGAAGGAGCTGGGCGGCGACGCGCTCGCGGTTCCCGCCGACCTGACCAGGCCGGCCGACGTCGAAAAGGTCGTCGCCGAGGCCGAGGCGCATTTCGGCCGGATCGACATCCTGTTCGCCAATGCCGGCAGCTATGTCACCGGCGACGTCGCCGGGGGCAATCCGGACGAGTGGGACCGCGTCATCGGCGTCAACGTCAACGGCGTGTTCCGCATGGTCCGCGCCGTGCTGCCGGGCATGATCGCCCGCCGCTCCGGCGACATCGTCATCACCTCGTCGATCTCCGGCCACCAGGCGATCCACTGGGAGCCGGTCTATTCGGCGACCAAGCACGCGGTGCAGTCCTTCGTGCACGGCGTCCGCCGCCAGGTCGGGCCGCACAATGTCCGCGTCGGCGCGCTGGCGCCGGGAATCGTGCTGAACGAACTCTGGGGCATCAACGATCCCGCCGAGATCGAACGCCGCGCCGAAGCACATGAGGGCCTGCGCTCGGAGGACATCGCCGACGCCCTGCTCTTCATGGTGACCCGCCCGCCGAACGCCACGATCCGCGACCTCGTCATCCTGCCGCAGAACCAGGACATCTGATCGGGCCCAAGCCCCCTCACCCCAGCCCTCTCCCGCACGCGGGAGAGGGAGTTCTCCGCGCCACGTCTCGCCGCAGAGCGGACAGACCGTCAGCGTTGCGGCCCGGAATTGCCCAGCCTCCCCCTCGCCGCCATGAAGGCCGAAAAGCCCTCGCCCGCTTGCGGGAGGGGGTTGGGTGAGGGTCTTGCGTCCCTACCCCGGCGCCACCGCCGACCAGCGCCCGAAAAATCTCTCATCGCCCCTGTCGAATCCATCCCTCCCCGCTCGTCGTGACCACGACGGCGGCCCTGGGCCGCGCGCGTCCCATCGAGAGGAGACCGGATGATGGATACCAAGACCGACGAGACCAACGCCTTCGCCAACATGCCGAAGGTGCTGAGCGGCGTGGCCCCCTATCTCAGCGTCGGCGGCGCCGTGAAGGCGTCCGAGTTCTACCAGCGCGCGCTGGCGGCCAGGGAGGTGATGCGGGTTCCCGTCGACGAGAAGGGCCGGACCATGCACATCCACCTCTACATCAATGGCGGCTCGATCATGCTGGCCGACCCGTATGAGGAATACGGCCACCCGCTGGAGAAGCCGCAGGGCTACACACTGCACCTGCAGCTCGACGACGACATCGATGCCTGGTTTCAGCGTGCCGTCGACGCCGGCATGGAGGTCGTGATGCCGCTCGACCTGCAATTCTGGGGCGACCGCTACGGCCAGCTACGCGATCCGTTCGGCGTGACCTGGTCGATGGGCGCGCGCGCCTAGACCGTCACGGCGGTTGTCGAGGGACGCCCCAGCGCCCCTCGCTTTCACCGGGCGATCAGCCCTCGAAGACGTGCTCGCGATGAAACCGCAGAAAGCTCGGATGCGGTCGCCATTCGGGACGCGCGGGAACGGCCAGCTTTTCGTGCAGGGGCGGCCAGCCTCTCCTATCTTCGGGCCTCAGCCGGCTCGCGACCAGGATCGTGTAGTCGTCGGCGATGGAGAGCAGTCCCGCGTCGAACATCCAGTGCACAGAGCGCGAAAACGCAATGCCGTTGCAGACGAGGTCCGGCCCGCCTCGGGCCACAGGCCTGATATGGGCGGCTTCGGCTTCCCATCGTCCATAGCGATCCATCACCCGGCTCCCGGTCATCGCACACCGGTTGTCGTAGGCCGCCATCACGACCACGGGAAAGGCCCAGTCACGGTGCGGGCGCGAAACCTGCCTCGTTTCGATTGCCCGCGGCACGGACAGCAGCGGCTCATCCTGCACGAAGAGTGCCGGGTCTTCTGCGGCGTACAGATGGCCTGGACGGGGAAGAGCCGCCGACCCAGGAAACTGCCACGATGCATCGGCTGAGACTGCCGTAAGTCCGGCCGCAACGATCTGCCCGAACTCGTCTTTGTGCAGATTGCGAACACCCTGACCGAAGGCCCCGCGATTCCTCGAAGCGTCCGCCCTGCGAAGCGCAGCCTCGTAGTAGTGCCCGTCTTCCTTGAACGGCACCGTCCGGTCGAAGCCGCGATAGCCCGCCATTCGCGCGAGACGGTAGCCTGGCCGCAACGGCTCCAGGTCGATGCCCTCAACCTGGGCCATGGCAAAATACCCGGATGGGAGGGCCGCACGCGCGCGCCGGGTGGGTCGGTAGTAGATGATCCAGTGGCCGATCGAGGCCTCAGCCTGGTTCAGATTGGCACTCTTGAAAACATAGCGCGTCTCGATGCGGCCACCAGGCACGTCATCACCATTGGTTGTAAAGACAGAATTTACAAGCATCCAACAGAATTGCCCTGCCCCTACGGAAGGCGCAAGAGCCTGATCCCTATGGCCGTATTGAATTCTGCGCACTCGGCTGCAATCCGGCGATCACCACCGGAGGCAACCGCTGTTGCGATTGTCGGGTGCGGATGCCTCCTTGCTGGCCTCGCCTCTCGCATCGCCGCCGAGCGGAGAAGAGGCGCTCGCGCCCCCTCTCCCTCGCGCCGGATGCGATCCGCGCCTCAGCCCACGCCCGGCGTGTGGCGGGCGAGCGCCTTGATCACCTGCTTGGCGGTGACGCGGCCGATCTGATTGCCGTCGCCGTCGACGACGCCAACCCACAGATGCTCGGCGAACAGCGGCAGCACGTCCTCGCAGCGCGCATCCATCGACACCGACTGCTCGCACGGCTCCGTCGCGCCGCGCTGCATGATCGAGCGCACGTGAATCGCGCGCGCCTTGTTCACCTCGCGCACGAACTCCTCGATGTGGTCGTTGGCCGGACGCAGCACGATGTCCTCGGGCTTGCCCTCCTGCTGCACGGCGCCGTCCTTCAGCACGGCGATGCGATCGCCGATCTTCAGCGCCTCGTCGAAATCATGGGTGATGAACAGGATCGTCTTGTTGAGCGATTTCTGCAGCGTGATCAGCTGGTCCTGCATGCCCGAGCGGATCAGCGGATCGAGCGCCGAGAACGCCTCGTCCATCAGGATGATGTCACTATCCATCGACAGCGCCCGCGCCAGGCCGACGCGCTGCTGCTGGCCGCCGGAAAGCTGGCGGGTGCGCGACCCCTCGTAGCCGGCGAGGCCGACCGTCTCGATCCACTTCGCCGCCGTCTCCAGCCGCTCCTTGCGGCCGACGCCGCGCACTTCGAGGCCATAGGCAACGTTGTCGATCACCGAGCGGTGCGGCAGCAGGCCGAACTTCTGGAACACCATCGCCACCTTCGAGCGGCGATAGGCGCGGAGCTGGTCGCGGCTCATCTTCAGCACGTCGTCGCCATGCACGAGGATCTCGCCCGCCGTCGGCTCGATCAGCCGGTTGACGTGGCGGATCAGCGTCGACTTGCCGGAGCCCGAAAGCCCCATGACGACGAAGATCTGGCCCGCGGCGATATCGAGCGAGACGTTGTCGAGGCCGACGACATGATTGGTCTCGGCCTGCACCTCGGCCTTGGATTTCCCCGCCCGCAGCAGAGCAAGCGCCCCTTCGGGATCGGGGCCGAAGATCTTGGTGACGCCGCGCATGGCGATGGCGAGATCGGGCTTTACGTTGATGTCGGACATTAGCGCGCCTCCTGCATGCCGATCCGGGCCTGAAGCTGGCGGCCGAATGCCTGGGTGATGCGGTCGAAAATGATGGCGAGCGCGACGATGCCGAGACCGGCGAACAGGCCGCGGCTGACTTCGAGACGGCCGATGCCCTGCAGCACCTGGTAGCCGAGGCCGCCGGCGCCGATCATCGAGGCGATCACCACCATCGAGAGCGCCATCATCGTCGTCTGGTTGATGCCGGCGAGGATGGTCGGCAATGCCAGCGGGATCTGTACGCCGAAGAGGCGCTGGCGCGGATTGGTGCCGAAAGCGCGGCTCGCCTCGAGCACGGCCGGATCGACCGAGCGCAGGCCGAGATCGGTCAGCCGCACCAGCGGCGGCGCCGCATAGACGATGGTGGCGATCAGCGCCGGGATCTTGCCGGGGCCGAAGATCATCACCGTCGGGATCAGGTAGACGAAGCTCGGCAGCGTCTGCATCAGGTCGAGGATAGGCGCGACGAACTGGCGGGTGCGCGGGGAACGCGACATCCAGACGCCGACCGGGATCGAGACGAGGATCGCCGTCAGCGTGGCGGCGATCATCAGCGCCATGGTCGTCATGGCGTCCTTCCAGAGATCCATGATGCCGAGGAACATCAACGCCGCGAACACGACGGCCGGCAATTGCCAGCGCCGCGTGGCGAGCCAGGCGATGCCGGTCAGCGCCACGATGATCAGCCACCATGGCGTCGCGACCAGCAGGTCCTCGATCGCCTTCAGCAGCATCAGGAGCGGATGGGCGGCGGTCTCGAAGGTGCCGCCCCAATGGCGGACGACCCAGTTCAGGCCGTCATCGACCGCGCGGCGCCAGGGCCGCGTATCAATCAGTTGAGGGAACAAGATTTGTCTCTTTCCTCACGCCGCGGGGGCGAGGAAATCCAGGGGGCGACGCGACAGGCGTCCGCCCTGCCCGGCGGCGCGGCCGGGCGAAAGGGAACGGCCAAACGGAAACGGCCGGGAATGCCCGGCCGTCCGTTCGCCACAGGATGCAACCTCAGTTGAGGCTGGCCTTGACCTTCTCGGCCACGGCGGCCGGGACCCAGCTGGTCCAGCGGTCCTGCTTGGTCTTCAGGAAGTTGAGCGCGGTCGCGGCCGCGTCGGCCTTGTTCTCGTCGCCATAGACGAGGATCTCGCTGATCTCGGCATTGGTCAGGCCGACCTTGGCGAGATAGCCGGCGACGTTGGGCGCATCGGTCTTGACCCAGCTCGCGGCGCCGACGACGGCGGGCGAGGACGGATAGGCCGTCACTTCAGGCGCCTTGTCGCAATCGCGGTTGGTGTTGCACTCGTAGACTTCGGGCTTGGTCGGACCCAGGTCGAGCTGCACGGCGTCGTACTTGCCGAGGATGGCGGTCGGACCCCAGTAGTAGAAAAGGATCGGCTCTTCCCGCGTGAAAGCGCGAGCGATCGAGGCGTCAAGCGCGCCGCCGGAGCCGGGCGAGAACAGGTTCCAGCCCTTGTCCTTCATGCCGAGCGCCTCGAACAGCGCGCCGGTGGAAATCTCGCAGGCCCAGCCCGGCGGGCAGGAATAGAGCCGGCCCTTGCTGCCGTCCTCGGGATCCCTAAACAGCTCCGGATGGGCGATGACGTCCTGGACCGTCTTGAGGTCCGGATGCGCCTTCTGCACGTAGCGCGGAATGAACCAGCCCTCGACGGTGCCGTCGGTGATGGCGGGAGCGAGCTCGACGACGTTGCCGTCGGCCAGGCCCTTCGCCCAGGGCTCCCGGATCGTGCTGGTCCAGAGTTCGGGCGCGATCGCCGGGCTGCCGCGCGTCAACATCGAGGACGATGTCGGAACGGTATCGCCGGTGACGATCTCGACGCTGCAGCCGAAGCCCTTCTCGAGAATGATGGCGTGGATATGGGCCAAGGCGGCCGCGGAGGGCCAGGTCATCTCGGCGATATCGATGGTCTTGTCGGTGCCGCAACTGGCGGCGTCAGTGGCTTGCGTATCGGCGTCCTGGGCAAGCGCGGAATGGCTCGTGGCGGTCAAAAGCGCAACGGCGATCGCGGCGGCAATGCCACCGGATTTGAATATCATTGGATAACACCTCGTGTCAGTTGATGAACATAACGGTAGACAATCAGTCCAATTGTGTCAAATCCGACAACTTCTTGCCACAAATCGACCAGACTTTTAGCAATTTTGCCGTCAAATTTACCGATTTGTTTTACGGTACTTGAGATATCAAGAAACGATGATCACGGATAACCGATACGGAAGCCTAACGTATACGATCGCCAAGAAAAAATAAATTTCACGCCGCCGCACAAGATCTGCCGAGGCGCGACAAATCCCCTGATACCGCCGGTTGCGCGGCGAGCGGCAAGCCGACACCTTCCATTACGGAAACCGGCGCGCGAAAACTTGCACGCCGTCACCACCCTCTCCCCGACGCGGATCCCGTCTTCAGGCTTCGGCCGGCTTGGCGCCGGCTGCTTCCGGCTTGCCGGCCGGCTCCGACTCGTCGGAGGCCTTGTGATGCTCCGCCGCGATCAGGAGATAGACGGCCGGCACGACGAACAACGTGAAGAGCGTGCCGATCGTCAGGCCGCTGGCGATCACCAGTCCCATGTTGAAGCGGGACACGGCCCCTGCCCCGGTCGCCGTGATCAGCGGGATGACGCCCAGCACCATCGCCGCCGTCGTCATCAGGATCGGCCGCAGGCGGATGCCGCACGCCGCCTCGATCGCCTCGCGCTTCGACTTGCCGGCCATCTGCTCGGCATTGGCGAATTCGACGATCAGGATGCCGTGCTTGCTGATCAGCCCCATCAGCGTCACCAGCCCGACCTCGGTATAGATGTTGAGGCTGGCGCCACCGATGCCGACGCTGATGAAGAGCAGCGCGCCCGCGATCGACATCGGCACCGACACCAGGATGATGACCGGGTCGCGAAAGCTCTCGAACAGGGCCGCCAGCGCCAGGTAGATGATGATCAGCGCGAAGCCGAAGGTGACGAGGAAGCCCGAGGACTCCTGGATGTACTGGCGCGACAGGCCGCCATAATCGACCGAATAGCCCTGCGGCAGGGTGCGGACGGCGAGATCCTGCAGGAACTTCAGCGCGTCGGCCTGCGCCACGCCGGGCGCGGCGACGCCCTGGATCGTCGCGCTGTTCAGCTGCTGGAAATGGTTGATAGATTCCGGGATGACCTTGGTGGTGATCGAGGCGACCGCCGAGAGCGGGATCGGCACGCCGTTCACCACGCCGACATAGTAGTTCATCAATTGCTGCGGGTTGAGCCGGCTCGCTTGCTGCACCTGCGGGATCACCTTGTAGGAGCGGTTGGCGAGGCTGAAATAGTTGACGTAGCCGCCGCCCAGCATCCCGCCCAGCGCCGCGCCGACCTGGCTCATGTTGAGGCCGAGCTGCGCGGTCTTGTTGCGGTCGATCTGGACCACGGATTGCGGGCTGTCGATCTTCAGGTCGCTGTCGAGGAAGATGAAGAGCCCGCTCTTCAGCGCCGCCTGCAGGAAGCCCTGCGCCACGTCGTTGAGACGCTCGAAGCTGTCCGTCGTGCTCAGCACGAACTGGATCGGCAGGCCCTGGCTGCCCGGCAAAGGCGGCAGCTGGAAGGCGGCCGCGCGCACGCCGGCGACGCCGTTCAGCTGCTGCTGGATCACCGGCTGCAGGTCGTTGGTGGTGCGGGTGCGCTGGTCCCAGGGCGTGAACACCATGCCGGCGATCGAGGTGCTCGGCGCGTCGATCTGGAACACATGCGCGGTTTCGGGATAGCCGGCCATGATGCCGTGGACCTGGGACGAATAGAGCAGCTTCTGCTGCAGCGTGGCGTTGGGAGCCGGCGTCGACGAGGAAATGATGACGCCCTGGTCCTCCTGCGGCGCCAGCTCACTCTTGGCGGTCGAATAGAGGAAATAGATGCTGCCGAGCACGATCAGCGCGAAGGTGACGGTGACCGGCAGGTAGCGGAAGCTGCCGCGCAGCCAGCGCTCGTAGCTGTCGCGGATGCGATTGAAGATGCGGTCGATCAGGCCGGCGAAGCGGTCCTGCCAGCCGCGCCCGTCATGGTCGCGCGCCCGCAGGATGCGCGAGCACATCATCGGCGACAGCGTCAGCGCCACGACGGCCGACATCGTCACCGCGCCGACCAGCGTGAAGGCGAATTCGGTGAACAGCGCGCCGGTCAAGCCGCCCTGGAAGCCGATCGGCACATAGACGGCGACGAGCACCACCGTCATGGCGAGGATCGGCCCACCCAGCTCGCGCGCCGCCGCGATCGCCGCCGGCATCGGCTGCATGCCGTCGTCCAGATGCCGGTTGACGTTCTCGACGACGATGATGGCATCGTCGACGACGAGACCGATGGCCAGCACCAGCGCCAGCAGCGTCAGGAGGTTGATCGAGAAGCCGAGCGCCAGCATGACCGCAAAGGCGCCGATCAGCGACAGCGGAATGGCGATGGTCGGGATCAGCACCGAGCGCAGCGAGCCGAGGAAGGCGAAGATCACCAGCGTGACGATCACCAGCGCCTCCAGCAGCGTCAGGATCACCTCGCGGATCGAGCTGTTCACGAAATCGGTCGAGTCGTAGACGATGGCGCCGCGCAGACCGGCCGGAAGCTGGTCGTGGATCTCCGGGAACACCGCCCGCACGCCGGCGATGACGTTGAGCAGATTGGCGCCCGGCGCCACCTGGACGCCGATATAGACGGCCTGCTTGCCGTCGAAGGCGACCTGCGATTCATAGTCGTCGGCGCCGAGCGAGACATTGGCGACGTCCTTCAGGCGGACGATGGCGCCATTCGCCGATTTGATCACCAGATCCGAGAACTCGCGGACATTGTGCAGGCTGGTCGAGGCGGTCAGGTTGACCTGGACCATCTGGCCCTTGGTGGTGCCGAGGCCTGCGATATAATCGTTTTGCTGCAACGCGTTGGCGACATCGGTTGCTGTCAGGTTGTAGGCGGCGAGCCTGGCGGGATCGAGCCAGGCGCGGAGCGCGAAATTCTGGCCGCCGAGGATCTCCGCCGTCTGCACGCCGGGCACCGCCTGCAGCTTCGGCTGGACGACGCGGGTGAGGTAGTCGGTGATCTTGTTGCGCGGCAGCACGTCGCTGTCGAAGCCCATATACATGGCGTCGATCGTCTGCCCGACCTTCACGGTCAGGACCGGCTGCTGGGTGCCGGAGGGCAGCTGGTTCAGGACCGAGGCGACCTTGGTGTTGATCTCGGTCAGCGCCTTGTCGGCGTCGTAGTTCAGCCGAAGATAGATGGTGATTGCGTTGACGCCGGTCTGGCTGGTCGAGCTCATGTAGTCGATGCCGTTGGCCTGGGCGATGGCGTTCTCCAGCGGCGTGGCGATGAAGCCGGCGATGACGTCGGGATCGGCGCCGTAATAGGTGGTCGTCACGGTGACGACGGTGTTCTCGGTGCGCGGATATTGCAGCACGGGCAGCGAGCCGATGGCGCGAAGGCCGAGCACCAGGATCATCAGGCTGACGACGATCGCCAGGACCGGGCGGCGGATGAAGAGATCGGTGAAGTTCATGGCTCACCTGGCTCACCTTGCCCCGGGAGGCGGCAACCGCCCCGCCCGAGGCATCATTTGTCGACCGGCCTGGGGTTGGCTTCATTGGCGGGCTGCACCGTGTTGTCGACATGCACCGGCGTGCCGTTGCGCAGCTTCAGCTGGCCGGCGGTGACGACGGTCTCGCCCGCCTTGACGCCGTCGAGGATCGCGACCTGATCGCCGCGCGTCGGCCCGGTGGTGACGAAGGCCTGCCGGGCGACGAGCTGCGGCTGGCCGTTGGCATCCTTGCCCTTGTCATCGACGAGATAGGCGATGTCGCCATAGGAATTATAGGCGATCGCCGTCTGCGGCAGCGTCACATAGTGCTGCGGCGCCGCCGTCTCGATGTCGACGGTGGCGAACATGCCCGGCAGCAGCAGGAAGTCCTTGTTCTCGACGGAGGCGCGGATCTGCACCGTCCGCGTCGCGGTATCGACCTGCGCGTTGATCGACGACACCTCGCCCTTGAAGCTGCGGTCGGGGAAGGTGTCGACCTTGGCGGTGACGGGCTGGCCCTTGCGGATCGCGGCCAGCGCCTGCTGCGGCACGTAGAAATCGACATAGATCGGATCGAGCTGCTGCAGCGTGACGATCGGCGTCCCGGCCGGGAGATACTGGCCGAGATCGACCTGGCGGATGCCGAGCCGGCCGGAGAACGGCGCCTTGACCGACTTGTAGTCGACCAGCGCCTGCTGCTGGTCGGCGAGCGACTCGGCGCTCAACAGGTTGGACTTGTCGGTATCGACCTGCTGCTGCGCGATCGCCTGGTTCTTCAGGAGGCGGCTGTCGCGCTCGAAGACGATGCGCTGCAGGTCGGCGGTCGCCTTCAGCGCGTTCAGGTGGGCGATGTCGTCGGAAGCCTCCAGCTCCAGCAGCAGGTCGCCCGCCTTGACGTCGGCCCCGGATTCGAAATGCAGGGCCGAGACGATGCCCGGCACCTCGGCGCTCAGATTGGCGCCGTTGACCGCCCGCACGCTGCCGACCGCCTCGAGGGTGGAGCGCCAGTCCTGTGCCGTCGCGACCGTCGTCGACACCGTCTGCGGCGGATTGGCGAGCGACGCCATCACCTTCTGGATCATCGACGCCTTGAACAGCTGGAAGCCGAAGACGCCGCCGAGGACCACGCCGGTCAGCACCAGCATGATCACCATGCGCTTGATCATCTCGCCACCTTCGCGAAGTCGGCCGGCAAGCGCAGCGCGGCGATTGCCGGTAACCCTTAGCGATATAAGGCGACGCGAGGCCGGGTCGAGTTCACCCCTCGCCTTCCAACGCTCCGCGATGTCGCAGCCGGTGGCGCCTCAGTCGGCAAGGCGGAGCGAAGAAGAACCTTGCATGAGCGGGATCGAGCTATTTTCTGCCGTTCTGCCATTCGGCGACGGATTGGGTCTTGATGTCGAACTGCGCCCGGGTCGAGGCATAGGTGTGCCCGCCCATCCGGCCTATGGCGTCCATCTTGATCTGGTCGACGTGCAGGCTCTCGCGATCGACGGCGTCCTCGCGGACGAAAACGCCGAGCACCTCGCCCAGGATGATCTCGCGTGCGTGCCCGAGCTCCAGCGTCATGTAGCGCTTGCATTCGAGCGCCGCCGGCGCCTCGAGGATGCGCGGGCTGCGGACGTTCAGCCCCGGCACGGTGGTCAGGCCGGCCTCGGCGATTTCGTCGACCTCGGGGCCGAACTTGATCGCACAGATCTCCATCTGCTTGACCAGCGCTTCGTCGACGATGTGGACGGTGAATTCGCCCGTCTCGCGAATGTTTCGCGCCGTGTCCTTGAAGCGCATGTCGTCATAGTTCTCGACGCCGATGGCGACGATGGCGGGATCATGCGTCAGCACGTTGAAGAAGCTGAACGGTCCGGCGTTTCGGCGACCGTCGCGGTCGACGGTGCTGACGAAGGCGATCGGACGAGGGATGACCGTGCCGATCAGCAGCTTGTAGCGCTGGCGCTCGGTCAGCTCGGCAAAGTCGAAATGCAGGTGGCTCTGGGCGCGGGCGTTCATTTGGAACTCGCCGTCTTGCTGGGCTTGGCGGTGGGCTTGGGTGCCTGGCGGGCGGTGACGGCCGCGGCGTAGTGCGACAGCACATCGCCGAGCGCAGCCGGCTTCTCGTCGTCGCCGCCGAGCAGGGCGCGCCGCTCGACGGCGCCGATATGCGTGTTCATGATGGCGACCGCCTCCTCGGCCTTGCCGGCGCTCAGCGCCGCGATCAGCGCCGAATGCTCCTCGATGGCGCAATCGGACGAGTGCGGCCGGCCGAAGACAGCCAGAATCAGCGAACAGCGCGTGATCAACTCGCGCAGATAGCGCTCCAGCAGGGCGTTGCCGCTCAGATGGGCCAGCCGCAGGTGAAACTCGCCTGCCAGATGGATCGAGACGCGCTCGTCCTGACGGGATCGGGCTTCGTCTTCCTGGCGCAACAGGCTCTCGAGTTCGCTGGCGAAAGCCGGTTGCCAGCGCTTCGCCACCAGACGGACGGCCTCCGCCTCCAGCGCGCGCCGCACGCCGAAGACGTCGCGCGCCTCGGCGAGGGTCGGCTGCGCGACCGTGGCTGTGCGCTTCGGATGAGCGTCGACGAGGCCCTCTGCCTCAAGCTTGGCCAGCACGGCGCGGACCAGCGTGCGGCTCATGGCGAACTGCTCGCCGATCACGTCCTCCGGCAGCTTGGTGCCAGGCTTCAGGGCCTGTTCGATGATCGCCTGCCGGAGCGCCTCATGGGCAACTTCGATACGCGGAGACGGGCGCGCCATGGGAAGACCTCTTGTCCTCGGAACATCATTCCACGCGTACAAGATATAGCCTTCTTAGTATACAAAAATCGATCGAAATGCCGCTTGAATAGGCAGTCACCGAGGTATCGGATCCCATCCGCGCCAATCCGGTCGCCGCAGCCCTGCCCAACGCGATCGATCCGTGGCCGGACCGGCTCAGGAATTCGGCGCCTCAACGATCGGGTAGGCAGAGGAAAAGATCTCGCGCACAGGCGGATGGCCGATGGTCCGTTCCGGGTACTTCGCCATCAGGCCCTCGAACTGGGCTTGCGCGCGGGCGCTGTCGGCGGTGAAGTCGACGCCGGGAATGGCGCGGTCTTCCATCACGGCCCGGCCGTCGACGAAAACGCTGCGCACATCGCGGCCACTGCCGGTCAGCATCAACGTCTGGATCGGGTCGATGATCTGGCCGAGATCGGGATTGCCGAGATCGAACACGGTGATGTCGGCCCGGGCGCCGGGAGCGAGGCGACCAAGAT
Organism: Kaistia nematophila; assembly: GCF_026343855.1. Classification (NCBI taxonomy): domain Bacteria; kingdom Pseudomonadati; phylum Pseudomonadota; class Alphaproteobacteria; order Hyphomicrobiales; family Kaistiaceae; genus Kaistia; species Kaistia nematophila. Next base: position 172,698 of record NZ_JAPKNK010000008.1, on the reverse strand, counting down.
CCGGTCGTCCCAGCGCATCGGCGCCGCCCAGCGTCGCCGCGTCGAAATAGTCCTCGGAGCGGAGGTTGGAGATCGTACGGTCGAGTACCCGCGAGATCATCATGCCGACCTGCATGTTGAGGATCATGTCCGGCGGCGCCGTGTCGGTGCCGAGCGCCATGCGCAATCCCATCGCCTTGTGGTTGGCAAAGCTCGCCAGCGCATCGCCATGCCGGGCGGCGACCAGCGGGCAATGGACGACCACCGCGCCGCGCTCCAGCAGGGTTAACAGATCGTTGCCAGGTTCATCCATATTGCGGGACGGACTGACATAGGTGCCGTGCGGCAGCAGCGTGTTTGGCGTCAGGAATCCGAGGCTGTCGAGCCATTCGACCGAGGTCTTGCCGTGCAGGCGGCGGACCGTGTCACGCTCGAACCGACCCTGATTGCAGTGCAGCCGTACCGGCACGCCAAGATCGCGCCCGGCGGCGGCCGTCTGGCGCAGCAGTTCCGCCGTGCAGGTCTCGATGCGGTCGGGGGCGAGCATGGTGCGGATGCGTCCCCCTGCCCTGCCCTCGAAATCGCGGCAGAAGCGGACGGCGTCGGCGAGACCGGCGAGGCCGCGCGGCTCGTCGAAATAAAGGCTGATGGCGCCGTCGTCGTCGACGACGGGATTGCCGGTGCGATAGGCCGGGCCGAGATAGATGCGGAGACCGAGATCCGCGGCGGCGTGGGCCGCGTCCACGAACTCCGCATAGGTCTCGCCCCATTCCCGGTAATAGAGCGAGGCGATCGGCATGGCGGTGGTGATGCCGTTGCGGATCAGGCGCGAGAAGGCGTGGCGCTTCTGGAAGGCGAGCTCGTCCGGGCTGTACATCTCGTATGGCCCGCGATCCATGTAGCTCTGCGGCCAGGTGCGGCCCTTCTGCCAGTCGGGATGGTTGTCATAGGAGAAGACGGTGGTGTCGAGGTCGGAAAGGGCGTCGAGATCGATGAAGCCCGGGCTGATCAGTGCATTGCCGTAGTCGATCCGCCGCGCGACCTCGCCGGGAAAACCATGGCCGACGAAGATCACGACGCCGTTCTCGAAAACGATCTCGCCCCGATGCACGAGCGTGTGGCGGCCGTCGGCGTGGCCGACGATCCATTTGGCCTGGAGCAGCGTACGCGCCCGATGGTCCATTCGACAGTCCTTTCAGTCCGCGGATACGGCGGCGATGCCGGGGGTGGTGGAAAGGCGGGCGGCAGCGAGCGGGAAATGGCAAGCGATGTCGCGACCGTCCTCGTCACGGACCATCGGTGGAGACACCTGCCGGCAGAGGTCCCGCGCATGGGGGCAGCGGGGATGGAAGGTGCAGCCTGACGGCGGATCGATCGGACTGGGCACCTCCCCGGCCAGGGGCTGGCGGGCACGATTGGGCGCCTCGAGGTCTGGAATCGTGTCGATCAGGAGGCGCGTGTAGGGGTGGCGTGGATTGCGGAACAGCATCTCGGTCGGCGCCTGCTCGACGATGCGGCCGAGATACATGACCGCGATCTGATCGGAGGCATGCCGCACGACGGCGAGGTTGTGGCTGATCAGCAGATAGGTGAGACCGAACTCGCGCTGCAGGTCCATCATCAGGTTGAGGATCTGCGCCTGCACGGACACGTCGAGCGCGGAGGTCGGCTCGTCGCAGACGAGGAACTCCGGCTCGGTCGCGAGCGCGCGGGCGATCGAGATGCGCTGACGCTGGCCGCCCGAGAAGGCGTGCGGATATTTCTCGCCATCGCCCTGCGCCAGGCCGACGAGGCCCAGCAGTTCCGACACGCGCGCGTCGACGGCGGCCGCGCCGCGACGCAGACCGAGTTCGCGGATCGGCTCGGCGATGATGTCCTTCACCCGCCAGCGCGGGTTCAGGCAGGCATAGGGATCCTGGAAGATCATCTGCACGCGCATCCGGCCGTCCCGGCCGGCGCCATGGGCGAAGTTCATCTCGCCGCGCGTCGGATGATGAAGCCCGACCGCGAGACGTGCGATCGTCGACTTGCCGCAGCCGCTCTCGCCCACGATGGCGAAGGTGCTGCCGCGAGACACGCTGAAGCTCACGCCGTCCACGGCCTTGAGGATGCGCTTCGGCTTGCGTTCCAGCACGCGCGTCAGCCAGGGGGCCGAGACATCGAACCAGCGGGTGAGGTCCTGGACTTCGAGGGCCGAGGGATCAGGCATAGGAATGGCTCTCTTCCGCGCGCCAGCAGGCAACCTGGCTTTCGCCGAACGACCTGAGTTCCGGCCGTTCATCGCACTTGGCGATCCGCTTCGGGCAGCGCGGGGCGAACGCACAGCCGGACGGCACGGCGCCCGGCCGGGGCATGGAGCCGTCGATCTGCACGAGCCGCTCGCGCCGGCGGTTGAGGCTCGGGATCGAGCCGATCAGGCCGGCCGTATAGACATGCCGGGGCGAGCCCAGCACGTCCTGGATCGGCCCGATCTCGACCAGCCGCCCGGCATACATCACCGCGACGCGGTCTGCGGTATCGGCGATGACGCCCATATCGTGGGTGACGAGCAGGATGGCGGTGCCGTGCTCGCGGCACATCTTCTTCAGCAGCGCGGTGATCTGCGCCTGGATCGAGACGTCGAGCGCCGTCGTCGGCTCATCGGCGATGATCAGCTTCGGATCCGCACAAAGCGCCAGCGCGATCACCACGCGCTGCCGCATGCCGCCGGAAAACTGGTGCGGATAGTGATCGATGCGGACATCCGGCGCGGGGATGCCGACCGCCTTCAGGAGGTCGAGCGCGCGGGCGCGGGCTGCCGCGCGCGACATCGGGAGATGGGTGAGGATGGTTTCGGTCAGCTGGTCGCCGATCCGCATCAGCGGATCAAGCGAAGTCAGCGGGTCCTGGAAGATGGCCGCGATCGTCCGGCCGCGCAGCTTGCGCATCTGGTTGGCCGGCAGGGCGTCGATGCGCTTGCCGTCGAAGGTGATCTCGCCCTCGACGACCTGGCCGGGCGGGTCGATGAGCCCGATGATGGCGTTGCCGGAGAGCGATTTACCAGCGCCGGATTCGCCGACCAGTCCCAGGATCTCGCCCGGCGCCATGTCGAAGCTGACCCGGTCCAGCGCGCGGGCGCGGCCGCGCCGGGTGACGAATTCGACGCTGAGCCCGCGCACCGTGAGCAGCGGGGCCTCGAGCCTTTCGGGCAGGGCGGAGCGAGCGTGCGGCTGGTGCATCATGCCGCCTCGACCAGGGCTTCGCCGTCGCGCGCCACGACCCGGCCGCGCTTCACCACGAGCTTGCGCTGCGGCAGGGTGACGACGGCTTCGGTCAGCGTGCGCCCCTCGACCAGGACGAGATCGGCGAAGTCGCCGACTTTGAGGCCGTAGTCGGGCAGGCCCATGACGGCTGCGCCGCCGAAGGTGCAGACATCGAGCGCCCGCTCCACCTCGGCGTCGCGGCTCAGATTGTTGCGGTCGGCGAGGATCTGCGCGCGCTGCAGCATGTCGGCATTGCCATAGGGGTTCCAGAGGTCGCGCATGCCGTCCGTGCCGGAGCAGAAGGCGATGCCCGCATCGAGGGCGCGGATCAACGGCGGCACGGGGACGCCGGCCGGACCGGTCGACATCAGCATGACGCCTGCTCCGGCGATCTCGTCCAGCAGTCTGCCGACGCGCAGATAGTCGTTCATACCGAGCGAGAAGGCGTGACTGACGGTGACCTTGCCAGCGAGCCCGTGGGCGCGGGTCCGCTCCAGGATCATGCCGAAAGTGAAGAGGCCGAGCTCGCCGGGCTCGTGCAGGTGGATGTCGATCGGCTTGCCATGCCTGACGGCGAGATCGAACACCACGTCGAGATGACCCTTCGGATCGAAATCGATGGCGCAGGGATCGAGCCCGCCAACGATGTCGGCGCCCTGCCTGAGCGCCTCGTCCATCAGTTCCACCGTTCCCTTGCGGATCATCATGCCGGACTGCGGGAAGGCGACGATCTGCAGGTCGATCACGTCGGCATAGCGCTCGCGCGTGGCGGCGACGCCCTCGAGGCCAGCGAGGCCATAGGTGGTGTCGATGTCGACATGGCTGCGGATGGCGGTGGTGCCGCGCGCGATCGACATCACCACCTGCCGCGCCGATTGCAGCGCCGGGTCGAGACCGAGCACGCCCTTCATCTCGCGCTCATTGTCGATCTTGGAACGGATATCCGAGGCGACGACGTTCTCGACCCAGTCCATGCCCAGCAAGGTCTTGTCGAGGTGGGTATGCGCCTCGATCAGCCCGGGCAGCAGCAGCGCGCCGCCGCCGTCCTCGACGAGAGCGCCGTTCGCCGGCAGGTTCGTCCCCATTGCCGCGATGCGGCCCCCGGCGACGGCGATGTCGGTAGCCGCCTTGCCCAGCGGACGGACGTTGCGGATGACGAGATCGGTCATGGTGGTGCCTATTTCAGTTTGGGGTTGAGCGCGTCGCGCAGCCAGTCGCCGAGCAGGTTCACGGCCAGGATGATCAGGGTGAGCTGGAGCGCGGGGAACAGGACGATCCACCAGGTGCCCGAGAAGAAGAACTGGTTGCCGATGCGGATCAGCGTGCCGAGCGAAGGCTGGGCGCTGGGCATGCCAACGCCGAGGAAAGAGAGCGTCGCCTCCGCCAGGATGGCGAGCCCCAGATTGAGCGTCGCGGTGACGAGCGCCGCGGTCAGAACGTTCGGCAGGATGTGGCGCACGATGATACGGCGGCGCGGAACCTTGATGATGCGCGCGGCGAGCACGTATTCCTTGCCGGCCTCGACCATGGTGGCGGCGCGGATCATGCGCGCATAGACGACCCAGCTGGTGAGCGCGAGGGCGACGACGAGGATCAGCGGCGCCGCCGCATCGCGATAGGCGACCGGCAGAAGGCCGCGAAACAGCGCACTGATCAGAATCGCGACCAGGAGCGTCGGGATCGACATGACCGCATCGGCTATGCGCATCAGGAAATTGTCGAGCGCGCCACCGACATAGCCGGCCAGCAGCCCGACGAATACGCCGATCGTCATCGACAGCGCCACGCTCGCAACCCCGATGACGAGCGAGATGCGCGATCCGTAGACGATGGCCGACAGGATATCGCGACCCTGCATGTCGGTGCCGAGCAGATAGGGCATCTGGCCGCCCTCGACCCAGATCGGCGGCAGGTTCGCCTTGTCGAGATAAAGCTGGGTGATGTCGAAGGGGTTCTGCGGCATCAGCCACGCCGCGAGGAGCGAGGTGAAGGCGACGATCGCCAGCAGCGCGGCCGAGAGCATCGCCATCGGGCTGTGGCGGAAGCTCCAGACCAGATCGCTGTCCAGGAAGGTCGCGAGGCGCGCGGCGAGGCGCGACCGGGCCGGCGAGAGTTCAGTGGCCATGACCGCCTCCGCGCACGAGCTGATCGACGCGCGGGTCGACCACGACATAGATCAGATCGACGATCAGATTGATGGTGATGAAGATGAAGCAGACGATCATGAGGTAGGCCGCCATGACCGGGATATCGACGTACTGGACGGACTGCACGAACAGGAAGCCCATGCCCGGCCACTGGAAGACGATCTCGGTGACGAGCGTGAAGGCGATCAGGTCACCGATCAGCATGCCGGTCATGGTCACTACCGGCATCAGGCAGTTCCGCAGCCCGTGCCGGAAGTAGATCGCGCGGGCCTTGAGGCCGCGCGCCTTGGCGAAGCGGATGAAATCGGTGCGCAGCACCTCGAGCATCTCGGCCGTGACCAGCCGCATGATGAAGGAGATCTGGAACAGGGCCAGCGAGATGGCCGGCATGACCAGCGCCGCCCGGCCGCTCGGGGTCAGGAATCCCGTCGTCCAGAAGCCGAGATCGACCACCTTGCCGCGTCCGAAGGCCGGCAGCCACTTGAGTTCGATCGAGAAGACGAGGATCAGCATGATGCCGATGACGAAGGCAGGCACCGAGACGCCGATCATCGAGATCAGGTGGCAGATTCGGGCCATGACCGTGCCGCCGCGGATGGCAGCGAAGACACCGAGCGGCAGGCCGATCAGGAGCGCCATGATCGAGGATACCAGCACCAGCTCGAAGGTGGCGGGGAAGCGCTCGGCGATCACCTCCATGACGGGCATCTGATTGCGGTAGCTCATGCCGAATTCGCCGCGCGCTGCGTTGAAGACGAATTTCGCGAACTGGACCGGGACCGGGTCGTTGAGGCCCAGCCGCTCGGTGAGCATGTCGCGCTCTTCCTGGGTCGCCTGCGGGTTCAGCATGAGCTGGACCGGATCGCCGAGGAACTTGAAAATGGTGAAGGCGAGCAGCGCCACCGCCAGGATGACGAAGATGGCATTGGCCATGCGCTTGATGATGAGCAGCAGCAACGGCGTGTCTCCAGCGGAGCAGAACTTCGACCGCAATCAGGATGGACCGCCGCGCCAGACGCGGCGGTCCCGAGGGGACGCGGCGCAGGCTACTCCGTCATGCGGGTCAGCCAGTGGCGGGGCTTGTTGTCGGAGAGCTGCAGGACGCTCTCGATGTTGGCGCCGGTCGCCCAGGCCATCGGCTGCTGGTGAACCGGAATGAACATCGACAACTCGTTGGCGCGCAACAGTGCCTTGGCCTGCAGGGCGAGGCGTTCGTCGCGATCCACGGTGGCGCCGGCCTTGTCGATCAGCGCGTCGATCTCCGCATCCTTCCAGCCGCCCCAGTTGAACACACCGGCATTGCCCGTCTTGGAGTGAACGACCTGAACAAGGATCGAGTAGCTGTCGATCATCGGCTCATTGGCCCAGCCCAGCGTGCCGACATCGAACTGGCCGGCGTCGAACTTGGCGTCCTGGATGGTGGTCGGGCCGAGATTGAGGTTCGGACGCAGGCCGACACGGGCCCACATCGCGGAGACCGCCTGGCAGATCTGTTCCTCGTTGACGAACTCGGTATTGCGGCAGAGGAACGAGAAAGAGAAGCCGTCGGGATAGCCGGCCTCGGCCAGCAGCTTCTTGGCGAGTTCCGGATCGTAGCTGAGACGCTTGTCGAGCTCGGGCACATAGCCCGGGATGGAGGGCGAGACGAGAGAACCAGTGGTGCGGGAGAGGCCCGCCATCACGACCTTCTGGATCGCATCGGCGTCGATCGCGTGATAGAGCGCCTGACGGACCTTGATGTCCTGCAGCGGGTTTTTGTCCGTCACGTCGGATTCGAACGCCTTGGGCGTCTGGTTCATCACGAAGAAGATCGTGCGCAGCTCGCTGTTCGACAGAACCTTGAGGTCGGGAGACGCTTCAAGGCGGGGTATGTCCTGCAGCGGCGCCTGGTTGGTGAAGTCGATCTCGCCCGAGATCAGCGCCGCGACGCGCGTCGCCGCCGAGGTGATCGGCGTCATGACGATGCGGTCGACATTGTGCTGGCGCTTGTCCCACCAGTCCGGATTGACCTCGAACACGGTCTCGGCGTCGGGCTTGCGCGAGACGAACTTGAACGGACCCGTGCCGTTGGCATGGCTGGTGGCGTAACCCTCGACGCCCTTGGCGACGTCGGTCGGAGCTTCCGCCTTGTTCGTGACCAACCAGCCCTGATCGAAGATGTGGATGTTGGTCAGGTCATTCAGCAGCAGCGGGTAGTTCTCGGTGACGACGATGTCGACCGTGTAGTCGTCGACCTTGCTCGATGAGACATAGGAAGGCAGGTTGCCACGCAGGGGCGAGTTCGGGTCGCTGACGCGCTTCAGCGAGGCGAGCACGTCGTCGGCGGTAAAATCGGCGCCGTCATGGTATTTCACGCCCTTGCGCAGGTGAAAACGCCAGGTCGTCGGATTGACGACTTCCCAGCTCTCGGCCAATGCCGGCTCGATCTGCAGCTTGCTGTCATAGCGCACCAGGCCCTCGTAGACGTGGTTGAGCACCGACAGCGTGAAGGTGTCACCGAACGAATACGGGTCCATCGAGACGATGTCGCGCTGCGGCGCCCATCGCAGGGTTCCCGCCTCGGCAGGGGCGATGAACACGCCCGCCAATAGCGCCGCCAGCGCGGCTGATCTCCAAGCCATCATTTCTGTCTCCTGATCTGGAAGGAAGTCTGCCTGTTTTTTCATTGGCCCCATTCCGGGGCTGAGTTGGTCCGGAGCGTTTCCGCCCGGCCTGTATTTCTTCGATAACGCTAACGTGCACGATCCAACTGTCAATTGGGTACTAAAAATAAAATCTTCGCGTACGATAATTCAAATAAACTGTATACGATATGGCCGCCAGCTTCCGCGCGATGCGCCCATCGCGAGGCCGGGTCTCCAAGGCGCAGCTCGTTTTTGAGGCCGAGGGGCCCATCAGATCTGGTACGCTTGACAGGCCGAGCGAATTACTCGTAACAGACTGTAAAGAAAGTTACCAGACAGTAGTTGGATGGAAATGCAGGCACTCTCCGGCAGCCCACGGTTGCTGCGAAATCTCAACGAACGCGCGGTCCTGAAGCGCCTCCTCTCGGAGGGGCCGCTGACGCGCATGGAGCTGGAAGCCTTCACGGGCCTGTCCAAACCGGCGATGTCGGAGCTTCTGCGACGCCTGGAGGCGGCCGAGCTGATCCGGCGCGACGGCGAGAAGGCCGGCAGCTTCGGGCCGAAGGCGGGGCTCTGGTGCATCGAGCCGGCCTCGGCCTTCGTCGGCGGCATCGACGTCTCCGCGCATGGCATCCACGCAGCCATCGCCGACATCGCCGGGCAGACGATCGCCACGGTGAATCGGCACGGCCAGCCGGGCGAGCGCTACGACGCGCGGGAGCGTCTGGTCGACGTCATCGACGACGTTGCCCGCCAAGCCGGAATTGCTGCGCGCGACATCGATCAGCTGGTCGTCGGCCTGCCCGGCATCGTCGATACCGAGAGCGGCAATCTGCGTCGCGGCCAGCAATTGCCGAACTGGGAAGGCTTTCATATTCCCGAGGCGCTTGAAAGCGTCGTCGGCCACCGCCGCGTGATCATCGAGAACGACGTCAATCTGGTCGCGCTTGAAGAGATGTCGGCCGGCGCGGCCGAGGGCGTGCAGTCCTTCATCCTGTTCTGGATCGGCGACGGCGTCGGCGCCGGCGCCGTCATCGGCGGCAAGCTGCTGCGCGGCTACACCGGCATGGCCGGCGAACTGGGCGGGACGATGGTTCCCGATCGGCTCGCCGCGCCGGGCGAGACCGTACGCATGGCGCTGCTCGAGGACCTTCTAAGCCCGGCCTCCGTCGCGGCGCTCGCTGCCGAGCATGGGCTCGACGGCGAGGATGCCGCCGCCGCCATCGCGCGGGCTGCCGGCGGCGACGGTCATGCGGCCTTCTTTGCGGACCTTTCCTACCGGGTCGCGGCCGGGCTCACCGGCGCGATCGGCATTCTCGATCCCGAGATGGTGGTGCTGGGCGGAGCGATCGGCCACGCGGCTGGCCGTCGGCTTTCGCGCGGCGTGGCCCAGGTCCTGGCGAGACTCCCGATCGCGATGCCGCAGATCGTCCCCTCGGCTGTGGGCTCCAATGCGGTCAGGGCCGGGGCCATCGAGCTGGCGCTCGACCATGCCCGCGAGCGGCTGTTTGCCGGCGGCAGCGCCGCGCGCGGCCAGCCCTGAGAGCCCTCCCCCTCACCCCATCCATGGCGCGACTGCGCCGAAGTCGTCGCAAGGAAAAGCGCCCCCATGACATATCCGCTGAAGGTCATCGTAGTGAAAGCCCATCCCGACGAGGCGGAGCTCTATGCCGGCGGGACCTGCGCGCGACTGGCGGACAAGGGGGCGGCGATCAAGTTCCTGTCGCTGACCAATGGCGACGCCGGCCACTATGAAATGGCGCGCAAGCCCCTGAAGCGGCGCCGTGCGCGCGAAGCCTATGCCGCCGCCCGCCATCTCGGCGTGCTCGACTACGAGATCCTCGACATCCATGACGGCGAGTTGATGGCCGACATCGCGGTGCGGACGGCGATCATTGCCTCGGTGCGTCGCTGGCAGGCGGATCTCGTGATCACGTTTCATGACGAGCAGCCCGGCCATATCGATAATCGCATGGCAGGACGGGCGGTTCGCGACGCCTCGGGCTTCTTCACCAATGGCAATGTCGTGCCGGCCTACCCGCCGCTCGCGGTCGCGCCGGTCTGCCTGAAGATGACGGATTATGGCGCGTTCGCCACCCACCAGCACGAAGTGGTGGTGGACGTGGACGCCAGCATCGAGCGCAAGCTAAGAGCCTGCGCCGAGCACGCCACCCAGTTCTTCGAGTTCGCGCCCTTCGAACGTGATTTTCGCGACAAGGTCCCGGCGAGCGAGGATTGGGCCGTGCGGCGCGAATTCATCCTGACGCACTGGCATGAATTCATGTCGGCCGACGTGATGAGAGAGGAAATCCTGGCCAAGTACGGTCCGGAGCACGGCTCAAGGGTAGCCCATGCCGAGAGCTTCCAGCTCGCCGACTATGGCCGGCACGTCGATGCAGCCGCCGTGCACACGCTCCTCGGCCTTTGAAGTCGACATGGAGCACGAGGGTCCGATGCCCCCCGGCGTCCGCAGCGACGGACGCCGATCAAGCTGGCCTGATCGCCAACGCCGGGTCTAGTTCAGCCCTGCCGCCGGGTTCCGCGCCCGCGCTGCGCGGGTGTGACGTTGGTCACTCCATTCCGGCCGGCCCCGGCTGCTATGCTCGGCCGGTGCCATCCTGGAATGGATATGGACGGCGGGGGCAGTGGCGAGGAAGGGTGGGCGCAGGCGCCAGCTCCCGGGACAATCCGGGGAGATATCCTTGAAGGCGAATGACATCGCGACGATCGTGCTCAGCTACAGGGCGCAGTCGAACGTGATCGGGGCTGTCAGATCGCTGCTGGAACAGGGCGAACCCACGGGGATCGTCGTCGTGAATTCCGGTGGCGGCTCCGTCCGCAACGTGCTGCGCGCCGAAGGCATCGAGGTTCCGTGCCTCGACTATCGGGAGCGCCTGTTCGCCGGTGGCGCCCGCAACCGGGGCATAGCCGAAACCAGCGCGCGCTACGTGGCGTTCCTCGCGGCCGACTGCCGGGCCCGTCCCGGCTGGATCCAGCACCGGCTCGCGGCGCATGGGGCCGGCGCGCGGACGGTGGCCAGCGCCATCGTCAACAGCGCCCCGCAAAGCCGGGTCGCCAGCGCCGCCCATCTCGGCATGTTCATGCGCCGGCTGCCTCGGCTCCCGGCCGAGAAGACGATCCGGTTCGGCGCTTCTTATGAGCGCTCGCTGTTCGACGAGTTCGGCCTGTTCGATGAAACCCTGAGAAGCGGCGAAGACACCGAGTTCCTTGAACGGTTGCCCGCGCCCCTAAGGCCCGTGTGGGATGGGCGCATCCAGACCGAGCATCTGAACGAGACGCGCCTTCTGTCCCTCCTGCGCGACCAGTTCTGCCGCGGCGTCCGCTACGGCAAGGAGCGCCAGCAGGTCTTCGGAGCCCGCCGGATCAAGATCGCGAAAGAAATCCTGCGTCAGCCGTCGCTTGCGCTCGAATTCGCGCGCCAGGGGCTCGAGGCAGACGAACTCGCGACCGTGCTTGAAGCCATGCCGATCCTCAGAGCGGCGCTCCTGGCCAGGGCCACCGGGGCCCTGCTTTCGGGTCTCCTGCCCTCCGACCTCGGCACAGGGCGCGCCACCGATTGCCGGGAATCCCTGCATGATAACCCTTAAGCGACTGACGCAGCCGCCGCGCCATCCCTGGCTCACCCTGCGGCGCCGTCGTCCGCAGGTGTTCGCCGTCTTCAGCTACCGCTTCGACGCGCACCTCGTACCGAACCTGCTCGCCAATATCGAGCCGATCGTCGATGGCTGGGTGGCGTTCGACGATCGCGCCGCCACGGGCGTGTTCAGTTCCGAGGCGGGCCGTCGCCGCATCCTGCTTCAGGAGGCACGAAAGGCCGGCGCGGACTGGATCCTCGCCGTTGACCCGGACGAGCGCTTCGAAGCCGGCGTGCGCTCCCGGATCAGACGACTGATGGCCGAGTCCGGTCGCGTCGCCTGGGGTTTTCGCTTCCGGGAAATGTACACGCCGACGACCTATCGCATCGACGGCATCTGGGGGAAGAAGATCCGCTATTGCCTGTTCACGATGTTCGACCCGGCCGAGCGCACGGACACGGGGCTGCACGACCTCTGGTTTCCCAGGGACGGCGGCTTCCAGACAAGGCATTGCGACCTTGACCTGTATCATCTCAAGATGATTGCCCCCGCACGCCGTCTGGCGCGGCGCGACCTCTATAATTTCCTCGATCCGAACCGCGCCGACCAGCCGATCGGCTATGACTACCTGGCCGAGGAACGGGACGCCGCCTTCGAGACGATCCCGCGCAACCGCCTCTACCACCCCGCCCATGTCGACGATGGCGGCCTATGGATGCAGGATCTCGGCTCGCTCCGGAAACATCCAATCGGCGAATAGGATACGCCTGCGGCCACCTCCCACGCCGGGGTCGACAGCAGACGACGACGCCCCGCCACGCCGTGCCCAACCGCGTGGGCCACCCTAGTCGCGCGTCCCGCGCGAACCCGGCCGCGCATCGCAAGCCATCGCCTTGCAGAACACATGGGGAACAGCTATCCTGTTCGTGTTTTGTACCTTGGCGATTCTGTCGTCATCCCTGGCAAGATTGGCAGCGCGAGAACGAGATGCTCACCCGGAAGCAGTATGAACTCCTCATGTTCATCCAGGAGCGCCTCAAGGAAGCGGGCGTCCCTCCCTCCTTCGACGAAATGAAGGACGCGCTGGACCTGCGCTCCAAATCCGGCATCCACCGCCTCATCAAGGCGCTGGAAGAGCGCGGCTTCATTCGCCGCCTGCCCAACCGGGCCCGCGCGCTGGAGGTCGTCCGCCTGCCGGAGACGATGACGCCGGCGATGGCGCGGCCGAAAAAGCAGGCCTTCTCGCCCAGCGTGATCGAGGGCAGCCTGGGCAAGTCCCGTCCGGTGGAGGACGTGCACGAGGCCGGCGAGCCGGTGATCATCCCGGTCATGGGCCGGATCGCCGCCGGCGTGCCGATCTCGGCCATCCAGACCCAGAGCCATGTGATCGCCGTGCCGCCCGACATGCTGCGCGGCGGCGAGCATTTCGCCCTCGAGGTGCGTGGCGATTCGATGATCGAGGCCGGCATCCTCGACGGCGACACGGTGCTGATCCGCAAGAGCGACAATGCCGATTCCGGCGACATCGTCGTGGCGCTGGTCGACGAGGAGGAAGCGACACTGAAGCGGCTCCGCCGCAAGGGCGCTTCGATCGCGTTGGAGGCCGCCAATCCGGCCTATGAAACCCGCATCTTCGGACCGGACCGCGTCCGTATCCAGGGCAAGCTGGTCGGCCTGTTGCGCACCTACTGATCCGCCGGCTCCGCTTGATAGGCCGGCATCCAGGGACGCCGCACCGGCGGGTAGGCGGCGCGGATCTCGAAAGCGACGGCTGGGCGCGGCGCGGCTGCGGCTGTGGTTTCCGGGGCCTCGGCCGGTGGTTCTGGCGCGAGCACGTCCTCGTCGTCGGCATTTCGCTCGACGATGTCGTAGCGTGACGAGCCGCGTCCCGATGCGAGCCCGACGAACTCATCATCGGCGCCAGGAATTGACGGCTTCTGAGCATCCAGTTTCGAGGAATCTGGCTTCGGCGCATTGGGCACCGTGGCTTGCGGCGCCGGGCCCGGGGATTCCTCCTTCTCCGCGAACGACAGTGCGATCGAGCCTGAGCGCGCCAGCACATGGCGGTCTATGACGGCGGCATGGCGGGCGCAGTTTTCGGGCGCGGCGAGAGGTGTCACCACCAGCGAGGCGCGCCGGCAATCCTCCTCGAAGGCCGATCGGTCGAGCGCCAGCGCCACCTGCCGGCCGTCGGGCAACATTCCCACGCAGCCCGACGCATCGCAGCCGCCCGCCTGAACCACGCCCGCCTCCCTGGCGTCGCGGCCGTCACCGTCCGAACGCAGCCATATCTCGCTGATGAAGCGGTCCGGATCGCCCGCGACGATGCGATAGGCGCCATCCTCGCCACGGATCGCCAGCTGCTTTCCATCCGCGGCGACGAGGATGCCGGGCCGCGCCGGCATCAAGGCGAGTGCGGTGCCGAGCAACATCGGCAGGAGGCCAAATAGCCGCCAGCGCTCGTGCCAGAGCGCCAGCCAGACGAAGCCGGCGACGAAGAGGAGCAGCGCGGCGGCGCCCGGCATGGCCGCGCCGCCGGATTGACCGGACCAGAGGCTGACCGTCGCCGAGACGCCGAGCATGCCGCCGATGCCCCAATCCATCACCCAGAGCGGCAAAGCCTCGAGCCCGAAGGGCATGGCGAGCACGGAGAGCAGCGCGAAGGGCATGACGAGAAAGTCGGTCAGCGGCATCGCGGCGACATTGGCGAGGATCGACAGCGGCGCCATGCGCTGGAAGTGATAGAGCGCGAAGGGCGTGGTGCCGAGGCCGCCGAGCAGCGACGTCACCGCCATGCCGCCGACGAACAGGGCGAATCGCCGGGGGACGGCCGCCGCCCCGCTGCGGTTCCCAACGAGGCCGGGTTCGGCGCGGCGCCTGCGACGGTCGGCCAGGATCTCGAAGCCGGCGACGAGCGCCACCGTGGCGGCGAACGACATCTGGAAGCTGGCGGAAAGGATGCTCTCCGGCGTGATCGCGAGCACCAGCAGTCCGGCGAGCGCGACATTGCGCATCGAGATCGCGCGCCGGTCGAGCAGGACGGCGAGGAAGACGATCGAGGTCATGATGAAGGAGCGCTGCGCGGCGACGTCGAGGCCGGAAATCAGCAGGTAGAAGCCGCTGACCAGCAGCGCCGCGATCGCCGCCCACTTCTTGATGGGCCGCCGGAGCGCCAGCGACGGGATCAGCGCCAGCCCGGCCCTCACGCTCCAGAACACGACGCCGGTCACCAGCACCATGTGCAGGCCGGAGACCGAGAGCACATGCGCGAGGCCGGAGAGGCGAAGGTCGTCCTCGGTCTTCTCGGCCAGCCCGCCGGCGTCGCCGATGATGAGCGCCGAGGCGATGTAGCGGCTCTCGCCGTCGAGGCCGGCGACGATGCGGGCGCGGATCGCCTCGCGGACGGCCTCCAGCGGCTGGCGCAGGCGGATCGACAGCGGCGCTGGGCCGATGTCGGCCGGCCTGGCCGCGCCATAGGCGAAGCCCGTCGCGCCGATGCCGCGGAAATAGGAATCGCGGGCGAAATCATAGCCGCCCGGCAGCACTGGCCCCGAAGCCGGCCGAAGCCGCGCCAGAACGGAGACGCCGTCGCCGACATTGGGCGCCGTCTTGCCGCGCACGGTGACGGTGACCCGCTGCGGCACGGTCGTGACGCGCCTTGCGTCCAGGCTCGCGACCCGCAGCGTCAATCGGTATCCGCCACGCCGCGCCTTGCGGTCCTCGACCCAGCCCGTGACCGTCCCCGTCACCTGCCGCTCGAGCACCCGCGTCGCCAGATTGTCGGTGCGGAGCTTCATCGCGGCCGTGCCGCTCGCGGCCATCGCCAGCACGATGAGCAGGCGGACCGCGCCGGCGCTCTGCCGCCGCCAGACCGCGAGGGCCCAGAGCAGGACGGCGAGGCCCGCCAGCGCGGCGAAGGACGGCTCGGACGGCAGCGCGAAATAGATGAGGGCGCCGATGCCGAAGAGGACGGGCAGCCAGGGAAAGCCGCGCCCCGCCTCGATCTCGCGCTCCAGCCAAGCGCCGGCGCCGAGCTGCAGGCGGTCCAGCGCGGCAGCGGCGCGGGTGGCCGGCGAGGCGCCGCCCGGCACGAGCAGTCGGCGGGCGCGCAACGCGTCCGGCGGATCGCGCACCCCCTCCTTCTCGCGCGGATCGAGCTCAGTCATGCCCCCGCCTTTTCGCAGCTGGGCAAAGCGGGCCGGGCGTTTCCAAACCCGTTTGGCCCCTGCGCGACCCTATGCTACATGACCTGCCGCAGATCGCCGAGTGGCGAGACTCCATGCCCCTTGGCTTCCTTGCGGCTCCCCGCACATCGAGATCAGTCCATGTCCAAACCGGTCGTCACCCGCTTCGCCCCCTCGCCTACCGGATTCCTGCACATCGGCGGTGGCCGCACCGCC
Source organism: Kaistia nematophila (assembly GCF_026343855.1). Classification (NCBI taxonomy): domain Bacteria; kingdom Pseudomonadati; phylum Pseudomonadota; class Alphaproteobacteria; order Hyphomicrobiales; family Kaistiaceae; genus Kaistia; species Kaistia nematophila. The sequence continues at coordinate 156,710 of NZ_JAPKNK010000008.1, read as the reverse complement.
CTGTTCAACTGGCTCTATGCGAAGCATACGGGCGGCAAAATGCTGCTGCGGATCGAGGACACGGACCGCGAACGCTCGACCGAGGCCGCCATCGACGCCATCCTCGACGGCCTGAAGTGGCTCGGCCTCGACTGGGACGGCGAGACCGTGTTCCAGTTCGCCCGCGCGCCGCGTCATCGCGAGGTGGTCGAGGAGCTGCTCGCCGCCGGCAAGGCCTATCGCTGCTACTGCACGCCGGCCGAGCTCGACGCGATGCGCGAGAAGGCGCGGGCCGAGGGCCGCGCGCCGCGCTATGACGGCACCTGGCGCGACCGCGACCCGTCCGAGGCGCCGGCCGGCGTCAAGCCCGCCATCCGCATCAAGGCGCCGCTCGAGGGCGAGACGGTGATCGAGGACCTCGTACAGGGTCGCGTCGCGATCCCGAACAAGGATCTCGACGATCTCGTGCTGCTGCGTTCGGACGGCAACCCGACCTACATGCTCTCCGTCGTCGTCGACGACCACGACATGGGCGTCACCCACGTCATTCGCGGCGACGACCACCTGACCAATGCCGCGCGCCAGATGATCATCTACCAGGGCATGGGCTGGGACGTGCCGGTGATGTCGCACATCCCGCTCATCCATGGCGCCGACGGCGCCAAGCTGTCGAAGCGCCACGGCGCGCTCGGCGTCGACGCCTACCGCGCCATGGGCTACCTGCCCGAGGCGATGCGCAACTACCTGGTCCGACTCGGCTGGGCGCATGGCGACGACGAGATCATGTCGCTCGAGCAGATGGTCGAGTGGTTCGATATCGTCGATGTCGGCCGTTCGGCCTCGCGCTTCGACTTCGCCAAGCTGGAGAACCTCAACGGTCACTACATGCGGGCGACCGACGACGAGACGTTGATGAAGATCTTCCTCGACACGCTGCCCTACCTGCCCGGCGGCGAGGCGATGGAGGTGCAGCTGACTCCGGAGAAGCTGGAACAGCTCCGTCTCGCCCTGCCCGGCCTGAAGGATCGCGCCAAGACGCTGGTCGAGCTCAAGGACGGCGCCAACTTCCTGATGGTGCAGCGTCCGCTTGCACTGGACGAGAAGGCGACGACCATCCTCGACGGCAATGCCCGAGCGCTCCTGAAGGATGTGCACGAGGTGCTGGTCGGCGTGAACGACTGGACGGTCGATGCGACGGAAGAGGCGGTCAAGGCGTTCGCCGAGTCGCGCGAGCTGAAGCTCGGCAAGATCGCGCAGCCGCTCCGCGCGGCGCTGACGGGACGCGCGACATCGCCCGGCATCTTCGACGTGCTGATCGTTCTCGGCCGCGAGGAAAGCCTCGGCCGCATCGCCGACCAGATCAGCTGAAAAACCTGTTGCGCGGGCGGGTCCGATCCGGGCCCGCCCGCCCTTCTCTTTGATATCAAAGCCTTATTATAGGCCAGTTTCGGACCGCTTGCCGCGCTGCAATAAATCGGATACCCATCGGTCCGTAAAATTCTCGGCAGCGCTGCCAAATCCACATCCTGACAGGCGCGCGAGCAACCGCCCGAACAGAACAATTATTCAAGGGGGTAGGTTTCATGAGCGAAACCAAAGCGACACTCACAGTCGGTGGCGAGTCCTGGGACTTCGACGTCAAGCAAGGCACCCTCGGACCCGACGTCATCGACATCGGATCGCTCTATTCCAAGACCGGACGCTTTACCTACGACCCCGGATTTACGTCCACCGGCGCCTGCGACAGCAAGATCACCTTCATCGACGGCGACAAGGGCGTGCTGCTCTATCGCGGTTACCCGATCGAGCAGCTGGCCGAAAACGGCGACTTCCTCGAAACCTGCTACCTGCTGCTCTACGGCGACCTGCCGACCGCCGCGCAGAAGGCCGATTTCGATCAGCGCGTCACCTATCACACGATGGTGCACGAGCAGATGTCGCGCTTCTTCACCGGCTTCCGCCGCGACGCGCATCCGATGTCCGTCATGGTCGGCGTGGTCGGCGCGCTTTCGGCCTTCTACCACGACTCGACCGATATCTCGGACCCGCATCAGCGCATGGTGGCCTCGCTCCGCCTGATCGCGAAGATGCCGACGATCGCGGCCATGGCCTACAAGTACCATGTCGGCCAGCCCTTCGTTTACCCGCTGAACTCGCTCGACTACGCGTCGAACTTCCTGCGCATGTGCTTCGCCGTGCCGGCGGAAGAGTACAAGGTGAACCCGATCCTTGCCCGCGCGATGGACCGGATCTTCATCCTGCACGCCGACCATGAGCAGAACGCCTCGACCTCGACGGTCCGCCTCGCCGGCTCGTCGGGCGCCAACCCGTTCGCCTGCATCGCGGCCGGCATCGCCTGCCTCTGGGGTCCCGCCCATGGCGGCGCCAATGAAGCGGCGCTCAACATGCTGCAGGAAATCGGCACGGTCGATCGCATCCCCGAGTTCATCGCCCGCGCCAAGGACAAGAACGATCCGTTCCGCCTGATGGGTTTCGGTCATCGCGTCTACAAGAACTATGATCCGCGCGCGAAGATCATGCAGAAGACCTGCCATGAGGTTCTCGGCGAGCTCGGCATCACCGACGACCCGATCCTCGAGGTCGCGCTGGAGCTGGAGCGCATCGCTCTGCACGACGAGTACTTCGTCTCGAAGAAGCTCTACCCGAACATCGACTTCTACTCCGGCATCACGCTGAAGGCGCTCGGCTTCCCGACGACCATGTTCACCGTGCTGTTCGCGCTCGCCCGCACCGTCGGCTGGATCGCGCAGTGGAAGGAAATGGTCGAGGATCCGAGCCAGCGCATCGGCCGCCCGCGCCAGCTCTACACGGGCGCAGCGCAGCGCGACTACGTTCCGGTCTCGAAGCGCCACTAAGGCGGTTCGATTTGAATGCAAAAGGGCGCCTCCGGGCGCCCTTTTTTTTGTTGCCAGCCCTTGAAGAAGGCCCTCACCCCACCCCTGTCCCGCGCGCGGGAGAGGGAGCGCGGCCCGTACAATCACCGTCTCACCCCGCCCTCGCCGTCATCTTGACCCGGGATCCATTCAGCCGAGGTGCGCGACGGCGCGGAACTTGCGCGTCATCACTCGCAGACATCGGCGAACCCGACCCAGCTCGCCGATGATACGGCTGTATGGATCCCGGATCTTCGCTTCGCTACGTCCGGGATGACGACGGAGAGAATGAAGGGTCCGCGGCAGCATTGGCGAGAGTGCGGGTATGAACCGCGCCCACATGCGCCTGCCCTTAGCCCCGTGCGGCCAGCACGCCGAGCACCGACTCCGCCGCGCGATCGGAGGGCGGCACGCCGCCGGTGCTCATCAGCGCGTCCAGCCGGGCGAATCCGTCGAGCTGCGCCTGGCGCGACGGGCCGTCGGGTATCAGCGGCGCAAGCGCCTCGACCAGCTTTGCCGGCGTACAATCATGCTGGATCAATTCCGGCACGACCGGACCGTCGAGGATGATGTTCGGCAGAGTTGCGAAGCGGCCGATGATGAGATGCTTCGCCACCTTTGCCTCCCAGCCGGGAACGCGATAGGCAGCGGCGAACGGCACGCCGGCCAGCGCCAGCTCCAGCGTCACCGTACCGGAGGCCGCAAGCGCCACGCGCGCGGTTCGGAAGGCCGCGAGCTTCGCTTCTTCGCCGGCTACGATGTGAGGCCGCACCGGCCAGTCCTGGGTCGCCTCGGCGACCATGTCGACCAGGCGCGGCAGGGTCGGCAGCACCAGCCTGAAATCCTGGCCGCGCGCCCTGAGCAGGCCGAGCGCCTCGCCGAAAGGCCCGCCAAGACGCTTCAGTTCCATGCGCCGGCTTCCAGGCAGCACCAGCACGATCGGCGGCTCGCCATTGCGCAGCGCCAGATCGGCGGCGCTCGGCTGCAGGCTCGGGATCTCGCTCAGGAGCGGATGGCCGACATAGCTCGTTTCCGGTCCGCCGAGCCGTCGCATCACCTCCGGCTCGAAAGGCAGCAGCGCCAGCACATGATCGATCGTGCCGTACATCTTGCGTGCCCGGCCGGGTCGCCAGGCCCACACGGTCGGAGCGACATATTTGACGATGGGCAGATGCGGCAGCCGCCGGCGTACCTGCCCCGCGACACGGCGATTGAAATCCTGCGCGTCGACAAGCACGAGGATTTCGGGCGGATTGGCGACGATCGCCTCGACCGTCTGGCGCATCCGCCTCAGGATCGTCGGCAGCTTGCCGATCACGGCGCTGAAGCCCATCGCCGTCAGGTCGTCCATCGGATAGAGCCCGCGCAGGCCCGCGGCCGCCATGCGATGGCCGCCGACGCCGCGATAGGAGACGCCGCCCGCCCATTTCTCCGCCAGCGACCGCATCAGGCCCGCTGCGAGGATGTCGCCCGATTCCTCACCCGCGATGATGAAAACGTCGAGCGGCTTGACCGCCGGCAGCGTCATGGATCGAGCCCGATGATGAACAGGCCCCTTGCGTCGGCTATGCGCACGATGGCCTCGATCTCCGCGGCGATGACGCCGCCCGCCTCGACCGCCACGCCGGCAAGACCGGCATCGGCGGCAAGCTCGATTGTCCGCGGACCGATCGACGGCAGGTCGAGCCGGCGATTCTGTTCGGGCTTCGGCGCCTTGACGAGGACGCCCGACTTGCCGTGCAGCTTGATCCGGCCGTTGGCGCGCAGTTCGCGGCACCGCGCCAGCATCAGGTCGGTACCCTCAGCCGCCTCGACGGCGAGCACGCGGCGAGCGCCAACCACGACCCCCTGCCCGATATCATAGGAACCGAGCGCGCGAACGACGTCACGGCCGAAATGCGCGGCGGCGAGATCTTCGGCGCTCGGCTCGAACGCGCCGAGCACGCCGGCCGGAACCAGGATCTCGGGCGCGATCTCATGCGCTCCAACCAGCTCGAAGCCGTTTTCCTCGAAAATGCGCCCGACGGCGGAAAGGAGATGGTCGTCGCCGCCACGAAACATGCCGAGCACGCGCGGCAGCAGTTTCAGCGAGCCCCAGTCGACGCGAAGCTTGCGGATGCTCGGACGCAGCACCGTGCCGACGAAGACGACCTGGCGGCAGCCATGGCTGCGCAGCGCCGACGACAGCTTGCCGAAGGCGCCGATGTGAATCCACTCATGCGGATAGCGCTCGACCTCGGCGTCGGCGAAGCCATGGATCGGCAGCAGGAAGACCTTGCGCCCGGATTTGAGCGCGGCCTCGGCGACGACAAAGGGAAAGGCGCCGCCGCCGCAGATGATGCCGAGCGTGCCCGGATCGGACGCGCTCGGCACGGATCGGGCCGCATCGGTCACGGCCTGCCTCTCACGCGTCCGCGTCGTGATGTTCGGTCGCGGCGCCGCGCGGCACCGTCAGCCGGCGCTTGCCGCGGTTGTGGATGAAGTTCACCACATGCATGACATTGGCGTCGTCGGCATATCGGCCGGCCACGGTCTCGATGCGCTCGGCCAGCTGGCCGGGGCCGTAGAACAGGTCGCGATAAGCGGCGCGCAGGCGCTGGATCGCCGGGCGGTCGAAACCGCGGCGCTTCAGACCGATGATGTTGAGGCCGCCAAGGCCTTCCGCGCCCTCACGGACGGCGCCAAACGGGATCACGTCGTGCCAGATCGGGCAGAGGCCGCCGATGATCGCCTGATCGCCGACGCGCACGAACTGGTGCAGCGCGCAAAGACCGCCGAGAAAGACGTTGTTGCCGATCTCGACATGGCCGCCGAGCGTGGCGCAATTCGCCATGATGACGTCGTTGCCGAGCGAGCAGTCATGCGCGATGTGCACGCCGGTCATCAGGAAGCAGCGATCACCGATCTTGGTTTCGCGGCGCTCGCCGACCGAGCCGATGCTGATCGTGACATTCTCGCGGATGACGCAGTTCTTGCCGATCGTCACGAGGCCCGGTTCGCCCTTGTAGTGGACGGACTGCGGATTGCCGCCGATCGAGGCGAACGGATGGATCGTCGTGCCCTCGCCTACCGTCGTGCGGGCGGTGATCGAGACATGGTTGTGAACCACCGCGCCATCACCGAGCACGACATCGCGACCGATCATGGAGAATGCGCCGACACGGACATCGGCGCCGAGACGCGCCCCATCCTCGATGACGGCTGTGGGATGAATGTTGCTCATGAAGCTCCGTTCACTGATCAATCAGCATGGCGCTGATCTCAGCCTCTGCGACCTTGGTCCCTGCGACGATACCCTCGCACTGGAACTTCCAGACCGCGCCGCGCGAACGAGTCTTGCGGACGTGGTATTCGAGCACGTCGCCGGGGACCACCGGCTTGCGGAACTTCGCGCCATCGATCGTCATCAGATAGACGACGCGCGGCGGACCTTCCTTGGCGGCATTGGCGATGCAGATTGCACCAGCCGTCTGCGCCATGCCCTCGAGGATCAGAACACCCGGCATCACCGGATGCCCGGGGAAATGACCCTGAAAATGCGGCTCATTGAAGGAGACATTCTTCAGTCCCCTGGCGCTTTCGTCGCGGTCGATGTCGACGATGCGATCCACCATCAGGAACGGATAGCGATGCGGCAGCAACTCCAGAATCTTCTGGATGTCGGCAGCGCCGAGCACCTTGGCTTCCTCGGTTACGGTCATGGGCTCAATCCCCCTGGCTATCCTTATTATGTCCGGCTTTGACTTCCCGCTGAGCGAGGCGCCGGATGGCGACCTCCTCGCGATACCATTCCTTGATCGGCCGCGCGGGCGCGCCGCCGTAGCGGCCGCCGGCCGCCAGGTCGTCCTTGACGCTCGCCGTCGCCGCAACCTGCGCACCGGCCCCGACCGTCACATGGCCGTTCACGCCGACCTGACCGCCGAGCACGACGAAATCGCCGAGTGTGGCGCTGCCGGAGATGCCGACCTGGGAAACGATCACGCAATGGCGTCCGATCGACACGTTGTGTCCGATCTGGACCAGATTGTCGATCTTGGTGCCCTCGCCGATCACCGTGTCGCGATTCGCGCCGCGGTCGATCGTCGTGTTGGCGCCGATCTCAACGTCGTCCTGGATCACCACCCGGCCGATCTGCGGCACCTTGGAGTGACCACGGCCGCTCATCAGATAGCCGAAGCCATCCTGGCCGATACGGACGCCGGGATGGACGACAACCCTGTTTCCAATCAATGCGTTGGTGATGGTTGTTGAAGCGGCGATCGAACTGTCGCGGCCAATGCGGACGCCCGCGCCGATCACCGCGCCGGGTCCGATCACCGTGTTTGAGCCAATCTCGGCGCCCTCGCCGACGACAGCGCCGGGCTCGACCGTCACGCCGGCCTCGAGACGAGCCGTCGGGTGCACATGGGCCGCCGGCGAGACGCCCGAACCGAAGACAAGCGCGGGCCGCAGCGCGGTCGGATAGAGCCGCACCTGCACCGCGACATAAGCTTCATAGGGCTTGGCGACTTCAAGCGCCGCGACGCCGGCCGGGACGGCGACGCTGTGCTTCGGCGAACAGAAGCACGCGGCCGCCTGCGTATCGGCCAGCCGCGGCACATAGCGCGGATTGTCGATGAAGGTCAGGTCGGACGCGCGCGCCTGGTCCAGCGGCGCGACACCCCGGATCAGCCGACCGCCCTCGACGCCGTTGGCGATCCGCGCGCCCGTCATGGCGACGATGTCATCGAGTGTGATCGGGCCTGACGGAGCGAAAAAGACGGGATCTGTCATGCCGCGCGTGTCCACAAATAGAAAGGCCGCCGGCTCACCCGGCGGCCTTGCAGATCTCTATAGAGGCTATCAGAACTGGGTGCCAGCGCTGAAGCGGAACACCTGGGTCTTGTCCCAATCCGCCTTGGTGAGAGCTTCGGCGAAATCGGCACGCAGAAGACCGAACGGCGAGTTCCAGATGATCGAGGCGCCGACCGACGAACGGATCAGCGAGCTGTCCTGAACATCGAGACCCTCGAGACCGTCATAGCCCCACAGCGAGCCGGCGTCGGCGAAGACCGCGCCGCGCAGACCGAACTCTTCCGGGAAGGCCGGCAGCGGGAACTGAGCTTCGGCCGTCACGTTCCAGTAGTTCTTGCCGCCGATCGCGTAGTCATCGACGTTACCCTGGACACGACCGCCATAGCCGAACGACTGGAAGCCACGGATCGTCTCGCCGCCACGGAAGAAGTTATCGAGGACCGCGACGTCCTTGCCGCCGAAGCCGGTGATGTTGCCGGCGCCGCCCTTCAGGAAGCCGATGACGCCGCTATCCGGCCACAGCTCCTTGTAGATACGCGCGTCCAGGGCGCTGCGGACGAACTGGCCGTCGCCGCCGACACCCGCGAAGTCCTGCGCGAACTTCACGAACACGCCATCATGCGGGTCCTGGAAGTTGTCGATCGTCGAATAGGTCAGCTGATAGCCGAGCGACGAATTGATGGTCGATCCGAGCGGGTAGAGAGCCGGAAGAACGCCCGAGCCAGCCGGCGGCAGGAGGATGTCGCTCTCGTAGTTGCTGCCATACGACGTGACGTCGCGCTGGACGAGCTTGTAGTTGAACTGGACGTTGAAGTCGTCGGTGATCGGCAGGCCGAGACGCAGCGTACCACCCCAGCTGTCCATGTTGTACGGACGGAAGTCCGTATCCTTGGCCTGGTTGTAGAACACGTCGAAGCCGAGCGACATGCGGCGACCGAGGAAGTACGGCTCGGTGAACGACAGATTGACCGTACGGTCATCCACGCCGCCGCCGACCGAGACCTTCAGGTACTGGCCGCGACCGAGGAAGTTCTTTTCGGTCATCGACACCGAGGCGATGAAGCCGCCGCCCTGGTCGGTGGTGTAGCCGCCGCCGACCTGGAACGAACCAGTCGACTGATCTTCGACCTGCACGTCGATGACGACCTTGTCGGGCGCGCTGCCCGGCTGCGTCGTGACCGAAACGGTCTTGAAGTAGCCGAGGTTCTTCAGGCGGCGCTCCGCCTTGTCGACGATGACGCGGTTGTACGCATCGCCTTCGGACAGATCGAACTCGCGACGAATGACGTAGTCACGCGTACGGGTGTTGCCGCGCACATTGATGCGCTCGACATAAAGACGCGGACCCTCATCGATCAGATAGGTGAGATCGATCGTGTGGTTCTCGTAGTTGCGGTCGCCGCGCGGACGGATCTGCGCAAAGGAGTAACCCTTGCGGGCGATCGCCGTGTTCAGGTCTTCCGTGGTGCGCTCGACCAGGGTCGCGTTGAACACCTTGCCTTCGCGGGTGCGGACGAGACCCTTGAGGTTGGCGGCGTCGACTTCCGGGATCGACGAGTCGACGTTGACCGTGCCGAAGCGGTAGCGCGGGCCTTCGTCGAGGGTGATCACCAGATTGTAGCGGTTGGTCGCCTCGTCGAAATTCGCTTCCGCCGAAACGATGCGGAAGTCGGCGAAGCCGTTGCGCAGGTAGAGGCGGCGAATCAGTTCCTGGTCGGACTGGAAGCGCGCTTCGTCAAACGTGTCGCGCTTCGACAGCCAGCTGGTGATGTTCGTCCGCTTGGTCGTCATCACGTCGCGCAGGCGGCTGTTCGAGAACGCCTTGTTGCCGACGAAGTTGATGCTGGAGATACCGGTGCGCGTGCCTTCGTTGATGACGAAGGTGACGTCGATGCGGCCGTTGTCGCGCGGCGTCGTCTGCACGGTGACACCGGCTTCCGAACGGCCATTGCGGCGATAGGCTTCCTTGATCCGCTCCACGTCACCGTCGAGCTTCTCCTGCGTCAGCACGCCGCGAGACTTGGTCTCGATGATCGGCTGCAGCATGTCCTTCTTGAGCTTCTTGTTGCCCTGGAAACGGACGGTGCCGACTATGTTGTTTTCCTTGACGTGAACCACCAGCGTGTTGCCCTGGCGGTTGATCTTCACGTCCGAGAACAGGCCAGTCGCGTAGAGCGCCTTGACCGATTCGTTGATCTCGGCAGCGCCGAAGTTCCGGCCGGGCTCGATCGTCAGATAGTTCCGGACCGTCTCCGGATCGACGCGCGAGTTGCCCTGCACGACGATGTTGCGCACGACGTCAGCGTGGGCTTGCGTTGCCCCAATGACGGACATCTGCGCGGCGAGCGCCGGCACGGCCACAGTCATGACCGCGGCACGGGCCGCTCCCCGCGTGAAAGTCTTGAAGGAATTCATTGGGTTCAAACGCCCTGCTCTATTCTGACTTCCTAGGCTCGAGCCCCGAGACGGGATTCGTACCGGACTGATCAACTGCAGCTTTGTGGCATGCGCCCGAACCGTTCGCAAGCCGAGCCCCATAGTGCCACAACGGAATTTAACCGTCCGTTGCCAACGCGCCACGCTGGCTCAAAGAGAGCTCAAGTGGATGATATCGTTCCAGGTTGTGAAGATCATCAGCATGAGCACGGCGGCGAGGCCGATGCGGAAGCCAATGTCCTGCGCGCGCTCGCTGAGCGGCCGGCCGCGGACGATCTCGAAGAAATAGAACAGCAGGTGCCCGCCATCGAGCATCGGCACGGGGAAGAGATTGAGCAGGCCAATCGAAACCGAGAGGATCGCGGCCAGATTGATCAGCGCGACCACGCCGAGCGTCGCCACCTGCCCCGAAACCTGCGCCACGCGAATCGGGCCGCCCAGTTCCTCGGTCGACTCGCGGCCGGTAAAGATGCCGCCGATATAGTCAAAGGTGCGCTCGACGATGAACCACGTTTCCTTCGCGCCCTGCCAGATGGCCTCGGGCGGGGAGAATCGCTCGAGCTTGACGTCGCCGCCGCTCGCGCTGCGCGAGAGTCCGAGCTGGCCAATCTTGTGGACATTGCCAAAGCGGTCGGTGACCTCGCGCCGCTGTGGCGTCGCCTGGAGGGTCACCTCGCCGCCGTCCCGCTCGACGCGAATCGAAAGCGTCTCGTCGGCGCTGGCGCTGACGATGCGCTGCAGGTCGTTGAAGGACGAAATCGGGCTGCCATCGATCGAGAGGACGAGGTCGCCGACCTTGAAGCCTGCCGCTTCGGCGGCGCCGCCGGAGACGATCTGGTCGACGCGGGCGCTCGTCACCTCCCGGCCATAGACCGTGAAGATGCCGGCGAAGATGACGATGGCGAGGATGAAGTTGGCGATCGGACCGGCGGCGACGATCGCGGCGCGCTGCCAGACATTCTTGGCGAAGAAGGTGTCCTTGCGGTCCTCCTCCGACATGCGGTCGATGGTTGCGCGGCTCGGCGTGCTGGCCGCGTCCTCGTCGCCCAGGAACTTCACATAGCCGCCGAGCGGAATGGCGGAGATCTTCCAGCGCGTGCCGCGACGGTCATTGAAGCCGATCAGCTCCGGGCCGAAGCCGATGGAGAAGGCCTTGACGCGCACGCCGCACCAGCGGGCGACGAGAAAATGACCGAGCTCGTGAAAGAACACGACGATGGTCAAAACGAAGAGGAACGGAATCAGGTAGCCGAGCGTGCTCGATCCGAAATGTCCCAAGGGAGCCAGAACGTCCATTCCTCACTTCACCTTTCCGCTTCCGCGGTCAGCGCGTCAGCCGGCGCGCCGTCCTCGGGAGTCAATTCGTTCGGCGGCGAGACGCCGCCCTTCGCGATCGAGCGTCAGAACGGCCTCGAGCGTGTCGAGCTCCGTTCCGCCGACGGTCCCGGTCGCAACGTCAAGCACAGCCTCGACCGTCGCCGCGATCTCGAGATACCCGATCGCCCCATCGAGAAACGCCTGAACGGCGACCTCATTGGCGGCATTCAGAATATTGGTGGCCCAGTCGCCGTTTTCCAGCGCCGTCCGCGCCACCCGCAATGCCGGAAAACGCTGCAAATCCGGCTTTTCGAAGGAAAGCGTGCCCACCGTGGCGAGATCGAGCCGCGGTGTTGCCGTTTCGACCCGGCGCGGCCAGTTCAAGCAATGCGAGATCGGGATCCGCATGTCGGCGACGCCGAGCTGGGCGACGACCGATCCGTCGGAATAGGTGACGAAGCCGTGCACGATCGACTGCGGATGCACCAGCACGTCGAGCCGGGCCGATCCGATATCGAACAGATGGTGCGCCTCGATCAGTTCGAGGCCCTTGTTCATCATCGTCGCCGAATCGATCGAGATCTTCGGCCCCATCGCCCAGCGCGGGTGCTTCAGCGCCTCTGCCGGCGTGGCGCGGCGCATCTCGTCCAGCGTCGCGGTGCGGAACGGGCCGCCGGAAGCGGTGATGGTGATGCGCTCGACAGCGTGGAGATTGTTCGCCTCCAGCGACTGGAAGATCGCGTCATGCTCCGAATCGACCGGCAGCACGCGAACCGAAGCCGCCGCGGCGCGGCGATTGAACAGGCCGCCGGCGCAGACCATGCATTCCTTGTTGGCGAGCGCGATATCGGCGCCGGCATCGATCGCCGCCAATGTCGGCTCCAGCCCTGCGGCGCCGACGATGGCTGCAACGGCAAGATCGACCGGGCGCGACGCCGCCTCGACGATCGCGGCCGGGCCGGCGGCGACGCCGATGCCCGTCCCGGCGAGGCGCGCGCGCAGCACTTCGAGCCGGTCGGGATCGCCGATCACGGCATGCTTCGCACCAAGGCGGATGGCGGTCTCGGCCAGTTCCTCGGCGCGACTCTGCGCCGTCACGACCTCGATGTCGAAGGAATCGCGGTGCTGCAGCACGACATCGGCCGTGCTGACGCCAATCGAACCGGTGGCGCCGAAGATCGACAGGGTGCGGCGCGCCTTGTCGGTCCGCGTCCGTCCCTCCGGCTGCGCCGGGCTTCTCACCATGAAAGCAATCCCTGGCCGATATGGTGGTCGCCATTCAAGGCGCCGATCAGGGCGGCGCCGATGGCGGCGAAGATCAGGCCGTCGACCCGGTCCATCATGCCGCCATGGCCGGGAATGATGCAGCCGGAATCCTTCTTGTCGAAGTGGCGCTTGATGGCCGATTCGAACAGATCGCCGGCCTGCGAGACGATCGAGAGCACCGCCAGGCACAGAAGCAGCAGCGGGCCGATCCGGACGCCGAACAGCCAGGCGGCCAGCGCGGCCAGCACGACGCCGCCGACAAGGCCGCCGATCGAGCCCGACCACGTCTTCTTCGGCGAGACGCGCGGCCAGAGCTTCGGCCCGCCAAGCGTGCGGCCGGCGAAATAGGCGAAGCTGTCCGTCGCCCAGACGAGCACCAGCAGCACGACCACGGAAGCGAGGCCTGCCGCATCCTCGCCACGCAGCGCCGCGAGGCAGACGCCGAGCAGGCCGGAATAGGCGACGCCGGCGGCGAGCCAGGCCGAGCGCGAGATCAACGCAACGCCGACCATGCCGGCAACCAGCACGGCGAGGCCCGTGACCAGGCCCTGCATGCCGGCGACGATCGCCGACAGCGCGACGAAGGCGACGCCGATCGAGACATCGGGCGTGGAAGGCAGGAGGCGCGGCGACCGACCGATGATGTTCGCCCATTCGGCGAAGACGATCGCGGAGACGAGCGCCACTAGCAGATAGGCGGGCAGACCGCCCCACCAGGTGACGGCGAGCGCCAGCGGCACGAGCACCACGGCGGACCAGAACCGAAGCATCAGGTCGCTTCGGCGGGGCCTGCCGTCGTCATTCGCGGGCGGGCCCACGGGATCCAGGGATTTCAACCGCTCCTCCGGGCGGCAATTCCGCCAAAGCGCCGCGTGCGGCGCGAATACTCCTCGACCGCCTGCAGATAGGCCGCGCGGTCGAAATCGGGCCAGTAGGCCGGCAGGAAGACGAGCTCGGCATAGGCCGCCTGCCAGAGCAGGAAATTCGAAAGCCGCATTTCGCCGCTGGTGCGGATGACGAGATCCGGATCCGGCATATCGGCCGTGTCGAGATGGGCGCGGATCGTGTTCTCGTCGATCGCCTCCGGCGCGAGCTTCCCCGCGGCAACGTCGGCGCCGATGCGGCGCACGGCGCGGGTGATCTCGTCGCGCGCGCCATAGTTGAACGCGATGACCAGGCGAAGGCCGGTGTTGTCCTTGGTCAGCTTCTCGGCCTGATCGAGCAGCGAGCGGATATCGGCCGACAGCTTCACCCGGTCGCCGATGACGGTCACCCGCACGCCATTGCGGTGCAGGTCGGCGAGGTCGCGCTGGATGAACAGCCGCAGCAGGCCGAACAGGAACTGGATCTCGAGCGGCGGGCGCGACCAGTTTTCCGACGAGAAGCTGAACAGAGTCAGGTGCGAGACGCCGAGCTCGCGCGACGTCTCGACCGCGGCGCGAACCGCCTCCATGCCGCGGCGATGGCCTTCGGTGCGGGTCAGGCCACGGCCCTGCGCCCAGCGACCGTTGCCATCCATGATGATGGCAACGTGCCGGGGCACGCTCAGCCCGACCGATGCCACGCCAGGAGCGTCCACCAGCAGCTCGGCGCCCGAATCGTCGGCATTCGAGTTCATGGCTGCCCCGCCCTCGCTCAGATCTGGGTGATCTCCGCTTCCTTCGCCGCGAGGATCGCGTCGATCTCGGCGATGGTGTCGTCGGTGAGCTTCTGGACCTTTTCGGAGAGCTTGCGGCTCTCGTCCTCGCTCATGCCGTCCTTCTCGCTCTTCTTCAGACCGTCAATGCCGTCGCGACGGACATGGCGGACCGAGATGCGGGCGGCTTCGGCATATTTATGCGCGACTTTGACGAATTCCTGGCGGCGCTCGGCGTTGAGCTCGGGAATCGGAATGCGGAACACCTGTCCTTCGACGACCGGGTTCAGGCCGAGGCTCGACTCGCGGATCGCCTTCTCGACGGCGCCCGCGGTGGCGCGATCCCAGACCTGCACCATGATCAGGCGCGGCTCCGGCACGCTGATCGTGGCAAGCTGGGTGATCGGCATATGCGAGCCATAGGCATTGACCATGATCGGATCGAGCATTCCCGACGAAGCGCGACCGGTGCGAAGGCCGGCAAGCTCGGTCCTGAGGACCGAGATAGCGCCGTCCATGCGGCGTTTCAGGTCGTCCAAGTTCATGGCATCCTCTTAAGGCTGGCGCGCGCGGAGCTTACCGCTGCGCGCATCACTCGTCAGCGACAATCGTGGCGCGGCCCTGGCCGCGCAGAATATCGACAAACGCGTTGGGTTCCTGGATCGAAAATACGACAAGCGGAATGCCGTTGTCACGGGCCAGCGCCACGGCCGCCGTGTCCATGACCTGCAGGCCGCGCGCCAGCACCTCCGCATGGCTGATCGTGTCGAAACGGACGGCGTTCGGGTCCTTGCGCGGATCGGCGGAGTAGATGCCGTCCACGTTCGTGCCCTTGAACAGCGCTTCGCAGCCCATTTCGGCCGCGCGCAGCGCCGCGCCCGAATCCGTCGTGAAGAACGGGTTGCCGGTGCCGCCGGCGAACAGCACGACCTTGGAGCGCTTCAGCGCCCGCTCTGCGCGCTGCTGGCTGAACGTCTCGCAGATGGTCGGCATCGGCACGGCCGAGAACACGCGGGAAGAAATGCCGCGGCGCTCCAGCGCCTCGTGCATGCCGATCGCGTTCATCACCGTCGCCAGCATGCCCATGTGGTCGCCGGCGACGCGATTGCCGCCCGCCTTGGCGATGGTCATGCCGCGGAAAATATTGCCGCCGCCGACGACGAGGCCGACCTCGACGCCCAGATCGACCGCCTGGCCGACTTCTCCCGCGATCCGGTCGATGACCTTTTCATCGATACCGAAGGGCTGATCACCGAGAAGCGCTTCGCCAGAGACCTTGAGGAGGACACGTCGAAAACGGACCGACTCCGCCATGCTTGTTTCCTCTTCGCTTTATGAAAGGCGCCTTCGGATACACGAAGGGCGCCGGGATGTCATCCGGCGCCCTGTCTTTTCTCGGAAAGGAACGGATGTTCCCCGAATTATTTCGTGCCGGCCGCGGCGGCGACTTCGGCCGCGAAATCCGACTCTTCCTTCTCGACGCCTTCGCCGAGGCGGAAGGAGACGAAGGTGGTCAGCTCGATCGGCGCGCCGACATCCGCCTCGGCGGCCTTGAGGGCCTTCTCGACGGTCAGGTCGGGGTTGATCACGAAAGCCTGCGAGAGAAGAACGACTTCCTCGTAGAACTTGCGGACGCGGCCCTCGACCATCTTCTCGATGATGGCTTCCGGCTTGCCGGACTCGCGAGCCTGCTCGGCGTAGACGGCGCGCTCACGCGCCACGACGTCGGCGTCCAGCTCTTCGCTGCGAACGGCGAGCGGGTTGGTGGCGGCGATGTGCATCGCGACCTGGCGGCCGAGCGCCAGCAGCTTGTCCTTGTCGCCGGTCGACTGCAGGCCGACGAGGACGCCGATCTTGCCGAGGTTCGGAGCGACGGCCGAGTGGACATAGCTGGCGACGACGCCATCGGTCACCTCGACGGCGGCCGAACGGCGCAGGCCCATGTGCTCGCCGATCGTGGCGACAGCGGTGGTGATCGCGGCCTCGACGGTCTTGTCGGAGCCCGGGAAGTTCGCAGCCGCGACCGAGGCGACCGCGCCATCGGTGGCGAGCGCCGCCTGGGCGACGTTCTGCACGACCTGCTGGAACTCGGCGTTGCGGGCGACGAAGTCGGTCTCGGAGTTGACCTCGACGACAACCGCCTTGGCGCCCGAAGCAGCCACGCCGACCAGACCTTCAGCCGCGACGCGACCGGCCTTCTTGGCAGCCTTGGCGAGACCCTTGGTCCGCAGCCAGTCGATCGCAGCCTCGACGTCGCCGTTGTTCTCGATCAGCGCCGCCTTGCAATCCATCATGCCCGCGCCGGTCTTCTCGCGCAGGTCCTTCACCATCGAAGCGGAAATGGTCATCGTCTGCCTCGTTTTCTCGTTTTTCTAACGAACAGCCGGGCAGAACGCCCGGCTGACTGTGTCTTCGTTTCCAACATCACGCAGATCTGCGTGACGACGGCGTGACTTAGGCGGCGGTCTCGGCCGAGGCTTCCTCGCCGAGCGCCTCTTCGTAGACTTCGTCCTGGGCGCCGAGGTCGATGCCGGCGCCGCCCGAGGCGCGCATGATGCCGTCGAGCGCGGCGCGGGCGACGAGGTCGCCGTAGAGCGTCAGGGCGCGACCGGCGTCGTCGTTGCCGGGGATCGGGTAGGTGATGCCATCGGGATCCGAGTTCGAATCGATGATCGCCGCGACCGGGATGTTCAGGCGACGGGCTTCCTGGATCGCCAGGGCTTCCTTGTTCGTGTCGATGACGAACAGGAGGTCCGGGATGCCGCCCATGTCCTTGATACCGCCGAGGGCGTTCTCGAGCTTGTCACGCTCGCGCGACAGCGTCAGACGCTCCTTCTTGGTCAGGCCCTGCACGTCCGAGCCGAGCAGCTCGTCGAGGTGGCGCAGGCGCTGGATCGAGTTCGAGATCGTCTTCCAGTTGGTCAGCATGCCGCCGAGCCAGCGCGAGTTGACGTAGTACTGCGCGCAGCGCTTGGCAGCCGAGGCGACCGGCTCGGAAGCCTGGCGCTTGGTGCCGACGAACAGGACGCGGCCACCGCCGGCGACGGTGTCGCTGACCGCCTGAAGGGCGCGGTGCAGCATCGGCACGGTCTGGGCCAGGTCGATGATGTGGATGTTGTTGCGGACGCCGTACAGGTACGGGGCCATCTTCGGGTTCCAGCGGTGCTTCTGGTGGCCGAAGTGGACGCCAGCCTCAAGCAGCTGACGCATCGAGAAATCCGGAAGAGCCATAGCCCTATCTCCTTTTACCGGTTCAACCTCCGTGGGGAAAGCCGCGTTCGCGACACCGGTGGGTTCCGTCGGTCGAATGGCTGTTCGCCGCCGGAGCCCGAGCCCCACGTGTGGAATGCGCGCCTTATAGGGGGCGATCGGCCGAAGCGCAAGGGATTCGCTGCGTCGACGGAACACAAGGTGGGGATCGGTTGCCGCAACCGCCAGCTTCCCGCGCCGGTTCTGCGCCAGCTCGATTTTCGGGCCGGGGCAGCGCGAGCCCGGATTTGGAGAAGCCCCTCACCCCAACCCTCTCCCGCGCGCGGGAGAGGGGGCCGACGGCGCGCAGGATACCGAACCGACGGTGCCCAGTCTCCGTGCCGGAACATCACCGCCAAAGAGCCCTCGCCCGCTTGCGGGAGAGGGTTGGGTGAGGGTCTTGCAATCCGGCGAATTGGCACCCGAAGCCGTCATTCCTGCGAAAGCAGGAATCCATGCATCAGCCGCCAACGTCCAGCGAATTTCGCACGGGCCGATCCGAACCTCCCGGTTCCCCGGCTGAATGGATCCCGTCGGAGCACGGGATGACGGCGAGCGGGTTGCGGCAACAAGACAGGGCGAAGGACGCCCCTCGCCTAAACCAGCTCCACCTGCACCACGCCGCTGACCGCGCGGAGCGCGCCGGCGATCTGCGGTGATAGCAGGTAGCGGCCGGGCAGCTGCACCTCGACCTCGCGCTGCCCCTTGTCCAGCATCAGCACAAGGCTGACGTCGCCGTCGCCCTTGCCACGCGCCAGATGGCGCTCGATGCTTCGCAACGGCTCCTCGCCGCGCATGAAGATGCGGAGCGCCTTCAGGCCGGTCGTCATCTGGTCGAGCGGCTTCACCGAGATGATGCGGACGCTGATGCCCTCCGGCCGGTCTTCGGCGGCGACCTGGACGATCACCGACTGGCCGGGCTCCAGCTTGTCGCGGAACTCGTTCAGCGCTTCCGAGAACATGATCGCCTCGAACTGGCCGGTCGGGTCCGAGAACTGGACGATGCCCATCTTGTTGCCGGACTTGGTCTTGCGCTCCTGCCTCGTCGTGACCGTACCGGCGAGGCGACCAGCAGCCGAACCGAGGCGCACGGCCTCGGAAAACTCGGCCCAGGTCTGCACGCGCATCCGCTTCAGGATCGGCGCGTATTCGTCGAGCGGATGGGCGCTCAGGTAGAAGCCGACCACCGCATGCTCGCGCTGCAGCCGCTCCGAGGGCATCCACGGATCGACGAACGGCAACGTCAGCGCGCCGCCCTCCCCGCCGCCGCCGGCGCCGAAGAAATCGTCCTGGCCGATCGCCGTGCCTTCGACCACGCGGTTGCCGATCGCCATGATCCGCTCGATGCCGGCCATGACACGGGCGCGGTCCGGGTTGAGCGTGTCGAGCGCGCCGGCGCAGATCAGGCTTTCCAGCGTGCGCTTGTTCAGGATGCGCGGATTGATGCGGGCGGCGAAATCGGCGAGATCGCGGAACGGCCGATCGCCCCGGCTCTCGACCAGATGCTCGACCGCCTGGCTGCCGACACCCTTGATGGCGGCCAGCGAATAAAGGATGCGACCTTGCTCGACGTCGAAGACGGCGCCGGAGCGATTGACCGACGGCAACTCGACGGCGAAGCCGAGGCGCATCGCCTCGCGACGGAAATCGTTCAGCTTCTCGGTATTGCCCATGTCGAGCGTCATCGACGCGGCGAGGAACTCGACCGGATAGTTCGCCTTGAGATAGGCGGTCTGGTAGGCAACGAGGGCATAGGCCGCCGCGTGGCTCTTGTTGAAGCCGTAGTCGGCGAACTTCGCCAGCATGTCGAAGATCGAGTTGGCGTGGTCCTTGGTCAGGCCCTGCTTGATGGCGCCGTCGACGAAGCGGTCGCGCTGGGCGTCCATCTCCGCCTTGATCTTCTTGCCCATGGCGCGGCGCAGCATGTCGGCTTCGCCGAGCGAATAGCCGGACAGGATCTGCGCGATCTGCATCACCTGTTCCTGGTAGATGACGACGCCGTGCGTCTCCTTCAGCACCACCTCGATCAGCGGATGGTAGTAGTCCGGCTCTTCCTCGCCATGCTTGCGGGCGTTGTAGGTCGGGATGTTGTCCATCGGGCCCGGGCGATAGAGCGCCACCAGCGCGATGATGTCCTCGAACCGGTCCGGCCGCATGCCCATCAGGGCCTTGCGCATGCCCTGGCTTTCCAGTTGGAACACGCCGACCGTCTCGCCGCGCGCCAGCATCTCGTAGGATACCTTGTCGTCGAGCGGGATCGCGGCAAGGTCGACGGTGATGCCGCGCTTGGCGATCAGCTTCACCGCCGTCTCCAGCACCGTCAGCGTCTTCAGGCCGAGGAAGTCGAACTTCACCAGGCCGGCGCTCTCGACCCACTTCATGTTGAATTGGGTGACAGGCATGGTCGAGCGCGGGTCGCGATAGAGCGGCACCAGCGCGTCGAGGCGCCGGTCGCCGATCACGATGCCGGCGGCGTGCGTCGAGGCGTGGCGATAGAGCCCCTCGAGCTTCTGCGCCATGTCGAGCAGCTGCGCGACGGTCGGGTCCTCGTCGCGCGCCTCGCGCAGGCGCGGCTCGTCGATCAGCGCCTGCGCCAGCGACACCGGGTTGGCCGGGTTCTGCGGCACCATCTTGCAGAGACGGTCGACCTGACCATAGGGCATCTGCAGCACGCGGCCGACGTCACGCAGCACGGCGCGCGCCTGCAGCGTTCCGAAGGTGATGATCTGCGCCACCTGGGCGGCGCCGTATTTCTGCTGAACGTAGTCGATGACCTCGCCGCGGCGGTCCTGGCAGAAGTCGATGTCGAAGTCCGGCATCGAGACGCGTTCGGGATTGAGGAAGCGCTCGAACAGCAGCGCGAACCGCATCGGGTCGAGGTCGGTGATGGTCAACGCCCAGGCGACGAGCGAGCCCGCGCCGGAGCCGCGGCCCGGACCGACGGGAATGCCCTGCGACTTCGCCCACTGGATGAAGTCCGCGACGATCAGGAAGTAACCGGGGAACTTCATGCGCTCGATGATCGAGAGCTCGAACTCCAGCCGGTCCCAGTATTCCTTGTCGGTCAGGCCCGGGGCGAGGCCATGGAAGGCCAGCCGCTTCTCGAGGCCGGAGGTCGCGAGATCGCGCAGCGCCTTGACCTCGGCGCGCTCCGCCTCCTCCGCGTCGGCATCGGCGCCGGCGAAGCGCGGCAGGATCGGCTTGCGCTTGGTCGGCCGGTAGGAACAACGAAGTGCGATCTCGACCGAATTGTCCGTTGCTTCCGGCAGGTCGGCGAACAGCTCGACCATCTCGGCGCGCGACTTGAAATAGTGCTCCGCCGTCAGGCGCCGGCGGTTCTCCTCCGCCACCACCGAACCCTCGGCGATCGCGATCAGCGCGTCATGCGCCTCGTAGTCGCCGCGCTTCGGGAAGAACGCCTCGTTGGTCGCGACCAGCGGCAGGCCATGGCGATAGGCGAGATCGATCAGCTCCGGCTCGGCGCGCTGCTCCTCGATCGCGTGATGGCGCTGCAACTCGACATAAAGCCGGTCGCCGAGCAGGCCGGCCATGCGCTCGATCCGCTTTTCGGCAAAGCCGCCCTGCCCGATCCGGATCGCCTGGTCAAGCGGCCCGTTGCCGCCGCCGGTCAGCACGATAAGGCCGGAATGCGTCTCTTCCAGATCGGTGAACTTGATATGCGGCTTGTCGCCTGGATCCGTCTCCATGAAGGCGCGCGAGACGAGGCGGACGAGGTTCCAGTATCCGGCCTCGTTGGCCGCGATCATGACGAGGTCGGAGAGATTCTTCTGGCCCGGCACCGGACGGCGCGACGGCTCGAAGCCGTCGTCGAACAGAACCGAGACCTGGCAGCCGATGATCGGCTGGATGCCGACCTCGACCGTCTTCTCCGAGAATTCGAGCGCGCCGAACAGATTGCCCGTGTCGGTCAGTCCGAGCGCCGGCATCTTGTCGGCCGCCGCCAGCTTGATCAGCGACTTCAGCGGCAGCGCGCCTTCGAGCAGCGAA
Organism: Kaistia nematophila; assembly: GCF_026343855.1. Taxonomy (NCBI): domain Bacteria; kingdom Pseudomonadati; phylum Pseudomonadota; class Alphaproteobacteria; order Hyphomicrobiales; family Kaistiaceae; genus Kaistia; species Kaistia nematophila. The sequence goes on along the minus strand of NZ_JAPKNK010000008.1, from coordinate 135,131 downwards.
TAGGCAGAGTGGACGCGCAGATGAACAAATCCGACGTCCCGGGCGATATGACTCATCAGGCGATCCTCTTCCGCCTGATTTACGTCCACAGCGCCGCGCCTGTCCATCGCATCGGCGCCTTTCCCCCGGTCGTCGCGGGTCAGACGATGTTGACGAGAAGATCGGACCAGAGGCTCACCATCGCGATGAACAGCATCAGGGCGCCAAGGGCGGCAACGTCACGGATATAGGCGGTCATGGCTATCTCCATATCGGACTGTCGATGCCTCATATGTTCATGTTTTGTTCTCATCGTCAAGCCTCCCGTCCGGCCCGGCATTTTCCGTAGCGTCCGCGCGGGTTTCCAAGGTCGATGCGGCCATGGAACTCCCGCCACGCGGCCCCCCCCCGCGCATCGGCCGTGGGAAAACTTCAATTTAGGAACACAGAGCCGTGCGGCGGGATTTGGCGCGCTCGCAATCTTCGCCAGTCGCGCTATGGTAGCGCCGCTGGACCCATGCGCCTCTCCGGCGCGTGGTGGCTGGGCATGTTTCCACCTGCCGGCCAACCGATCCGCGGTTTCAAAATCGTCCCGAACGATGGAGTTTTCCCGATGAGCGACCTCGTCTTTATCGCCTTTCCGTCCGAGCAGAAGGCCGAGGAAGTGCGCGACCGCGTGCTGGAGATGCAGAAGGAGTATCTGATCGAGCTCGGCGACGCCGTGGTGGCCGTGCGCGACGCCAACGGCCGGATCAAGCTCAACCAACTGGTGAACACGACGGCGACCGGCGCGGTCTCCGGCGCCTTCTGGGGCACGCTGATCGGCTTCATCTTCCTGATGCCGCTGGTCGGCACGGCGATCGGCGCCGCCTCGGGCGCGCTCGGCGGCAAGCTGACCGATGTCGGCATCAACGACCAGTTCATGAAGGACGCGGCGCAGTCGCTGGCGCCGGGCAATGCCGGCCTGTTCCTGCTCATCCGCAAGATGACCACCGACAAGGTGCTGGCGGACCTGCGCGGCGTCGGCGGCACGGTGATGCGCACCTCGCTCACCGACGAGCAGGAGAAGGCGCTGCGCGAGGCGCTGGCCGATCACTCCGGCGCTCAGGCCGCCCCGGCCGAGGCCGCGCCGGGTTCCGCCCCCGCCGGCGGCGCCACCCCGGCCACCAGCTAGTCGCCCTTAACCTGGAATGTCGCCCTTGCCCGTGTGCCGCCTATGAAACCGATGGTCGATCCCCGCAAGGGCGACATTGAAGACGATGCCTCCAGCACCAAGCAGCGCTCGCTGTTTGCGATCGCCGGATCGCTGCTGGCTGAAATCAGCCCGATCAAGCTGATCTTCGCCTGGATCCTGCTGATGGGTCTGCCCGGGCTCGTGCTCGGGCTCATCCCGTTTTTCCTGTCGATCTGGATCGGCAATGTCTCGCGCCAGGCGGCGGAGCTCTATAGCGGGCTGGTGCCGGCGGCATTGCTGGTGATCCTCGGACTTATCGCCTGGTATGGCGGCCGGCCGCTGTTCCGGATGATCGAGAGCAGCTTTTGGTCGCTGAACTCGATCATGGTGCAACCGGGCTATGCGCTTTGCCGCGAGACGCTGCGCCACCTGATCGAGCATCGCCTGCTTCGCCGCATCGACGCCAAGCCGGCGACCGTCGCCAGCGCCCGCGCCATGACGGCGGCGATCGCCGGCCTCACCGTCTGCATCCTGGCGATCGGCGTCGCCGCCCTGGTCTGGCCGGCGACGCACTGGACCGGCACACTCGCCGATCTCGCGGCGCCGCGCCGGGTCGTCATCCTGGCGCTTGCCAACGCCACGGTGCTGCTCTGCGCCTATCTTGCCATCGCCGCCCTCGTCTGGGGCATCGCTGACGCCACCATGGCGCAGCCGCGCAGCTTCACGGATTTCCGGCCGGTGCCGGCCGGCGCGCCACGCTGGCGCGTCGCGCATCTCTCCGACGTCCACTGCGTCGGCGACCGCTATGGCTTCCGCATCGAAAGTGGCCGGGTCGGCCCGCGCGGCAACGACAAGTTCACCGCAACGCTGGAACGCCTGCGCGCCGTCCACGCGGCGAATCCCCTCGACGCCATCCTGATCACCGGCGACATGACGGACGCCGGCATCTCGACGGAATGGGCGGCTTTCCTCGACGCGCTGGAGCCGTTTGCGGAACTGATCCCTCTGGTGACGGTGCTGCCCGGCAACCACGACGTCAACGTCGTCGACCGCAACAACCCCGCCCGCATGGACCTGCCGATGAGCCCGAACAAGCGGCTGCGACAGCTGCGGACTCTATCCGGCATGGAGGCGCTGCAGGGCGATCGATACCGGGTGATCGACCGTGGCCAGCGCCGGCTGGGCGAGACCTTCCATGCGGTGATGAATGGCCAGCGCGAGGCGATCGAAGCCTTTGCCAACCGCGCCTCACGCCGCGCCGGGCGGCCGGTCGCCGAGCTGTGGACCGGCGTCTTTCCAATGGTGCAGCCGCCGGCGCGTCCGGACGGGCTCGGCATCATCGTGTTGAACTCCAATGCCGAGACGCATTTTTCCTTCACCAACGCGCTCGGCATGGTTTCGCTGGAGCAGGCTCGGGCGATGGACGCGATCGTGGAGGAATATCCCGAGGCGTCGTGGCTGATCGCGCTGCACCACCATGTCGTCGAATATCCGCAACCTGCCAAGGCGCTGTCGGAGCGGATCGGGACGGCCCTGATCAACGGCACCTGGTTCGTGCGCCACATCGCCCGCTTCGCCGGACGGGCCGTGATCCTGCACGGCCATCGCCATGTCGACTGGATCGGCGAGAGCGGTGGGCTGCCGATCATCTCGGCGCCGTCACCGGTGATGGAAGGGACCAACGCCAGGGACAGCTACTTCCACATCCACACACTGCATGTCGACGGTAGAAAACTGGCGCTGGCGCGGCCGGAGACGATCGTCGTTCCGGCGCCCGAGCGCAAATCCGCTGCAACGCCGACGCAGGGCTAACGATCCGTTACCAGCGGGGCCGAGCTGTTAACCCCGGCCTCAGCCGGACTGCGGCTCCGACGCATCGCCGTCGCCGGCGCCGAAGATGTCGGCGAGCCAGCGGCTCGATTCGTGATGGGCGGCGATCGTCACGATGGCGATCGCGATCGGCACGCCGATGAAGGCGCCGGCGATGCCCCAGAGGAAGGTGCCGAAGAACACCGCGAATAGAACCATCACCGGCGAGAGCGCCAGCGAACGGCCGGCGATTCGCGGCTCCAGATAGGAGCCGACCAGGAACTGGATCAGGTTCAGGAAGACGAAGATGAGGATCGCCGCCTGCCAGGTATCGAACTGGGCGATGGCGAAGAGCGTCGGCAGCACGGTGGCGAAGAGCGGCCCGATCACCGGGATGTAATTGAGCGCGAAGGCGATGACGCCCCACTCGGCGGAAAGGCTCAGGCCGGAACCATAGGTGAGGCCCCAGACAAGCACACCGGTCATGATGCTCATCAGCGTGCGGACCAGCATGTAGCGGCGCAGCTTGGCCGCGGTCTCGCTGCTGCCGACCAGGAAGGCATAGCCGATGCTGCCGGGCTGGAAGCGGCGGAGCTTGCGGCCGATGTCACCAACCTCCAGCAGGCCGAGCATGACGTAGATCAGGACCACCAGCGAGAAGGTCAGCGTGCTGTTCAGGCGGCCGGTGACCTGCTGGACGATGCGCAGGATCCAGCTGACGTTGAAATGCCGCTCCCAGAGGCCGTTGACGGCGATGCCGTAGCCTTCCAGCCAGGTCGCTAGCTGGTTGTACATCGCCTGGAAGCGCGCCGTGTCGCTCAGCACATAGATGCCGACCCGATTGAGGCTCCAGCCGAGGAGCAGCGCGAAGATCGCCATCACGACGATGGTGCCAACGAGGCAGACAAGCAGCGCGACGAGTTGCGGCAGGCGCGCCTGCATCGCGCGCTGCACCGGCCAGACCATGGCGATGATCAGCAGCGCGAAGGATATCGGCGCGAAGACGTTGCTCGCCCAGTACATCGCCGCGATGATCAGGATGATCGCGCAGATGCCGATCATGGCCGGCACGGGACTGCGTCCCGCATTGCTCGTCGTATCGTTCATGGAAAGTCCCGGCTACGTCCCGTTCGCGCGATCGTTCAGGAGCGTCGTAGCACGCGCGACCTGATTCGACTGCGCAATCCATACGCGAGTGAAACGCCGCTACCATGACGGGGGCGTGCAGGCAGAGGTCGGCCGATACCGTCCTATCGCCTCAGCCGAGCGGGGCGGCGCCCGCGAGCGCCTCGCGGATCCGGTCGAGCAGGGCGGATCCGAGCAGCGGCTTCTCGACCAGGGCAACCCCGGCCTCCGCCGCCCGGCGGATCAGCGCCGGCGATGGATTGGTGACGGTCAGGATCGCCGGCATCGGGCAGCCGCGCCGCCAGACGGTCTCGATAAGGTCGATGCCGTTGATGCGTTTCAGGTGGTAGTCGACGACGACGCAAGCGTCGGGACGGAGTTCGGCCAGCCTTAGGAACGTCTCGGCATCGCCGAAGGTCTCGACCGCGAAGCCGTCAATGCCGAGGGCGAAGCGCAGCGAACGACGCACCGCGCCATCCCCGTCGATGACGAAAACCAGGCCGGGCGGCGGAGGATCGGAAATTGCGGAGCTTGCCATCGATCGAGGGTTCGCGCGGAAAGCCCGTACCCTGGCCGCCTACCGCCTCGACCGCATTGATCCATCGCAACTGGCCGTTAGCCTTCGGCCACGCCGCCGGTCGTCCCCACGATCAGCGCCATCCGCACCAGTTCCGACAGGCTTGCGGCGTCCATCTTGGTCATCACATGCGCCCGGTAGATCTCGACCGTGCGCGGGCTGATGTCGAGGTCGTGCGCGATGCGCTTGTTGGCATGGCCGGCGACGAGGCCTTCGAGAACCTGCTGCTCGCGATTGGTGAGGGCTGCCAGGCGCTGGCGGATATCCGCCTTCTCGCGCCCCTCCTCGCGCGCCTTGCCCTGCCGCGCCAGCGCGGCGCGAACGGCGCGCAGCATCGCCTCGTCGTCGAACGGCTTCTCCATGAAATCGACGGCGCCGCTCTTCATCGCCTCGACGGCGAGCGCGATGTCGGCATGACCGGTGATGACGATGACGGGCAGAGCGATCGCCTGCGCCTTCAACCGCTTCAGAAGTTCGATGCCGTTGATTTCCGGCATCCGCACGTCGGTGACGATGCAGCCATCCGCGAGGGTCGGCGCCGCCGCGAGAAAGGCGGCGCCCGACGCATAGGTCTCGACGGCGATGCCGGCGCTCTCGAACAGGAAGGCGAGCGAGTCGCGCGCCGCGTCGTCATCGTCGATGACGTGAACCCTCGCTTCAGTGGACACGCTCAGTCTCCTCGATCCGGACCGCAGGCACGGTGAAGTTGAAGACGGTGCCGCCGCCGGGATTGCCTTCGGCCCAGATTCGCCCGCCATGCGCCTCGACGATGGTGCGGCAGATGGAAAGGCCGACGCCCATGCCGTTCTGCTTCGTGGTCAGGAAGGGCTGGAACAACCGCGCCATCACCTCCGGCGCAATCCCCGTGCCTCTGTCCGATACCTTCACTCGAATCATCTCGCCGCCCGGTTCGATCTCGCTGGAAATGACCAGATCCCTGCCCCCGCCCTCGTCCATCGCGTCGATGGCGTTGCGCATCAGATTGACAAGCACCTGCTGGATCTGCACCCGGTCGCCGAACAGAAGATCGACCTCGGGATCCAAGGCGAAGCGGATACGGATGCCCTTCTCCTTGGCGCCGACGAGCGCCAGCGCGCTCGCTTCCTCGATAAGGCGGGCGAGGCTCTCGACGCGCTTCTCCGTTTCGCCGCGCGCCAGAAAGTCGCGCAGGCGGCGGATGATCTCACCGGCGCGCAGGGCCTGGTCGGCGGCGCTCTCGAGCGCGGCGCGCACCTTGGGAATGTTCTCCGGCGCGCCGCTCTCCAGCAGCCGGCGCGAGCCGCGCAGATAATTGGCGACGGCCGAGAGCGGCTGGTTCAACTCGTGCGCCAGGGTCGAGGCGATCTCGCCCATGGCGGTGACGCGCGAGATATGCACCAGTTCCGACTGCAGTTCCTGCAGCCGCGCCTCGGTTTCCTGCCGTTCGGAGAGATCCCGCACGAATCCGGTGAAGAAGCGCTGGTCGCCAGAGTGCATCTCGCCGATCGCCAGTTCCATCGGGAAGGTCGAGCCGTCCTTGCGCTCACCGACGACGATGCGGCCGATGCCGATGATGCGCCGCTCGCCGGTCCTGCGGTAGCGCTCCAGATAGCCGTCGTGCTGTTCGCGATAGGAAGACGGCATCAGCCGCTTCACATTGCTGCCGAGAATCTCCTCGGCCGAATAGCCGAACATGCGCTGCGCCGCCGCGCTGAACGATTGCACCAGCCCGACATCGTCAATGACAATCATCGCGTCGGGGATCGTCTCGAGGATGGAGCGGAGATGCGCCTCGCGGTAGCGAAGATCCGCCGCCGCCGTGGCAAGCTGCCGGCGCACCCGGCGCAACCACTCGCCAAGGACAACAAGCGCCCCGCCGATCACGGCGAAAGCAGCGCCATTCCAGACATGCGGTGCCTGCAATCCCTCCAACTGGCCATGGATCGCCAGGCCGACCACCAGGCTGATGGCGATCGCGATGAGGCCGGGCCAGAGCCCGCCAAGGCCGGCGGCGACGATCACGGCCGGAATATAGAGCAGGAACGTCGCCTGCATCCGGAAGACCGGCTGCACGGACAGCCAAGTGGCTGCCGCCATCAGCACGGCGACGAACAACGACGCCAGCAGCACCCGCGAGGCCCGGCCGACGGGCCAGGAGATCTTCATCGCCGAGCCACCGAGTTGCCGCGGCCGCCAGAGACTTCGCCCGCGCGCCGCTCAGGAAAACAAGACAAGCAACTCACCCCTCGACATCGGAACCGGCCGCCCGAAGGGCCGCCGACGCGCCTAAGGGGAATCCCTTAGGTACATGATCTGAATTCAATCCCGGCGCCCGGCATCCTAATCCAGCATCAACACTGGATGAATTCGAGGATGACGACATGTTGACGTCCGTTGCAACCACCCGGGGCATCGTTTCCAACCGGACCGACGGCGCCCGCGGGTTCGTCCCCTCGGCCCGCCACACCAGCTTCCTCGGCCTCACGGGCATCCCGCTCCACTTCGAGCGCGGCGCCGAGATCGTCGCCGAGGAAGACCCCGCCGAGCACATCTACCAGGTCGTCAGCGGCACGGCCCGCACCTGCAAGCTGCTCTGCAACGGCAGGCGGCAGATCGGCGCCTTCCTGATGGCGGGCGACTATTTCGGCATGGAAGCGCGCGACACGCACTGCTTCGCCGTCGAAGCCATCACCGACCTCCACGTCGTCATGGTCAGCCGCAGCGCTGCCTTCGCGGCAGCCGGCCGCGACACGGCAGTCGCCCGCTCGCTCTGGGACATCACGGCCCGCAGCCTCGATGCCTGCCAGCAACATGCGCTGCTGCTCGGCCGCAAGACCGCCGTGGAGAAGATCGGCTCGTTCCTGAGCGAGATGGCCGAACGGCAGGGCAGCGACGACGAGATCGACCTGCCGATGTCGCGCCAGGACATCGCCGACTATCTCGGCCTCACCATCGAGACCGTTTCACGCACCATGACCCAGCTCGAGAGCGCCGGCACGATCGCGCTGCCGACCTCCCGCCACGTCGTGATCAAGCGTCCGCACGAGTTGGAGCGGCTCAGCCTCTGCTGAGACCTCAGGACCCGTGCAGCGCACCGGCGCTGCCGGTCACCCGCTCCAGGATCGTCTTGACGAACAAGGTCACGAGCGCCACCAGCGTCAGCACCGCCGCCGCCGCGAAAGCCCCGGCGGCGTTGTAGTCGTGATACAGCAGCTCGACATGCAGCGGCAGCGTGTTGGTCTCGCCCCGGATATTGCCGGAGACGATCGACACGGCGCCGAATTCGCCGAGCACGCGCGCATTGCAGAGCACCACGCCGTAAAGCAGGCCCCAGCGGATGTTGGGAAGAGTCACGCGGAAGAACGTCTGCCAACCATGGGCGCCGAGCGTCGCCGCCACCTCCTCGTCGCCATTGCCCTGGAGCTGCATCAGCGGGATCAGCTCGCGCGCCACGAAGGGTGCCGTCACGAAGGTCGTGGCGAGGATGATGCCCGGCAAGGCGAACATGATCTTCAGGTCATGCGCTTCAAGGAACGGTCCGAACAGCCCCTGCCCGCCATAGACGAACAGATAGGAAATGCCGGCGACGATCGGCGAGACCGAGAAGGGCAGTTCGACGATGGCGAGCAGCAGCTTGCGGCCGGGAAAGCGGAACTTGGCGATCGCCCAGGCGGCAGCGATGCCGAACACCGTATTGATCGGCACGACGATGACCGCGACCGTGATGCTGAGCCAGATGGCCGCGCGCGTATCCGGATCGGCGAGCGACTTCAGCGCGAAGCCGAGGCCCTGCGACAGTGCCTGCACGAAGACGGCTGCGACCGGTGCGCCAATGACGAGCGCCGTCACCAGCAACACGCCGCCGATCAGCGCGTAGCCGCGCCAGTTGCGACGGGCGCCGCCGCGGGAGAGATGCGAGGCAGCGCTCATGGGGCGAGTTCGTGGCGGCGGGCAAAGGCCTGCAGCGCGTTGGTGACAACGAGCAGGACGAAGGCGGTCCCGAGCATGACCGTCGCGATCGCCGCGGCGGCGGGATAGTCGTATTCCTCGATGCGGATGAAGGCGAGCAAGGCCGTGATCTCGGTGCTGTAGGGCTGGTTGCCGGCGATGAAGATCACCGCGCCAAACTCGCCCAGGCAGCGCGCGAAGGCGAGCGAAACGCCCGCCAGCAGCGCCGGCACGAGGATCGGCAGCACGACGCGGAAGAAGATCGTGACATTGCCGGCGCCGAGCGTGCGCGCCGCCTCCTCGATCTCGCCATCCAGTTCCTCCATCACCGGCTGCAGCGTGCGCACGATGAAGGGCAGGCTGGTGAAGGCCATGGCGAGCGCGATGCCGATCGGCGTGTAGGCGACCTTGATTCCGAGCGCCGCGAGCGGCTCGCCGAACCAGCCATTCTTGGCGAAGATCGCCGTTAGTGCCACGCCGGCGACGGCGGTCGGCAGCGCAAAGGGCAGATCGACGATGGCATCCAGGATCCGGCGACCGGGAAAATCATGCCGGACCAGCACCCAGGCGAGCGCGAAGCCGTAGACGGTGTTGAAGATCGTGGCGAGCGCGGCCGCGCCCAGCGTGACGCGATAGCTGGCGACCGCGCGCGGCGAGCTGACGACGGCCCAGTAATCGGCCGGCCCCAGACGCGCGCCGACGACGATCAACGTCGCCAGCGGCAGGCAGATGATCAGCGCCGCATAGAGCAGCGTCAGGCCGAGCGAAAGGCGAAAGCCGGGTACGACCCGGCCCTGCCCTTTTCCCTTCGTCTTCGTCGGGCGGCGGCGCGGCAACGCGCCGGCCCCGCCCAGACTCACATCGGCGGAACTCACTGGCCGGCGAGCTGCTGATCGAGCAGGCCGTCGGAGCCGAAATAGGTCTTGTTGACGGCCGGCCAGCCGCCGAAGACGTCCTCGACCGTGACCAGGCGCACGGGCTGGAACGAGGCGGCGAACTTCTCGACCACGGCCTTGTCGCGGACGCGGTTGCCGTTCTCGGCGAGGATGGTCTGGCCTTCCGGAGAATAGAGGAAGTTCAGGTAGTCGTTGGCGATCTCCTTGGAGCCGCGCTTCTCGGCCACCTTGTCGACCACGGCGACCGGGAAATCGGCCAGCAGGCTGACCGAGGGAACGACGGTGTCGAACTTGTCGGCGCCGAATTCCTTGCGGATGCCGGTCGTCTCGGTCTCGAAGGTGATCAGGACGTCGCCGATCTCGCGCTCCACGAAGGTGGTCGTCGCGGCGCGGCCGCCAGTGTCGAACACGGCGACGTTGGCGAGGAACTTCTTGACGAAGTCATTCACCTTGGCCTCGTCATTGCCGAAGGCTTCCTTGGCGTAGGCGGTGGCGGCCAGATAGGTGTAGCGGGCGTTGCCGGAGGTCTTCGGGTTGGGGAAGACCAGCTTCACGTCATCGCGGACCAGATCGTTCCAGTCCTTGATCCCCTTCGGATTGCCGGCTCGGACAAGGAACACCGGCAGCGAATAATAGGGCGAGGCGTTGTTCGGGAACTTCGACGTCCAGTCGGCGGCGACGAAGCCCTTGTCGGCCAGGACCTGGATGTCGGTCGCCTGGTTGAAGGTGACGACATCGGCCTCCAGCCCCTCGAGGATGGAGCGCGCCTGCTTGGACGAACCGGCATGCGACTGCTTGATCTCGAGCGTCTTGCCGGTGTCCTTGGCGTATTTCTCGGCATAGGCCTTGTCGATGGCGACGAAGAGCTCGCGCGAGACATCATAGGAAGCGTTGAGGATGGTGCCCGGCGCCTCGGCGAAGGCCGGCAGGCCGCCAAGCGCGAAGAGGACGGCAGCCGTTACAACCGAAAGGCGACGCATCGTGTATCCCTGCTCGTGATTCCGGCCGACGAAGTCGGCCCGATGAAATGGACGAGCAAAGTAGCAAGCGTCAGAATGGCCTTCGAGGAATGAACGCCTCAATTCCGGCAATCGATGGGATCGGCATTCCAGGAAACTTCGATCACGCGCAAGACGCGAGCGCTCAGAACTCGACGATCTTGCCCGCCTGGAGCGTGATGCGGCGGTCCATGCGCTCGGCCAGCTCCATGTTGTGCGTCACGATCAGCGCCGCGAGGCCCGAGGCGCGCACCAGGGCGTCGAGCGCGTCGAAGACATAGTGCGAGGTCTTGGGATCGAGATTGCCGGTCGGTTCGTCCGCCAGCAGCAGGCGCGGCGCGTTGGCGACGGCGCGCGCGATCGCGACGCGCTGCTGCTCGCCGCCCGAGAGCTCGGACGGCCGGTGCATCACCCGCGCTTCGAGCTTCATATAGGCCAGCAGCTCCTCGGCCCGGCGCGCCGCTTCCTTGCGGTCGAGCCCGCGGATCAGCTGCGGCATCATCACGTTCTCGAGCGCCGAGAACTCCGGCAGCAGATGATGGAACTGGTAGACGAAGCCGATCTGCAGCCGGCGGATCGCCGTCCGCTCCGCGTCGCCGAGCGAACCGGCAAGCCGGCCGCCGATCTCGACATCGCCGCCATCCGGCCGCTCCAGCAGGCCGGCGAGGTGCAGCACCGTCGACTTGCCGGCTCCCGAAGGCGCGACCAATGCGACGATCTCGCCCGGATGGATGGCGAGATTGGCGCCCGTCAGGATCGAGAGCCTGCCGGCGCCCTCCTTGTAGTGCCGCTCGACCCCCAGCAAGCGGAGGGCGGGCGCCCTCTCCGCTCCGGATTTCGGCCTCTGCCGTTCTGCTGCCAAGGCGTTGCTCATTCGTATCGCAGGGCCTCGACCGGATCGAGCCGCGCCGCCCGCCAGGCCGGATAGATGGTGGCGAGATAGCTGAGCACGAGCGCCATGATGACGATCGAAACCGTTTCGCCGGCGTTCATATCGGCCGGCAGCTTCGACAGGAAATAGAGCTCCGGCGAGAAGACCTCGGTCCGGGTCAGCCAGGACACGAACTGCCGGATCGATTCGATATTCATGCAGACGAGCGTCCCGAGCAGCACGCCGACGATGGTGCCGACGGTGCCGATCGCCGCCCCGGTGATGAAGAACACCCGCAGGATCGAGCCGCGCGTCGCCCCCATGGTGCGCAGGATCGCGATGTCGTGGCTCTTGTCCTTCACCAGCATGGTAAGCCCGGAGATGATGTTGAGCGCGGCGACGAGCACGATCAGCGTCAGGATCATGAACATCATGTTGCGCTCGACCTCGAGCGCCGAGAAGAAGGTCATGTTGCGCTGGCGCCAGTCGGTCAGCACGACCGGCCGGCCGGCGGCCGTCTCGATCGGCTCGCGCAGCGCGCCGGTCTGGTCGGCGTCGGAGAGATAGACCTCGATCGCCGACGCCTTGTCGTCCTGGTTGAAGAAGCCCTGCGCTTCGGCGAACGGCATGAAGACGAAGGAAGAATCATATTCCGACATGCCGATCTCGAAGATCGCCACCACCGGATAGGCCTTCACGCGCGGCGTCATCCCCATGGGGGTGACATTGCCGCGCGGCGAGACAAGCGTCAGCTTGTCTCCGATCGTCAGTCCCATGTTCGTGGCAAGCCGCGTGCCGATGGCGACACCCTCGGCCTCGTCGAAATTGTCGAGCGTGCCGAGGCGGACATTCTTCGAGATGCTCGGCAGGCTGGGCAAATCCTCGGCCCGGACGCCGCGCACAAGCGCGCCGGTCGAGTTGTTGGCGCCCGAGGCCAAGACCTGGCCCTCGACTAGCGGAATCGCTGCCGTGACGCCCTTCACCATCGCGATACGACTGGCGACGTCCGCGAAATCGGTGAACGGCGTATCGATCGGCTGCACCACGACATGACCGTTGATACCGAGGATCTTGTCGATCAGTTCGCCGCGAAAACCGTTCATCACCGCCATAACGATGATCAGCGTCGCGACGCCGAGCATGATGCCGATGAAGGAGAAGCCCGCGATGATCGAGATGAAAGTCTCGCGCCGGCGTGCGCGCAGATAACGCAACGCCAGCATCCATTCGAAGGTGGAAAACGGTTTGGTGCCGGTCGGCTCAGCCATTCCTGTCCTGATCGCGGCGCGCCGCGCCTTAAGAGCTGCCAAGAAGTTTGGCCACTGCCGCATCCACGCTAATGGATTCGCGGTCGCCCGTCGCCCGTTGCTTGAGCTCGACTTCGCCGCGCTCCAGCCCCTTCGGACCGACGATCAGCTGCCAGGGCAGGCCGATCAGGTCCATGGTCGCGAACTTCGCTCCCGCGCGCCCCTCGACATCATCGTAAAGGACTTCGATTCCGGCTTTCGTAAGGCGCTCATAGAGCTGGTCGCAGGCAAGATCCGTCGCCGCGTCGCCCACCTTCAGGTTGATCAGGCCGACCTTGTAGGGCGCGATGCTCTCCGGCCAGATGATGCCGGCCTCGTCATGGCTCGCCTCGATGATCGCGGCCACCAGGCGCGAGACGCCGATGCCGTAGGAGCCCATGTGGACCGCGTGCTCGACGCCGTCCGGACCGGTGACCTTGGCGCCCATCGGCTCGGAGTACTTGGTGCCGAAGTAGAAGACCTGCCCGACCTCGATGCCGCGCGCCTCGACCCGGTTCTCTTCCGGAAGTGCCTCGAACACGGCCTTGTCGTGCATCTCCTCTGTCGCGGCATACTTCTCGGTCCAGGCCGCCACGATCGGCGTCAGGTCGCCATAGAAGTCGATGTCGTCGCCTGGAACCGGCGTATCGAGCGCTGCCTTGTCGAGGAACACGGCGCTCTCGCCGGTCGAGGCAAGCACGATGAACTCATGCGTGGCGTCGCCGCCAATCGGGCCCGAATCGGCGCGCATCGGGATCGCCTTGACGCCGAGACGGTCGAAGGTACGCAGATAGGCGACGAACATGCGGTTATAGGCGCGGCGGGCCGAAGCCTCGTCGATATCGAAGGAATAGGCATCCTTCATCAGGAATTCGCGGCCGCGCATCACGCCGAAACGCGGACGCAGCTCGTCGCGGAACTTCCACTGGATATGGTAGAGGTTCAGCGGCAGCTCCTTGTAGGACCGCACGTAGCTGCGGAAGATGTCGGTGACCATCTCCTCGTTGGTGGGGCCGTAGAGCATTTCGCGCTCCTGCCGGTCCTGGATGCGCAGCATCTCCTTGCCGTAATCGTCATAGCGGCCGCTTTCGCGCCAGAGATCGGCCGACTGGAGCGTCGGCATCAGGATCTCGACAGCGCCGGCACGGTCCTGTTCCTCGCGGACGATGCGCTGGATGTTGGACAGAACCTTCTGACCCAGCGGTAGCCAGGAATAGATGCCCGCGCTCTGCTGGCGAATGAGGCCCGCGCGCAGCATCAGCCGATGGGAAACGATCTCCGCTTCCTTCGGCGTCTCGCGGAGGGTCGGCAGAAACGAGCGGGAAAGGCGCATCAGATAGGGCTCCAGCGAGTCGAATGGGCGCACATCAAGCCACACACGGACGAAAACACAAGTCCCGGAAATCAGCGCGTTTGTCGCGGCGATTGATGAAGCGTTGGGCAGGATCGCACCCTGCCGTCATCAGCACGTTCCAACGCGCAAACGGGGCATTTCCGCGACGGAGGAACTAAGGTCAGTCATGTTGACGCAAAAAATATGGGCTGCCCATGCACAATTAGATGACAAGCGCGTAGCCATTGGATAACGTCGGGTCATAACAAAGGACCACGCAGTAAAGCGTGGCTCCAAACAAAGGCACGCGGTCTAAGTCTTGGGAGGAAGCCCCCTCTGGCGCGCTGAAAAGCAGCTGCCGCCGAGCTCGATATAAAGAGCTCGATCAAAGCCAATCGAGCGAAAAGCTCGGCTGAGGGGTTGAGCGCGAACTAAGAAAGGCAAGATCCTCGCGGATCTTGCCTTTTTTGTTTGCCATCTCTTGCCGGAATCGCGCCTGTTCAGAGCGCGATCTTGCTGAGCACCTCGGCGGTCCAGCCCATCTTCACGTAGCCGTACCAAATCCCGTACACGATTATTGCGCTGATCACGGAGGTGATGATCGCCTTGCGGACCAGGCGCAGATTGGCCGGGGCGCTCGGCGTCGTGCCGAGCAGGACGTTGCCTTCCTCTTCATGCGTGCGCACGCCGAAGGGCAGCACCATGAAGAGCACCAGCCACCAGATGATGAAGTAGACGGCGAAAATGCTGTAGATCGGCATCTCGTTCAGGCCTCCTCGAGTTCGACCAGCGTTCCGCAGAAATCCTTCGGATGCAGGAACAACACCGGCTTGCCATGCGCGCCGATCTTCGGCTCGCCATTGCCCAGCACGCGGGCGCCCTCGCCTGCGAGCCGGTCGCGGGCGGCGAGGATGTCGTCCACCTCGTAGCAAAGGTGGTGAATGCCGCCGTCCGGATTGCGGGCCAGGAATTTCGCTATGGGCGATTCCTCGCCGAGCGGCGCCAGAAGCTCGATCTTGGTGTTCGGCAGTTCGACGAACACCGTGACGACCCCGTGATCGGGCAGGCTCAGCGGCGCGGAAACGCGCGCGCCCAGCGTGTCGCGGTAGGTACGCGTCGCGGCCTCGAGATCCGAAACCGCGATCGCCACATGGTTCAGTCGGCCGATCATGCCATGGCTCCCTCGCAGACCTTACGTCTGCAAAGGCGTCATACGATCGCGACGAAGACAGTGCAAAGTGGCTTTTTGCCCCAAGCCTGCCGAACGGCGGCGCGGACGGAGCGACGAATCGCCTCGCGGACCAGATCGGGATCGCGCCGCCGGGCGCGCGGAATGCTCTCGATCGTGCCGAGAACCGCCGTCATCACCGTCTCTTCGAACGGATGGCCGGAGACGCCGTGGATCGGCAGGCCCGTCAGGGCGATCTCCGGATCGACGGCGACGCTGCCCTTCCCGTCGAGGACGACCGATACGGCGACATGACCGGCGAAGCCGAGCTTGCGCCGCTCCGGCACGCCGACCGAATCCTCGTCGGCGATGATGATGCCGTCCTTGTAAAGGCGGCCGACCGGAACGTCGTCGATCTCCTCGGCAGCGCCCGGCGCCAGGCGAACGATGTTGCCGTTCTCCGTCAGCATGACCTGCTTGACGCCCATGTCGCGGGCGAAGGCCGCATGGGCCCAGAGATGCATCGCCTCGCCATGGACGGGAATCGCGATCTCGGGTCGAACCCAGCCATACATCTCGGCGAGTTCGTCGCGGCGCGGATGGCCGGATACATGCACCAGCCGATCGCGGTCCGTCAGCACGATGATGCCCTGGTCGCAGAGCTGGTTGATGATGTTGCCGATCGCCTTCTCGTTGCCGGGAATCGGCCGCGCCGAGAACACGACGGTGTCGCCCGGCGACAGCCCGACGAACTTGTGCTCGTCCTCGGCGATCCGGGCGAGCGCCGCGCGCGGCTCGCCCTGGCTGCCGGTCAGGATGGCGACGACCTTGGAGCGCGGCAGATAGCCGTAGGATTCCTCGTCGAGGAAGGGCGGCAGCCCCTCCATGTAGCCGAGCTCGGTCGCCACATCGATCGCCCGGCGCAGGGCGCGACCCACGACCACGACCTGACGATCCGCCGCCTGCGCGGCGAGCGCGATCGACTTGATGCGGCCGACATTCGACGCGAAGGTCGTGAAGGCGACGCGACCGGTGGCTTCCTTGACGATCTCGGCCAGCGACTGGCCGACCTCGGTCTCGCTCGGGCTGCGGCCGTCGCGCATGGCGTTGGTCGAATCACAGACGAGCGCCAGCACGCCTTCGTCACCGATCTCGGCGAAGCGGGCGGCATCGGTGACCGGGCCGATCACCGGCTCGGGATCGAGCTTCCAGTCGCCAGTATGGACCACGGTGCCGAGCGGCGTGCGGATCGCCAGCGCCATCGGCTCGAGGATCGAGTGGGCGACGGCGATGAACTCGACATCGAAATCGCCGATCGTCACGTGCTCGCCCGGCGAGACGATGGTGACCGGGATCTCCGGCGCGCCGGGCTGCGCCGCGCGCTTGGCGTTCAGCAGGCCGGCCGTGAAGGCGCTCGCATAGACCGGCACATGCAGCTGCGGCCAGAGGTCGAGCAGGGCGCCGAAATGGTCTTCATGCGCATGGGTGATGATGATCGCGTCAATGAAGTCGCGCTCTTCCACCATGTAGCGGATATCCGGCAGGACCAAGTCGACGCCCGGCAGGTCCGGGCCGGCGAAGCTGACGCCGAAATCGACGCAGATCCAGCGCCGGCGATTGGACGGACCATAGCCATAGAGCGACAAGTTCATGCCGATCTCGCCAACGCCACCCAGGGGAAGGAAGACGAAGTCGTCCGTAGCTGCTTTTTTTGCGCTCATTGCCTCGACGTCGCCACTGTACCGAAATGGACCTCGCCCGCGGCGATCGTCCGAACCAAACCATCCGGGGAACGGATGACGAGCCGACCTTCATCGTCGATCGTCTCGAAGACCCCGGAAAACACCTGCTCGCCGATCCGCACGGCGACCGTCTCGCCGAGACCGGCGGCGCGATCGAGCCAAAGCCGTCTCACCGCCTTGAAGCCGCGACCGTCATTCCAGACCCGAGCCACGCTCGCCCAGGCATCGGAAAGCGCCTCGAACACACGAGCCGCGTCGATGCCGACTCCCAGTTCCGCCAGTGCCGTTGCAGGATAGGGCAAGCCCTCCGGCGCGGCGACGACATTCACGCCGATCCCGATCACAACCGCGAGGCGATCGCCGGGAATCGGCTCAGCTTCCAGAAGAATACCCGCTAGCTTGGCGCCGTCGAGGAGAACGTCATTCGGCCATTTGAGGCGAAGACGATCGCGGCGACCGGCGGGACCTACCCCCTCAACGCCATCGAGCCCGATGCGCAACATCAGGTCCGGCGCCACCGAGCGCAGCGCCTCGTCCAGGGCGAGACCCGCGACGAAGCCGAGCGTCGCGGCCGTGGCCGGGTGATTGGGAACGACGACCAGCAGGCTCGCCGCCATGTTGCCGACCGGTGTCACCCAGTGACTGCCGCGACGGCCCCTGCCCTGTGTCTGATGCGCGGAAACGAACCAGCACGCGCCGGGATCCCCGGCGCGCGCGGCTGCCATCGCCTCCGCATTCGTCGAACCGACCGTCTCGAAAGTCCTGAGGCGGTAGTGGTTCTCTGCGGAGGCCCGGCCGAGCTTGAACTCCATCAAATCAGAAGAAGGTCTTGGCTGCGACCGTCGCCGCCGAGCCGAGCGGGCCGGCCACGAAAACGAAGAGCATCACGAACAGCCCGGACAGGCCGAGCACGAGACGAAGCTCGCCCGACATCGGCTCGAAGGCGCCCGCCGGCTCGTCGAAATACATGATCTTGACGACGCGGAGATAATAGTAGGCGCCGACGACGCTGGAGAGCACGCCGATCACCGACAGGATGTAGAGGTGAGCCTCGATCGCCGCCAGGAAGACGTAGAACTTGGCGAAGAAGCCGGCCAGCGGCGGGATACCCGCCAGCGAGAACAGGATCATCGCGAAGATGAAGGCCACCACCGGATGGGTGCGCGACAGGCCGGCGAGATCGCTGATCTGCTCGACCGCTTGCCCCTGGCGGCGCATGAACAGGATGACCGCGAAGGCGCCGAGCGTCATGGCGACGTAGATCGCCATGTAAATCAGGACACCCTGCACGCCGGCCTCCGTGCCGGCGGCGAGGCCGACGAGCGCGAAACCCATGTGGCCGATGGAGGAATAGGCCATCAGGCGCTTGATGTTGCGCTGGCCAATCGCAGCGAAGGCACCGAGGATCATAGAGGCGATGGCGATAAAGGTGATGACCTGCTGCCAGTCCGACGCCGCCGGACCGAGCGCGCCGACGAGCACGCGGACGAACAGGGCCATCGCCGCCGCCTTCGGCGCAGCGGCGAAGAACGCCGTCACCGAGGTCGGAGCGCCTTCATAGACATCCGGCGTCCACATGTGGAACGGCACGGCCGAGACCTTGAAGGCAAGGCCTGCGATCACGAACACCAGGCCGAACACGACGCCGACCGAGATCGAACCGCCGCCGAGCGCCGCGGCGACGCCCGGGAACTGGGTATGACCGGTGAAGCCGTAGATCAGCGAGATGCCGTAGAGCAGCATGCCGGACGACAGTGCGCCGAGCACGAAGTACTTCAGGCCCGCCTCGGTCGACTTGACGGATTCCCGGTTGCTGGCCGCGACGACATAGAGCGCGAGCGACTGCAGCTCGAGGCCGAGATAGAGCGCGATCAGATCATTCGCCGAGATCATCAGCATCATGCCGAGCGTCGCGAGCAGGATCAGCACCGGATACTCGAAGCGGGCGATCTTCTCCTGCCTCGTGTAGCCGGTCGACAGCAGGATCGCGAAGCCGGAGCCGATCAGCGCCAGCAGCTTCATGAAGCGGGCGAACGGATCCAGCACGAAGGCGCCGTTGAAGGTGACACCGTCCTCGGCCTTGAAGATCAGCACGAGAGCCGCGACCAGAACCAGCAGCATGGCGAGCGTGGTGACGAGCGAAGTGGTCCGCTCGCCGCCGAAGGCGCCGATCATCAGCAGCACAAGAGCGCCACCTGCCAGAACGAGTTCCGGCAGGAACGGCATGAGCGAGGGGAACGTAGCGAGGTCCATCATGATCTATCCGTGTTCCCTCACTGCGCCGCCAGCGCGAGCTTGCCGGCAGCGGAAAGCGCGGCCTGATAGTTGGTAATCAGCTTGTCCACCGCCTGACCGGTCACGTTGAAGACCGGGGTCGGATAGACGCCGAAGAAGATGGTCAGCACGACCAGCGGGACGAGAATGGCGATCTCGCGACGAGACAGGTCGAAGATCGACTTCAGGTTCGCCTTCTCCAGCGCGCCCATGATCACCTTGCGGTAGAGCCACAGGCCGTAGCTGGCCGACAGGATGACGCCGGTGGTGGCGAAGGCGGCAACCCAGGTGTTGGCGCGGAAGACGCCGATCAGGACCATGAACTCGCCGACGAAGCCGCTGGTGCCCGGAAGGCCGACATTCGCCATCGTGAAGACGAGGAACACGGCCGCGTAGAACGGCATCCGGTTGACCAGGCCGCCATAGGCCGCGATCTCGCGGGTGTGCATGCGGTCATAGATGACGCCGACGCAGAGGAAGAGCGCGCCCGAGACGATGCCGTGCGACAGCATCTGGAAGATCGCGCCTTCGACGCCCTGGGCGTTCATCGTGAAGATGCCCATCGTCACATAGCCCATGTGGGCGACCGACGAATACGCGATCAGCTTCTTCATGTCCGCCTGAACGAGCGCCACCAGCGAGGTATAGATGATGGCGACGACCGACAGCGTGTAGATGATCGGTGCGAAATCGGCCGAGGCGATCGGGAACATCGGCAGCGAGAAGCGCAGGAAGCCGTAGCCGCCCATCTTCAGCAGCACGCCCGCCAGGATGACCGAGCCGGCCGTCGGCGCCTCGACGTGGGCGTCCGGCAACCAGGTGTGCACCGGCCACATCGGCATCTTCACCGCGAAGGAGGCGAAGAAGGCGAGCCACAGCCAGGTCTGCATCGAGGCAGGGAACTGGTGGTCGAGCAGCGTCGGGATGTCGGTCGTGCCAGCCTGCCAGTACATCGCCATGATGGCGAGCAGCATCAGCACCGAGCCGAGCAGCGTGTAGAGGAAGAACTTGAACGCCGCATAGACGCGCCGCTGTCCGCCCCAGATGCCGATGATCAGGAACATCGGGATCAGGCCGCCTTCGAAGAAGACGTAGAAGAGAAGCAGATCGGTGGCGCAGAACACGCCGATCATCAGCGTCTCGAGCAGCAGGAACGCCAGCATGTATTCCTTGAAGCGGAACTTCACGGAGTACTTCGACGCCACGATGCAGAAGGGCATCAGGAAGGTCGTCAGGATGACGAACAGCATCGAGATGCCGTCGACGCCCATCGAATAGGAGATCTTGCCGCCGAGCCAGTCGGCGCGCTCGACGAACTGGAAGCCGGCGCTCGAATTGTCGAAGTCCTTCCAGATCAGCAGCGACACCACGAAGGTGACGAGCGTCGTCCAGAGCGAGATCCAGTAGACGTTGCGCCGCGCCGCGGCGTCATCGCCGCGGACGAGCAGAAGCAGGAGTGCGCCGACCGTTGGCAGAAAGGTAACGGTCGAGAGGATCGGCCAGTCAGTCATCTAAAACCCCTCAACCCGCGAACATCATCCAGGTGACCAGCGCAGCAACGCCGATCAGCATGGCAAAGGCATAGTGGTACATGTAGCCGGACTGCAGCCGGATCACCCGGTTGGTGACGTCGATGACGCGCGCCGAGATACCGTCGGGCCCGAGCCCGTCGATGACCATCCCGTCGCCCTTCTTCCAGAGGAAGCGGCCGAGCCAACGGGCCGGGCGGACGAACAGGAAGTCATAGATCTCGTCGAAGTACCACTTGTGCAGCAGGAACCGGTACAGCACCGGCTGCTCGGCCGCGAGGCGCTTCGGCGTTTCCGGCGACCGGATGTAGAAGTAGTAGGCAATCAGCAGGCCGATCACCATCACGATGAAGGGCGAGTACTTCACGAGCGACGGCACGCCGTGCATCTCATGCAGGATGTGGTTGTCCGGGTTGGTGAACAGCGCACCCTTCCAGAACTCGCCATAGCCCTCACCGATGAACTGGTTGGCGAAGACCATGCCGGCGAACAGCGCACCGACCGACAGCAGCAGCAGCGGCACGGTCATGACCGGCGGCGACTCGTGCACGTGGCTCATGACCTCGGCGGAAGCGCGCGGCCTGCCATGGAAGGTCAGGAAGATCAGGCGCCAGGAGTAGAACGAGGTCATCAGGGCGGCGGCCACCGTCAGGACGAAGGCGTAGCCCGAGAAGGCGTTGTGACCGACGAAGGCGCTCTCGATGATCGCGTCCTTCGAGTAATAGCCGGCGGTCAGCGGGAAGCCGGTCAGCGCCAGCGTGCCGATGATCATCGTCCAGTAGGTCAAGGGGATCTGCTTCCGCAGGCCGCCCATGTGACGCATGTCCTGCTGGCCCGAGACGGCATGGATGACCGAGCCGGCGCCGAGGAACAGCAGCGCCTTGAAGAAGGCGTGCGTGAACAGGTGGAACACGCCCGCGCCATAGGCGCCGACGCCGAGCGCGACGAACATGTAGCCGAGCTGCGAACAGGTCGAGTAGGCGATGACGCGCTTGATGTCGTTCTGCACCAGGCCGACGGTGGCGGCGAAGAACGCCGTCGTCGCGCCGAAGAAGGTGACGACCGTCAGCGCCGTCGGCGCCAGGTCGAACAGCGGCGACATGCGCGCGACCATGAACACGCCGGCGGTCACCATGGTGGCGGCGTGGATGAGCGCGGAGACCGGCGTCGGGCCCTCCATCGCATCCGGCAGCCAGGTGTGCAGCAGGAACTGCGCCGACTTGCCCATCGCGCCGATGAACAGAAGGATGCAGATGACGGTCAGCGCATCCAGGTCCCACGACAGGAAGTGGATCGTCTGGCCGGCGACGCTGCCGGTGTTGGCGAAGATCGTCTCGAACTCGACCGAGCCGAACATCACGAAGATCGAGAAGATGCCGAGCGCGAAGCCGAAGTCGCCGACGCGGTTGACGACGAACGCCTTCATGGCGGCGGCGTTGGCGGCCGGACGCTTGAACCAGAAACCGATCAGCAGATACGAGGCGAGACCCACGCCTTCCCAGCCGAAGAACATCTGGAACAGGTTGTCCGACGTCACCAGCATCAGCATGGCGAAGGTGAAGAGCGACAGATACGCGAAGAAGCGCGGCCGGTGCTCGTCATGGCTCATGTAGCCGATCGAGTAGAGATGGACGAGCGACGACACCGAGGTGACGACGACGAGCATCATGGCGGTCAGCGTGTCGACGCGCAGCGCCCAGTCGAAGGAGAGCGTGCCCGAGGTGACCCAGGGCAGGACCTTCACGCGGACCGCCTCGCCTTCCGGCGAGCCGATCGTCAGGAACGCGATCCACGACAGGATGGCGGAGACGAACAGCAGGCCGGTGGTGATCAGCTCGGCCGGACGCGAGCCCGGCGCGGAAGCGTGATGGTGGTCATGGCCGTGGTCGTCATGGCCGTGATCGTCGTGACCATGGCCGTCGTGATCGTGGTGCGCGTGGTCATGGCCATGACCCGCATGGTCGTCCGAGCCGTCCTTGGGCGCGCCGACCATGGCGGCGGCGTAGCTGCCGCTAAGCGCGATGATGCCGGCAAGGATGGCGCCGAGAAGGGGAAGAAAGACGATGGCTGAATACATGGCTGGCCTCAGCCCTTCATCATGTTGATGTCTTCCACCGCGATCGAGCCGCGGTTGCGGAAGTAGACGACGAGGATGGCAAGGCCGATGGCCGATTCAGCGGCCGCGACGGTCAGTACCAGGATCGCGAAGACCTGACCCACGAGGTCGCCCAGGAAGGACGAGAACGCGACGAAGTTCAGGTTCACGGAGAGAAGGATCAGTTCGACCGACATCAGGATGACGATCACGTTCTTCCGGTTCAGGAAGATGCCGAACACGCCGATCGTGAACAGGATCGCCGCGACGGACAGATAATGGGAGAGACCGATTGCCATGGTGTTTTCCTCGTCTCTCGCTCAGATGCCCTTGCCGGGTTCAACGGGACGCAGCTCGATCTTCTGCGACCGCGCGACCTGGTCGGCGATGACCTGGCGCTTGACCCGCGGCTTGTGGCGGAGCGTCAGCACGATGGCGCCGATCATGGCCACCAGCAGCACGAAGCCGGCGATCTGGAAGAAGTAGATGTAGTGGGTGTAAAGCAGCCGCCCGATCGCCGCCGTGTTGGTGACCTGGCTCATGTCGGGGATCGGCTGCACGGCGTTGCCCGCCACGTTGGGCGCGAAGGCCCAGCCGCTGAGGACGATCAGCAGTTCCGCCAGCAGCACGACGCCGATCAGGCCGCCGACCGGCAGATACTGCAGGAAGCCCTGCCGCAGCTCCGTGAAGTCGACGTCGAGCATCATGACGACGAAGAGGAAGAGCACCGCGACCGCGCCGACATAGACAACGACCAGCAGCATCGCCAGGAACTCGGCGCCGAGCATCACGAAGAGCCCAGCCGCGTTGAAGAAGGCGAGGATCAGGAAGAGCACGGAGTGCACGGGATTACGGGACGAGATCACCATCAGCGCGGAGGCGATGGTGATGCCCGAGAACAGATAGAAGAAAATGGTATGCAGGATCATGATCCGTGCCCTCGGACAGCGCGGCGAGCCGCGGCATCCCTCCAGAATTGCGTCGTAACCACACCCCGCCTAGCGGTAGGGCGCGTCCATGCTGATATTCTGCGCGATCTCGCGCTCCCACCGGTCGCCATTCGCGAGAAGCTTCTCCTTGTCGTAGTAGAGCTCCTCGCGCGTCTCCGTCGCGAATTCAAAGTTCGGTCCCTCGACGATGGCGTCGACGGGGCAGGCTTCCTGGCAGAAGCCGCAATAGATGCACTTCACCATGTCGATGTCGTAGCGCGTCGTGCGGCGGGTGCCGTCGTTGCGGCGCGGACCGGCCTCGATGGTGATCGCCTGCGCCGGGCAGATGGCCTCGCACAGCTTGCACGCGATGCAGCGCTCCTCGCCGTTCGGGTAGCGGCGAAGCGCATGCTCGCCACGGAAGCGCGGGCTGAGCGCGCCCTTCTCGAACGGGTAGTTCAGCGTCTTCTTCGGAGCGAAGAAATAGCGCATGGCGAGGAAGAAGGCGGAGACGAACTCCGACAGGAACAGCGACTTGGCGGTCTGGTCGAGGCGCATCACGGTGCCCATCCCATGGTCTGCAGAACAACGGCCACGAGCACGACCATGCCAAGCGAGATCGGCAGGAACACCTTCCAGCCCAGCCGCATCAGCTGATCATAGCGGTAGCGCGGTACGATGGCTTTCGCCATGGCGAACATGAAGAAGACCAAGGTGCCCTTGAGCACGAACCAGACGATGCCCGGAACCCAGGTGAAGGGCGCCACGTTCACCGGCGGCAGCCAGCCTCCGAGGAACAGGATCGTCGTCAGCGCGCACATCAGGCAGATCGAGGCATACTCGCCGAGCATGAACATCATGTACGGCGTCGAGCCATATTCCGACATGAAGCCGGCGACGAGCTCCGACTCTGCCTCGACCAGGTCGAAGGGCGGACGGTTGGTTTCCGCCAGCGCCGAGACGAAGAAGATGACGAACATCGGCAGCAGCGGCAGCCAGTACCAGTCGAGGAAGCTGCCCGGCAGGCCAAGCTTGGTGCCGAGGCCCGACTGCTGCGACAGCACGACATCCGAGATGTTGAGCGAGCCGACGCAGAGCAGCACGGTGATCAGCACGAAGCCGATCGACACTTCGTAGGACACCATCTGCGCGGCGGCGCGCAGCGACGACAGGAACGGATACTTCGAGTTCGAAGCCCAGCCGCCCATGATCACGCCATAGACGCCGAGCGACGAGATCGCCAGCAGGTAGAGGATGCCGACATTGATGTTGGCGACCACCCAGCCCGCGTTGAACGGGATCACCGCCCAGCCGGCGAGCGCCAGCGTCACGGTGACGAGCGGCGCCAGCAGGAAGATGCCCTTGTTGGCGCCCGACGGAATGACGGGTTCCTTAAGGACGAACTTCAGAAGGTCGGCGAAGGACTGGAACAGGCCGAAGGCGCCGACGACGTTGGGGCCGCGACGCATCTGGACGGCAGCCCAGATCTTGCGGTCGGCCAGCAGCACATAGGCGATGAAGACCAGCAGCAGCACGAGCACGAGCAGGCTCTGTCCGACAATGATCGCGCCCGGGATGAGGTAGTTTTCGACGAAGCCGTTCATTCCCGCCTCACTCCGCAGCAGCGGCAAGCTGGCCGGCCGCGAGCGCCGAGCATTCCGCCATGATGGCAGACGCGCGAGCGATCGGGTTGGTCAGGTAGAAATCAGAGATCGGATTGGCGAAGGCCGCCCAGCCGAGCGAACCGCCGGCCGAAGCGAGCGCCGCCACGTCGGCGAGGTCGCCGGCGCGGACCGTGTCGATCGCCGCCAGGTGCGGATGCGCCGCATAGAGCGCCTTGCGCAGCTCGCCGAGCGAGTCGAACGGCAGCCGGTGGCCGAGCACGTCGGAGAGGGCGCGAAGGATCGCCCAGTCCTCGCGCGCGTCGCCGGGCGGGAAACCGGCCCGGTTGGCGATCTGCACGCGGCCTTCGGTGTTGACGAAGGTGCCGGACTTCTCGGTGTAGGCGGCGGCCGGCAGGATGACGTCGGCGCGGTGAGCGCCCGCGTCGCCATGGGTGCCGATATAGACGACGAAGGCAGAGCCGAGCGCGGAGGTGTCGATCTCGTCGGCGCCGAGCAGGAAGAGTACGTCGAGCGCGCCCTGCCCTGCGGCAGCGACCATGCCGGCGACGTCCAGCCCGCCTTCCGCCGGCACGAAGCCGACGTCGAGCGCGCCGACGCGCGAAGCGGCGGTGTGCAGGATGCCGAGGCCGTTCCAGCCCTCGTCACGGCCGGGAGCCGTGGCGATGGCGGCAGCCGTCGCCAGAACCGCCTTGCCGTCGTCACGGGCAAGAGCGCCCTGCCCGACGATGACGATCGGGCGCTTCGCGGCGGCAAGCGCCTCGCCGAACGAGCCCTTGCCGGCGGCGATCTCGGCCAGCGTCTCGGGGCCGGCGCCGAGGTAATCGTGCGGGTAGGTCAGGTCGACATGCTCGCCGACGACGCCGATGCGCACATTGCCGGCGCGCCAGCGCTTGCGGATGCGGGCGTTGAGGACCGACGCTTCCTTGCGAGGATTGGCGCCGACGATCAGGATCACGTCGGCCTGCTCGATGCCGGCGATGGTCGGGTTGAACACGTAGCTCGCGCGGCCGAGCGCCGGATCGAGCTTCGCGCCGTCCTGGCGGGCGTCGAGATTGGCCGAACCGAGCGAGCCGATCAGCGCCTTCAGGGCGTAGAGTTCTTCGACGGCAGCCAGATCACCGGCGATGGCGCCGATCTTCGAAGCCGAGGTCGCGTTCACGCGATCGACGATCGCGGCGAAAGCCTCGGCCCAGCTGGCCGGCTTCAGGCGACCGTCGACGCGCAGATACGGGCGGTCGAGGCGCTGCGTGCGCAGGCCATCCCAAATGAAGCGCGTCTTGTCCGAGATCCATTCCTCGTTGACCGCCTCGTTGAGACGGGGCAGCACGCGCATGACCTCACGGCCGCGCGTGTCGACGCGGATGTTCGAGCCGACGGCGTCCATGACGTCGATCGACTCGGTCTTGGCCAGTTCCCACGGACGCGCCGTGAAGGCGAAGGGACGCGAGGTCAGCGCGCCGACCGGGCAGAGGTCGATGACGTTGCCCTGCAGCTCCGAGGAGAGCGCCTTCTCGAGATAGGTGGTGATCTCGGCGTCCTCGCCGCGGCCGATCAGGCCGAGCTCGGAAATGCCGGCGACTTCCGTGGTGAAGCGGACGCAGCGCGTGCAATGGATGCAGCGGTTCATCACCGTCTTCACGAGCGGGCCGATATACTTGTCTTCGACGGCGCGCTTGTTCTCGGAGAAGCGGTTCTTGTCCACGCCATACGCCATGGCCTGGTCCTGCAGATCGCACTCGCCGCCCTGATCGCAGATCGGGCAATCGAGCGGATGGTTGATCAGCAGGAACTCCATCACGCCTTCGCGTGCCTTCTTCACCATCGGCGACTTGGTGAGCATGACCGGCGGCTCGCCGTTCGGGCCCGGACGCAAGTCGCGCACGTTCATGGCGCAGGAAGCGGTCGGCTTCGGCGGACCGCCCTTCACCTCGACGAGGCACATGCGGCAATTGCCGGCGATCGACAGACGCTCGTGGAAACAGAAGCGCGGCACCTCGGCGCCGGCGGCTTCCGCCGCCTGCAGCAGCGTGTAGTCCGGCGGAACGTCGACTTCGATGCCGTCAACGATGATCTTGGCCATGGTTTACTCCGCCGCTTCCATCATCTGCCGTTCGACCGGCCGGGGGTTGCGGGAATAGAGGTCGATGCGCTCCTCGATCTCATGCCGGAAATGCCGGATCAGGCCCTGTATGGGCCATGCGGCGGCATCGCCGAGCGCGCAGATCGTGTGGCCTTCGACCTGGGTCGTGACCTGCAGGAGCATGTCGATTTCGCGCTTCTCGGCTTCGCCGCGCGCCATGCGGTCGATCACGCGCCACATCCAGCCGGTGCCTTCGCGGCACGGCGTGCACTGGCCGCAGCTCTCATGCTTGAAGAAGTAGGCGATGCGGGCGATGGCGCGGATGACGTCGGTCGACTTGTCCATGACGAGCACGCCGGCGGTGCCGAAGCTCGACTTCACGGCGCGCGTGCCGTCGAAGTCCATGATCAGGTCTTCGCACTGCTCGGCCGGGATGATCGGGCAGGAAGCGCCGCCCGGAATGATCGCCTTCAGATTGTCCCAGCCGCCGCGGACGCCGCCGCCATGCTTCTCGATCAGTTCCTTGAACGGAATGCCCATCGCCTCTTCGACGATGCAGGGCGTGTTCACGTGGCCGGAGATACCGAACAGCTTGGTGCCGACATTATTCGGACGACCGATCGACGAGAACCAGGCCGGGCCGCGACGCAGGATGGTCGGGGCGACCGCGATGCTCTCGACGTTGTTGACCGTCGTCGGGCAGCCATAGAGGCCGACGTTGGCCGGGAACGGCGGCTTCAGGCGCGGCTGGCCCTTCTTGCCCTCGAGGCTCTCGAGCAGCGCGGTCTCTTCGCCGCAGATATAGGCGCCGGCGCCGTGGGCGACGAAGATGTCCATGTCCCAGCCATGGACGTTGTTCTTGCCGATGAGGCGGGCTTCATAGGCCTGGTCGATCGCGGCCTGCAGATGCTCACGCTCGCGGATGAACTCGCCGCGGACATAGATGTAGGCCGCATGGGCGCCCATCGCGAAACCGGCGATCAGCGCGCCCTCGACCAGGTGATGCGGGTCGTGGCGCAGGATCTCGCGATCCTTGCAGGTGCCCGGCTCCGACTCGTCGGCGTTGATGACGAGGTAGTGCGGCCGACCGTCGTTCTGCTTGGGCATGAACGACCACTTCAGGCCGGTCGGGAAACCGGCGCCGCCACGGCCACGAAGGCCGGAGGCCTTCATCTGGTCGATGATCCAGTCGCGTCCGGCCTCGAGGATGGTCTTGGTGCCATCCCAGGAGCCGCGCTTCAGCGCGCCCTGCAGGCCCCAGTCGTGATGACCGTAGATATTCGTGAAGATGCGGTCTTTGTCCGAAAGCATCGTCCGCTCCTCTACTCTTTCTTGGCCGCGTCCGGACGGACGGCGGGGTCCGAAGCCGGCACGGTCTGCTTGACCTGGGTGGGAACCTTGTCCTTGTCGGCCTCGCCCTGCGCCTTGACGGCGGGGGCGGCGGGCGGCTCGGCAGGCGCGGGGTTGGCGGCGGCGCGGGCAGCCTCGGCGGCCGCGGCCTCGCGGGCGGCGATCGCCTCGCGCGCGGCGGCCAGACCGGCGCCCTGCCCGACCATGGAGCCATCATAGAGCTCGGGGGTCGTCAGCGCCCGGAAGCCGCCGACCGGCGCCGAATGATGGCGTTCGATCTGCGGGCCCGGCTTGATCGGCCGGCCGGCCTGGATGTCGTCGATCAGCTTGTCCAGCGTCTCGACCGTCAGATCCTCGTAGGTATCGGGGACGATCTGCAGCATCGGGGCGTTGACGCAGGCGCCCAGGCACTCGACCTCTTCCCACGACAGGCTGCCGTCCGCCGACGCATGGAACGGCTCCGGATGGATCCGCTCGCGGCAGCGCTCGATCAGCTTGTTGGCGCCGCGCAACATGCAGGGCGTGGTGCCGCATACCTGGATGTGCGCCTTCTTGCCGACCGGAGCCAGCAGGAACATGGTGTAGAAGGTCGCGACTTCCAGGACGCGGATATAGGCCATGTCGAGGAACTCGCCGACCCAGCGGATCGCCGGCTCGGAAACCCAGCCTTCCTGCTCCTGAATGCGCCACAGGATCGAGATAACAGCGGAGGCCTGCTTGCCTTCCGGGAACTTCTGAACCTGCTTCTCGGCCCAGGCGAGGTTCTCGGGGGAGAACGCGAAGCTCGCGGGTTGCTCGGCTGCGAGACGACGTACGGACATTAGCGGTCAACCTCTCCGAACACGATGTCGATGGAGCCAAGGACCGCCGAGACGTCGGCAAGCATGTGGCCCTTGCACAGGAAGTCCATCGACTGGAGATGCGCGAAACCGGGAGCGCGGATCTTGCAGCGGTACGGCTTGTTCGAGCCATCCGCCACCAGATAGACGCCGAACTCGCCCTTGGGCGCTTCGACGGCTGCATAAACCTCGCCGGCGGGCACGTGATAGCCCTCGGTGTAGAGCTTGAAGTGATGGATGAGCGCTTCCATCGAGCGCTTCATCTCGCCGCGCTTCGGCGGCACGATCTTGTTGTCGGTGTAGGAGACCGGGCCGATCTTCTCGGTGCCGAGCAGGCGCTTCACGCACTGCTTCATGATCCGGATCGCCTCGCGCATCTCGGCCATGCGGACGAGGTAGCGATCGTAATTGTCGCCATGCGTGCCGACTGCGATGTCGAATTCCAGCTCCGAGTAGCACTCGTAGGGCTGGGCCCGCCGCAGATCCCACGCGGCGCCGGCGCCGCGGATCAGCACGCCCGAATAGCCCCACTTCCACGCCTCTTCCTGCGTCAGCACGCCGATGTCGACGTTACGCTGCTTGAAGATGCGGTTGCCGGTGACCAGGCGGTCGAGATCGTCGAGCCGCTTCAGGAACGGATCGCAGAAATCGCCGATGTCGCGAACGAGCTGCTCGGGGATGTCTTGGTGGACGCCGCCGGGACGGAAATAGGCCGCATGCATGCGGGAGCCAGACGCGCGCTCATAGAAGATCATGAGCTTTTCGCGTTCCTCGAAACCCCAGAGCGGCGGCGTCAGCGCGCCACAGTCCATCGCCCAGGTCGTCACATTCAGGATGTGCGACAGGATGCGACCGATCTCGGAGTAGAGGACGCGGATCAGCTGGCCACGCTTCGGCACCTCGATCTCGAGGAGCTTCTCGACGGCCAGCGCGAAGGCGTGCTCCTGGTTCATCGGCGCGACATAGTCGAGACGATCGAAATAGGGCACGGCCTGGAGATAGGTCTTCTGCTCGATCAGCTTCTCGGTGCCGCGATGCAGCAGGCCGATATGCGGATCGACGCGATCGACGATTTCGCCATCGAGCTCGAGCACGAGGCGGAGCACCCCGTGCGCCGAGGGGTGCTCGGGGCCGAAATTGATATTGAATGGACGAACCTGGGCTTCTGCCATCTCGTGCCTCAGCTCGACTTCTGTTCAGGCTTGGGGGCTTCCTTGGCCTTCTCGTCGCCCGGCAGCACGTATTCGGTGCCTTCCCACGGCGAGAGGAAGTCAAAGTCGCGGAATTCCTGCGTCAGGCGGACGGGCTCGTAGACGACGCGCTTCTGCTGATCGTCGTAGCGAACCTCGACATAGCCCGACACCGGGAAGTCCTTGCGGAGCGGATGCCCCTCGAAGCCATAATCGGTGAGAAGACGCCGAAGGTCAGGGTGACCGATGAACAGGATGCCATACATATCGTAGGCTTCGCGCTCAAACCAGTCCGCACCCGGCAGGATCGGCGTGATCGAGGGAACCGGCGTGACTTCGTCGGTCTCGACCTTGAGGCGGATGCGGAGGTTCCGCGTCGGGCTCAGCAGGTGATAGACGACGTCGAAGCGCATCTCGCGCTGCGGATAATCAACACCGCAGACGTCGGTGATGTTGAGGAAGCCGGTATTGGCGTCATGCGCCAGCCAATCGACGAAATGGCGGATGGCGTCGCGATGGATGCCGACGGTGAGTTCGCCATAGGCGACCTCGAAGGCGATCACATCGTCCGGACGCTGCGCGACGAGGTAGTCACCGAGCTCTTTGAGGGTCTCTTCCATGCTGTACCTTCAGCGCTCGATGGTGCCGGTGCGGCGGATCTTCTTCTGCAGGAGCAGAACGCCATAGAGCAGCGCCTCGGCCGTCGGCGGGCAGCCCGGAACATAGATGTCGACCGGGACGACGCGATCGCAGCCGCGCACGACCGAATAGGAATAGTGATAATAGCCGCCGCCATTGGCGCAGCTGCCCATCGAGATGACATAGCGCGGTTCCGGCATCTGGTCGTAGACCTTGCGGAGCGCGGGAGCCATCTTGTTGGTGAGCGTGCCGGCGACGATCATCACGTCCGACTGACGCGGCGAGGCGCGGGGCGCGAAGCCGAAGCGCTCGACGTCATAGCGCGGCATCGAGACCTGCATCATCTCGACGGCGCAGCAGGCGAGGCCGAACTGCATCCACATCAGCGAGCCCGTGCGGGCCCAGGTGATCAGGTCATCCGCAGCCGCGACAAGGAAACCCTTGTCCGCCAGCTCATTGTTGACTTCCATGAAAAAGGGATCGTCGTGACCGATCGGACGGCCCGACGCATCGACAAGCCCCTTCGGCCGCTGCGCGACCTGGGTGCCAGAGGTTCCGCTCAATCCCATTCGAGCGCTCCCTTCTTCCATTCGTAAATGAAGCCGATGGTGAGGACGGCCAGGAAACTCATCATCGACCAGAAGCCAAACCAGCCGAGATCGCCGAACACGACCGCCCACGGAAACAGGAAGGCCACTTCCAGATCGAAGATGATGAACAGGATCGCGACGAGGTAGAACCGCACGTCGAACTTCATGCGCGCATCGTCGAAGGCGTTGAAGCCGCACTCATAGGCCGAGAGCTTTTCGGGGTCGGGGTTCCGGTACGCGACCAGGAACGGCGAGATCAGCAGCGCAAGGCCGATCACGAGGGCGATCCCGAGAAACACGACAATTGGAAGGTATTCGCGCAACAGGTCTTCCATGTATCCGGCTCCGTTGCTCCCTCTCGCGCAGCCGCGCCGCTGCCCGAGATGGTGCGGCGCAATAGGCCGCCAAGCGTTTCACTCGTCTAAGATATCGGCCGGCCGCGGGAAACGCGGCGATCCGCCGGGGCGGCGGTCGAAAACATGAGGCGAGGCTTATCGGAGGCGAACAGACGTGGCAAGCCCCAAGCCCGCCGCCGACGGCGCCCCGGAACAACAACCTAGCGCATCAGACGCCGAAAACCGGCAAAAATTAGAACTGGAAGAATGAAAGCGATTTTGTGTGCGGCGAGATGTCCCGGCGGAGCAGGCCGAAGGCGCGGCAAAATCGGCAAAAACCGACAATTCACCATAAGGCTCACTTTCATAAAAAAATGGGGGCGAATCGCCCCCATCGACCGTCCGCAAGCGCTTCGGATGGCACGCGCCGCCGGGTGCCGGACGAGCGCCTACCGCGCCCCGGAAACCTGATTCTTCAGCATGCCGACGATCGCGGTCAGGATTGCGCCGCCCGCGCCGCCGCCGACGATGTCGGTGACGATCTTGCCGATGTCCAGCCCGGCCATCGCCGCGCCCGCGTCAGGCGCGCCGCCGCCCATGACGGCCTGCAGGATCTGGCCGAGGACGATGCCGCCGATGCCGCCGGCGATCGAGTTGCCGGTCGTGCCCAGGCTCCGCTCCTTCAGCGCGGAGCCGGCCGCGTTGCCGCCGATGAGGCCGGCGACCACCTGGATGATCAATGGCAGTAGAGTTTCCATGAGAACCCCCTCAAAGGCCGACCGAGCCCGAATCATTCGTGACCGTTGTCAGCAATCGAATGATAAACTTGTCACGTCGGCCGACCTAATCTTATTGACGCTGCGTCGCAGCATAAGTAATGGCGCCCCGGAGCCTTCCCGACATCCGATTTGAACCGCAACAACAGAGAATCGTGCTGCACGCGGCGACGCCCGATCCGGCGATTGCATCCGCCATGCCCGAGTTCGATCCCCCGCCACGCCATCCGCGCCGACGCAAGGCTCTCGATCCCCGGCGCGGGGCAACTGGCTGCCCTCACCCGGGGATGCAGCGGACCGCCGCGAGGGCCAGGCGAGGCGCGGGAGGCTGGGATAGACGGTGCGCTAGCCTCACCGGCCCCGGGAGAGACGGCCACTCCTTAGCGCCCTCTTCCGCCCGCTGCGCGGGTCGCTGGCGGCCGATCGGCACAGCCCGCGGGGGAGAAGCCTGAAACGGCCTGCAGCGCGCCAGGCGGCCGCGCAGGCGCGATTGCCGCAAAGACAGAACCCAACACCGGATGCCTGCCGTACGCGCACTCTGTGCAGTGCCGGAAATCGTCTGGGAGAAGAAGAAAATGGCGGGAGTGACGGGGCTCGAACCCGCGACCTCCGGCGTGACAGGCCGGCGCTCTAACCAACTGAGCTACACCCCCGCGGGTGCCCCTTTCGGGCAATGCGGCCATGACCGCATTGAGGTGGATGGGAAGCGCCAATTGACCGGACGGGTCCGCGCGGCTTCGATCCGCATTCCAAGCAGATTGACAAGATGCAATCCGATGGTCGGTAAAAATGGCGGGAGTGACGGGGCTCGAACCCGCGACCTCCGGCGTGACAGGCCGGCGCTCTAACCAACTGAGCTACACCCCCGCTGGGGTCCCCTTCCGGGGCCGCCGCAGCTCGTCGCCGCGTCGTGTTGAGCGCTGAAGTACGGTACCGACCTATCCAAGTCAAGCACGCTGTCCAGCGGCATTGTGGAAAACCGAGGTCACCGCTCAAAGCGGCGGAATTCCGCCAAAACGACCCTGCCCTTCCTGTGGACCCCGCGCATCGCCGGGAAAGCCGGGCGCGAGCGCACGGCCACGACGACTGCTGTGCGGCGATCGACGACGGCAAAAGAATATCACGATGGGGAAGCTTGGGCGCAGGCCCGGCGCCTGGTGCGCGGGGAGCATGGTGGGCGGTGAGAGACTCGAACTCCCGACATCCTCGGTGTAAACGAGGCGCTCTACCAACTGAGCTAACCGCCCGCAGTTTCCTGCAGCGCGTGACGTGTAGGCGAAAAGCGGCCCCCCTTACAAGGGCGGAAGGTCGGGCTTTCGGTCGCACGCACAAAATAAAACGGCCTCACGCTGTCCGCGCAAGGCCGTAGAAACCCAATAAGCCCGACTTGGCTTAGTTGACGGCGTCCTTGAGGCCCTTGCCGGCCTTGAACTTCGGCGTCTTGGAAGCGGCGATCTGGATCGTCTCGCCGGTACGCGGATTGCGGCCTTCGCTGGCGGCGCGCGATGCAACGCTGAAATTGCCGAAGCCGATGATCTTGACTTCGTCACCCGACTTCAGGGCAGCCGTGATCACGTCGAACGTTGCGTCGACAGCCTCCGCGGCGGCGGCCTTGGACGTGCCGGTACGCTCGGCGACGGCGGCGATGAGATCGTTCTTGTTAGCCATGGATGATCCTTTCTCAGGTCTTGAGCCGGGACGATTCGCAAGCCCCGACCGAGCGCGAGAAATCCCTGAAAATGGGCCCAAAGGCAAGCGAAACTGGCGGATTTCCGCGCTTTTGATCGATATTTGGTCGAAATACCACATGAAAACGCCCGCCGAAGGGGCGGGCGTCGTCATTTTGGCGGGATTCCGCCGTTAGTGAGCGGTCAGAGCCGATGCCGGATCGTCCTGTGCGACGACCGTCTTGTCCGCCACTTCCTTGCTCTCATCCCAGGTGATCGGCTCCGGCTGACGCACCAGGGCGTGGGCCAGAACATCGTCCATCCGGGCGACCGGAATGATCTCGAGGCCGTTCTTCACATTGTCCGGGATCTCGGCGAGATCCTTGGCATTGTCCTCGGGGATCATCACGGTCTTGATCCCGGCGCGCAGCGCCGCGAGCAGCTTCTCCTTCAGGCCACCGATCGGCAGGACGCGACCACGCAGCGTGATCTCGCCCGTCATGGCGACATCCTTGCGGACGGCGATGCCGGTCATGGTGGAGACGATCGCCGTCACCATCGCGATACCGGCCGACGGGCCATCCTTGGGCGTCGCGCCTTCCGGCACGTGCACGTGGATGTCGCGCCGGTCGAACAGCGGCGGCTCGATACCGAAATCGACCGAACGCGAGCGGACATAGGACGCCGCCGCGGAGATCGATTCCTTCATCACGTCGCGAAGGTTGCCGGTCACGGTCATGCGCCCCTTGCCGGGCATCATGACGCCTTCGATGGTCAGGATCTCGCCACCGACTTCCGTCCAGGCGAGGCCCGTCACGACGCCGACCTGGTCCTCGAGCTCCGCCTCGCCGTAGCGATAATGCGGAACGCCGAGGTATTCCTCGACGACCTTCTCGGTGACATCGACCGACTTCACCTTCTTCAGCAGGATGTCCTTGACCGCCTTGCGGGCCAGCGTGGCCAGCTCGCGCTCCAGGCTCCGGACGCCGGCCTCCCGCGTGTAGCGACGGATGACGAAGCGCAACGCCTCGTCCTCCAGCGTGAACTCCTTGTCGTGCAGGCCGTGGTTCTTCACGACCTTCGGCAACAGGTGGTTCCGGGCGATCGCCAGCTTCTCATCCTCGGTGTATCCGGCGATGCGGATGATCTCCATACGGTCCATCAGCGGGCCGGGGATGTTCAGCGTGTTGGCCGTCGTCACGAACATCACGTTCGACAGGTCGTAGTCGACCTCGAGGTAGTGATCGTTGAACGTGCTGTTCTGCTCCGGATCCAGCACCTCGAGCAGGGCCGAAGACGGGTCGCCGCGGAAGTCCTGGCCCATCTTGTCGATCTCGTCGAGCAGGAAGAGCGGATTGGACTTCTTCGCCTTCTTCATCGACTGGATGACCTTGCCGGGCATCGAGCCGATATAGGTGCGCCGGTGGCCACGGATCTCGGCCTCGTCGCGCACGCCGCCGAGCGACATGCGGACATATTCACGGCCGGTCGCCTTGGCGATCGAGCGGGCGAGCGAGGTCTTGCCGACGCCTGGAGGGCCGACGAGGCAGAGGATCGGCCCCTTCAGCGTGTTGGCGCGGCTCTGCACGGCCAGGTACTCAATGATCCGGTCCTTGACCTTGTCGAGGCTGTAGTGATCCGCGTCGAGCACCTCCTGCGCGAAACGCAGGTCGTGCTTGACCTTGGAGCGCTTGCCCCACGGAATCCCGAGCAGCCAGTCGAGGTAGTTGCGGACCACCGTCGCCTCGGCCGACATCGGCGACATCTGGCGGAGCTTCTTCAGCTCGCCGATCGCCTTCTCGTTGGCTTCCTTCGACAGCTTGGTCTTGGCGATGCGCTCCTCGAGTTCGGCGAGTTCGTCCTTGCCGTCCTCCTGGTCGCCCAGCTCCTTCTGGATCGCCTTCATCTGCTCGTTCAGATAGTACTCGCGCTGGGTCTTCTCCATCTGCCGCTTGACGCGGGAGCGGATGCGCTTTTCCACCTGCAGCACGGAGATCTCGCTCTCCATCAGGCCGAGCACGCGCTCCAGGCGGCCGGCGACGGTCGGCAGGGCGAGGATCGCCTGCTTCTCCGGAATCTTGATGGCGAGGTGCGAGGCAACCGTGTCGGCCAGCTTCGAATAGTCGTCGATCTGCGTGACCGCGCCGACGACCTCGGGCGAGACCTTCTTGTTGAGCTTCACATAATTCTCGAACTCGGTGACGACCGAGCGGGCGAGCGCCTCCACCTCGACCTTGTCGCCAAAGTCGTCGGGGAGAACCTTCGCATAGGCCTCGTAATAGGCCTCATGGTCGGTGTAGCGCTGGATCTCGGCGCGGGCGATGCCCTCGACCAGAACCTTCACGGTGCCGTCCGGCAGCTTCAGGAGCTGCAGCACGCTGGCGAGCGTGCCGACGGGGAAGATCGCGTCGGGCGCCGGGTCGTCGTCGCTGGCATTCTGCTGGGTCGCCAGCAGGATCTGCTTGTCCGCCCGCATCACCTCTTCCAGCGCACGGATCGACTTCTCTCGCCCGACAAACAGCGGCACGATCATATGCGGGAACACGACGATGTCACGCAGCGGCAGGACCGGATAGAGTTCGTCGCCCGCTTCGAGGCCGATCGAACGCTTGGTATCAGCTGTCATGAGGCATTCCTTTCGAACCGGGTACGGCCCAGAATTGGCACCGTTCGGCTTGGGAGATGAGCCGCCCGCCAAGAAAAGGATGGCCGGCGGATCGACTCAGGGGTCGGAGCATCTTGCAATGCGTTGTCCATTAGGTGGCGTTGCACCATCGGGGTGTCAAGTTGCCGGCCTCACGCTTCCTGTCTCCAGGATCCAGGTTTTCGTCGGGTCCCTTACGACAGAAGGGCCGTCCCGCTCCACGGCACGCGCCGACCGCCGATAAACCTCTGAGCGCCAAACCGATTTGCCCAGTTCATCGGCATTCGGACACCCTCATCATGCTGCCCGAAAACGGACAAAAAAACGGCGGGGACAAGCCCCGCCGTTTTCAACTCGCTATGGCAGCCTTCGCTTACGCGCCGGCGTTCGCCACCACTTCGTCCTGCCGCTCGGCATAGATGTAGAGCGGACGGGCGGAACCATCGACCACCTCGGCCGAGATGACGACTTCCTGCACGCCATCGAGGCCCGGCAGGTCGAACATCGTCTCGAGCAGGATCGCTTCCATGATCGAACGGAGACCGCGGGCGCCGGTCTTGCGCTCGATGGCCTTGCGGGCGATCGCCGAAAGCGCGTCCGGATGGAAGGTCAGCTCGACATTCTCCATCTCGAACAGACGCTGGTACTGCTTGACGAGCGCGTTCTTGGGCTCGGTCAGGATGGTGATCAGCGCCGGCTCGTCGAGATCCTCGAGCGTCGCCAGGACCGGCAGACGACCGACGAATTCCGGGATCAGGCCGAACTTCAGCAGATCCTCGGGCTCGACATTGCGGAACAGCTCGCCGGTGCGGCGATCTTCCGGCGCCGCGACACGCGCACCGAAGCCGATCGAGGTCGACCGGCCGCGATCCGAGATGATCTTCTCGAGGCCTGCAAAAGCGCCACCGCAGATGAACAGGATGTTCGTGGTGTCGACCTGCAGGAACTCCTGCTGCGGATGCTTGCGGCCGCCCTGCGGCGGCACGGAGGCAACCGTGCCTTCCATGATCTTCAGAAGCGCCTGCTGCACGCCCTCGCCCGACACGTCGCGCGTGATCGACGGGTTGTCGGACTTGCGGGAGATCTTGTCGACTTCGTCGATGTAGACGATGCCGCGCTGGGCCCGCTCGACATTGTAGTCGGCCGACTGCAGCAGCTTCAGGATGATGTTCTCGACGTCCTCGCCGACATAGCCGGCCTCGGTCAGGGTGGTCGCGTCGGCCATCGTGAAGGGCACGTCGAGGATGCGGGCCAGCGTCTGCGCGAGCAGCGTCTTGCCGCAACCGGTCGGGCCGATCAGCAGGATGTTCGACTTGGACAACTCGACGTCGTTGTTCTTCGCCGCGTGGTTCAGCCGCTTGTAGTGGTTGTGGACCGCGACCGAGAGCACGCGCTTGGCGTGGCGCTGGCCGATCACGTAATCGTCCAGAACGGCGCAGATCTCGAGCGGCGTCGGAACGCCGTCGCGCGATTTCACCAGCGAGGACTTCGATTCCTCGCGAATGATGTCCATGCAGAGCTCGACGCATTCATCGCAGATGAACACGGTCGGACCTGCGATCAGCTTGCGCACCTCATGCTGGCTCTTGCCGCAAAACGAGCAATAGAGCGTATTCTTGGTGTCGCTTCCGCTGACTTTGCTCATCCGTCTACCTCGCTGTCGTTCAGGCTTAGGACCTCCAAACGACTTCTTCGATGTCTCGTCCGGTCCGACCTGGCTCGAACCGGTGGTCGAAAATCGGACCTTTATGTCCCTTCCGACGGAAGCAATCCTACGATTGCGATCCAATCATGCTAAGCGCGACATGATCAACAGATACTTAATGTCGCGGTCGGCCGCCGTACAGCCGACCCAGCTTGGCGGGAGGGTTAGTCCGGATCGATGCGATCAGTCCTTCTTGATCGAATCGAGCGCCTCGCGGCTCGTCAGAACCTGGTCGATCAGACCAAACTCGACGGCGCGCTCGGCCACCATGAAGTTGTCGCGCTCGAGCGCGTCTTCAACCGTCTTCATGTCCTGGCCGGTGTGATGCACGTAGATCTCGTTGAGCCGCTTGCGCAGGCTCTCGACCTCGCGGGCATGGATCAGGATGTCCGTCACCTGGCCCTGATAGCCGCCGGAGGGCTGGTGCACCATGACACGGGCGTTCGGGAGCGCGAAGCGCATGCCCTTCTCGCCGGCGGTCAGGAGCAGCGAACCCATCGAAGCCGCCTGGCCGACGCAGAGCGTCGAGACGGCCGGCTTGATGAACTGCATCGTGTCATAGATCGCCAGGCCCGACGAAACCACGCCGCCCGGCGAGTTGATGTACATCGCGATCTCTTTCTTCGGGTTCTCGGCCTCGAGGAAGAGAAGCTGCGCGGTGATCAGCGTCGCCATGTAGTCCTCGACGGGACCCGTGACGAAGATGATCCGCTCCTTCAGCAGTCGCGAATAAATGTCGTAGGCACGCTCGCCGCGATTGGTCTGCTCGACCACCATCGGCACCAGCGTGTTCATGTAGAGGTCGATAGGATCTTTCATGATCTTCCTTCGGCGCAGTGGACTGCCACGGTTACCTTGAGATGCCCCGGCCGACCTCACTCGGCTCGACCGATTCCCCGGGGCTTGAAGGCCCATACATATGGTACGCCGTCTGCGTTCGAAAGGGGTCGCGGAAGACCCTTTCGCAGATCGTCATCCCGACACGGTCGAGATCGGCGATCTCCTTGCATCCCGACCGTTTCGTGCGGAAGACCCGGCTTTCGCCGGGTCGCCCAGTTCGTTGCGGAGACGAGCCTCACCCGTCAAAGAGGCGGAACGGAGGCCGATCAGGCCTTCGCTTCTTCCTCGTCGTCCTTCATCAGCTCTTCGCGCGACACCGTCTTGTCGGTGATGTCGGCGAGGCCGAGAACGTAGTCGACGACCTTCTCCTCGAAGATCGGCGCGCGCAGGCTGGCCAGCGCGTCCGGGTTCTCGCGGTAGAAGTCGTAGACCTGCTTTTCCTGGCCCGGGAACTGACGGATCCGGTCGACGAGAGCGCGCTGCACCTCCTCGTCGGTGACCTGGATCGAGTTCTGCTCGCCGATCTCCGACAGGACGAGACCGAGGCGCACGCGGCGCTCGGCGATCTTGCGGTAGTCGGCCTTGGCGGCCTCTTCCGTCGTGTCCTCGTCGGCGAAGCTGCGGCCCGAACGCTGCAGATCCTGGGTGACCTGGTTCCAGACGTTCTGGAACTCCTGCTCAACCATGGTCGGCGGCAGCTCGAAGGCATGCTTCTCGTCGAGCTGGTCGAGCAGCTGGCGCTTGACCTTGGTGCGGGTCGCGGCGCCGAGCTGGCTCTGCAGCTGCTGGCGCATGGTGGCCTTCAGCTCGTCGAGCGATTCGATGCCGAACTTCTTCGCCCACTCGTCGTCGATGGTTGTCTCGGCCGGAGCCGCCACTTCCTTGACGACGACGTCGAAGGTCGCTGCCTTGCCGGCCAGCTGCTTCGCGCCGTATTCCTCGGGGAAGGTCACGTTGAGAACGCGCTCTTCACCGGCCTTGGCGCCGAGGAGCTGCTCCTCGAAGCCCGGAATGAAGCGGCCCGAGCCGAGCGTGACGAACGCGTTGTCGTCGGCGCCGCCCTCGAAGGCCTCGCCGTCGAGCTTGCCGAGGTAGGAAATGGTCAGGCGATCGCCGTCGGCAGCCGCGCCATCCTTGGCAGCGTAGTCGGCCGAATCGCGGGCGAGCCGCTTGATCTCGCCGTCGACTTCCTCGTCGGTGACTTCGGCGACCGGACGCTCGATCTTGACGCCCTTGAAATCGCCGAGCTCGAACTTCGGAAGGACCTCGTAGGTCATCGTGTAGGCGAGATCCTTCTTGCCCTCGAGCACGGCGCCGGCATCGGCCTCGTCCTCGGGCAGATCGAAGCTCGGCTGCATCGCAGCGCGCTCGCCGCGCTCCTCGAGCGTCTTGCGGGCGTTCTCGTTCAGCACGTTCTGGACGATCTCAGCCATGGCCGACTTGCCGTAGATGCGGCGCAGATGCGCCACCGGCACCTTGCCCGGACGGAAGCCCTTGAGCTGGACCTGGCCCTTCATCTCTTCCAGGCGCGCCGAAAGGCGGCTGTCGAGTTCGGTCGCCGGGACCACGATCTTGAGTTCACGTTTCAGGCCCTCTGCGAGGGTCTCGGTCACCTGCATGTTCAGCGCTTTCTGTCTTGATCCGATCGGTCTTTGGCGTTTCGCCCGGCTGCATTCACGGCTTATTCCGGACGTTGGTGCGGGCGGAGGGACTTGAACCCCCACGGCGCAAGCCACTGGAACCTAAATCCAGCGTGTCTACCAATTCCACCACGCCCGCAATAACCGGTCGCGGCTAGGCTCCGGCCAAGGTGGCGCCTCTATAGCACTAGCGGTCGCAGGGTCAAACGAAAAGCCGCGTGAACACACGGGGAAGCGCGTCGGCGAGATCTTCCGCAATCAGGCCGCGCCCCAGCACCGCTCCCGCCTCGCCATGCAGCCAGACCGCCGCGCCCGCTGCCTCGAAAG
Source organism: Kaistia nematophila (assembly GCF_026343855.1). Lineage (NCBI taxonomy): Bacteria > Pseudomonadati > Pseudomonadota > Alphaproteobacteria > Hyphomicrobiales > Kaistiaceae > Kaistia > Kaistia nematophila. The sequence goes on along the minus strand of NZ_JAPKNK010000008.1, from coordinate 93,172 downwards.
CGGGCATGCCCTCGGCGACTAGGCCGAGGATGATGCCGGCGAGCGTGTCGCCCGAACCGGCGGTCGCGAGATAAGGCGGCGCATTGTCGGCAATCATCGCCCGGCCGGACGGATCGGCGACGGTCGTGTCCGCCCCCTTGAGCAGGACGACCGCGCCCGAACGGGCCGCCGCCTGGCGGGCGCGGTCGAGCTTGCCGGGAAGCGCGGCGAGATCGGGAAAGAGACGCGCGAACTCGCCGTCATGCGGGGTCATCACCACCGGCGCCGGCCGGCCGGCGATCCGCGCGAACAATTGCTGCGGCTCCGCCTTGAAGGCGGAAAGGCCATCGGCATCGAGGACCACGGCCGCCGGGGACGCCAGCGCCGCCTCGACCAGAGGCCGCGCCACCTCGATCGCGCCGAGGCCGGGCCCGAGGCCGACCGCGTTGAGCCGGCGATCGGAAAGGAGCGCCGCCAGGCCGTCGGCGCCGTCCATCCGCTTCAGCATGACGGCCGTCAGATGGGCGGCGTTGACCGCCAGCGCATCCGGCGGCGATGCGAGCGTCACCAGCCCCGCCCCGCTCCGCAGCGCCGCATGCGCCGCGAGCCGCGCCGCGCCGGTCTGCGTCATGCCGCCGGAAACCACCACGGCATGGCCGCGGTCATATTTGTGGCCGTCGACCTTCAGCACCGGCAGAGACGGCAGCCAGGCCTCGGGGCGGTTGAGCGCGGCCTTGGGCGCGATCCGCTCCAGCACCGTCTCGCGGATGCCGATGTCGGCGACCGTCAGCCGGCCCACATGCACCCGGCCCGGCATAAGCACATGGCCGGGCTTCGCGCGGAAGAAGGTCACGGTCTCGGTCGCCCGCACGGCGACGCCCAGAACCTGGCCGGTCTCTCCCTGGATGCCGCTCGGCAGGTCGACGGCGACGATGCGCGCGCCCGAACGATTGATCGTCTCGATGGCGCGCGCCGCCTCGCCGCCGATCTCGCGATCGAGGCCGGCGCCGAACAGCGCGTCGACGATGACGCCGCTGCCATGAAAATCGAGTTCGGCGAGCGACACGACCTCGCCGCGCCAGGCAGCGGCCGCCAGCGCCGCGTCGCCCTTCAGCCGGTCGAGCCCGCCGAGCAGGCCTAGTTGCACGCGGTAGCCGCGCCCACCCAGGATGCGCGCCGCGACGAAGCCGTCGCCGCCATTGTTGCCGGGGCCGCAGGCGATGGCGATTCGCGTGCCGAGCGGCGAGCGCGCCACTACGTCGGCAACGGCCCGCCCGGCCGTCTCCATCAACTCGATCCCCGGCGTTCCCGCGGCGATCGTCAACCGGTCCGCCTCGGCCATCTCCGCCGGCGTCAAAAGCTCGATCATGCTCTCCACCCATCTGCCGAGCACGGGCGCCCTGCAGCCCGCCCCGTCGCCCGGGCAGAGTGGAGCGGCACCGGCCATATCGCAACCGCGTTGCCGGCAGGATCGGTGGCCGCGACGAAGCCACCCGCGCCGCCATCGGCGAGGTTGTTCATTTTCCGTGCTGCGGTAAGTTCTCCGCCGACATCATTCGGAACAGGGACACGCGCATGACCGCCCTCATCAAGATCAACGACAAGCTCTCCGTCGCCGGACAGATCGAACTCGAGGATTTCGCCACGCTGGCCGGACTCGGCTTCAAGGCCGTCATCAACAATCGCCCCGAGGGCGAGGAGCCGACGCAGCCGGCATCGGCCGAGGAAGCCGAGGCCGCGGCGAAGAACGGGCTCACCTATGCCCACATTCCCGTCACCGGCCCGTCGATCCGCGAGCAGGACGTGCGCGACCTGCAGGCGGTGCTGGCGAAGACGGAGGGCCCGGTGCTGGCACATTGTCGCAGTGGAACGCGCTCGCTGACCCTCTTCGCCATCGGCGAGGTGTTGGATGGCCGCATGAAGCGCGAGGATCTGCCGGCTTTCGGCGCCAGCCACGGCCTCGACATGCGGGGCGCCGACGCCTGGCTGGCACGCAACGGCCACTGATTGCCGGGCGCGCCACGCAATTGATGCCAGCTTGTTGATCAATTGCCTATAAATTGATCAATATTCAGATAGCTTTTGCGCGATACGCGCTATGATGCGGTGCGATAAGCCCAATTTTCTGGCGTTTTCTGGCAAGGCCGGCAATTGGCACGGAGACTGCAAGTGAGGTTGCCAGGCCGACAGATCGGCCAGGTTGGCAGGCATTTGAGGCAAGCATTCGGAGATGCGGAGGCAATGAAGAAGATCGAAGCCATCATCAAGCCCTTCAAGCTCGATGAAGTGAAGGAAGCGCTGCAGGAAGTTGGCCTGCAAGGCATTACCGTCACCGAAGCCAAGGGCTTTGGACGGCAGAAGGGCCACACCGAGCTGTATCGCGGCGCGGAATACGTGGTCGACTTCCTGCCCAAGGTGAAGGTCGAGATCGTGCTGGGCGACGAGCTCGTCGAACGCGCGGTCGATGCCATTCGCAAGGCCGCGCAAACTGGTCGCATTGGTGACGGCAAGATTTTCGTCTCCAACATCGAGGAGGCGGTTCGGATTCGCACAGGCGAAAGCGGACTCGACGCGATATAGCTCTTTCATTCCGCCGACAGATGTGATTGTCGGCATTCCCTCCCCCGGCCCAGCCGGTTCCTGCTTGCCTCAGCCACGACCGGGCACAATTCCCCTGATAGAAGGAAGAAACTGATGACGACCGCGAAAGACGTCCTGAAGCTCATCAAGGAGCAGGACGTGAAGTATGTGGACTTCCGGTTCACGGATCCGCGCGGCAAGTGGCAGCACGTGACGTTCGACATCGGCATGATCGACGAAGAGATCTTCGCCGAAGGCACGATGTTCGACGGCTCGTCGATCGCCGGCTGGAAGGCGATCAACGAATCCGACATGCTGCTGATGCCCGATCCGTCGACCGCCGCGATCGACCCGTTCTTCGCGCAGTCCACGCTTTCGATCGTCTGCGACGTGCTCGAGCCGTCGACCGGCGAAGCCTATGACCGCGACCCGCGCGGCATCGCCAAGAAGGCCGAGGCCTACCTGAAGCAGACCAAGATCGGCGACACGATCTATGTCGGCCCGGAAGCCGAATTCTTCGTTTTCGACGACGTCAAGTTCTCGGCCACCCCGTACAACACGGGCTTCAAGCTCGACGACATCGAGCTGCCGACCAACTCGGACACCGACTACGAGAGCGGCAACCTCGGCCACCGCGTCAAGACCAAGGGCGGCTACTTCCCCGTCCCGCCGATCGACAGCCTGCAGGACATGCGCGGCGACATGCTCGCAGCGATGCAGTCGATGGGCGTCGTCGTCGAGAAGCACCACCACGAAGTGGCTTCGGCCCAGCATGAGCTCGGCGTCAAGTTCGGCACGCTCGTGACGATGGCCGACCACATGCAGATCTACAAGTACGCGATCCACAACGTCGCGAACTCGTATGGCAAGACCGCCACCTTCATGCCGAAGCCGGTCTATGGCGACAACGGCTCGGGCATGCACGTGCACCAGTCGATCTGGAAGGAAGGCAAGCCGGTCTTCGCCGGCAACGAATACGCCGACCTGTCGGAGACCTGCCTGTACTACATCGGCGGCATCATCAAGCATGCCAAGTCGCTGAACGCCTTCACCAACCCGCTGACCAACTCCTACAAGCGTCTGGTCCCGGGCTACGAGGCTCCGGTCCTGCTCGCCTACTCGGCGCGCAACCGTTCGGCTTCCTGCCGTATCCCGTTCGCGACCTCGCCGAAGGCGAAGCGCGTCGAAGTCCGCTTCCCGGATCCGGGTGCGAACCCCTACCTCGCCTTCGCTGCCATGCTGATGGCCGGCCTCGACGGCATCAAGAACAAGATCCATCCGGGCGCCGCGATGGACAAGAACCTGTACGACCTGCCCCCGAAGGAACTGAAGAAGATCCCGACGGTCTGCGGTTCGCTGCGTGAAGCGCTCGCCTCGCTCGAGAAGGACCACGCCTACCTGCTGGAAGGCGGCGTCTTCTCGAAGTCGATGATCGACGCCTACATCGAGCTCAAGATGGAAGAAGTCATCCGCTTCGAGCACACCCCGCACCCGGTCGAATTCGACATGTACTATTCGGTCTGACCGGACCCGGATGCAGTATCAGCGGGGCGCCTTCGGGCGCCCCGTTTCGTTTCAAGTCCGATCGCCAGCCGATCGCCAGCTTTCAGGAACCACGATGACCGCCCAGAACGCGCCGGACTTCCCGCACCAGACGACCATCCCCGTCATCCGCACCATCGCCATGCCGCACGACACCAACCCGGCCGGCGACATCTTCGGCGGCTGGCTGATGTCGCAGATGGATCTCGGCGCGAGCACGATCGCGACCCGGCGCGCGCGGGGCCGCACGGTGACGGCATCGGTGGATGGAATGTCGTTCCTGAGCCCCGTCTTCGTCGGCGACGAAGTGACGATCTACGGGCGCATCCTGTCGACGGGCCGCTCGTCGATGCGCGTCTTCGTCGAGGCCTGGCGGCGCAACCGCCAGAGCGACGAGGTCACCAAGGTGACCGAGGCGACCTTCACCTTCGTGGCGATCGACGCGACCCGCAAGTCGCGACCGCTGCCGCCGGAAGAGGGCTGACGCGCGCTCCGATAGGAGAAAGGCCCTCGCCCACCCCTCTCCCGCGAGCGGGCGAAGGCGTTTGGGCCGGCGCCAGGGCGGGCGACTACTCCCTCCCCCGCTCGCGGGAGAGGGTTGGGGCAAGGATCTTCGAACCTCGCCCCTTGAAAAGCTAGACGTCGCGGAAGCGCGAGACCGGCGAGCCGGCGACCGGCGACGTGCCGATGAAGACGGAACCCGTCAGCGGCCAGCGCTGCAACTGCTCCTCGGTCCGGCCGTCGCGCAGGCTGGTCAGGAACAGGGTCTTCATGTCCGGGCCGCCAAAGGCCGGCATGGTCGGCGCGGCGGCGGGAACGTCATAGCTCGCCAGCAGTTCGCCCTCCGGCGAGAAGCGGTTCAGCTTGGCGCCCGAGACGCCGGCGCTCCAATAGCAGCCCTCGGCGTCCGTGGCGCCGCCATCCGGCCGGCCGATCGTGTCGTCGAGCACGGCGATGCGCTTGCGATCGCTGATTTCGCCGGTAGCCGGATCCAGGCTCCAGCGGTCGATCCAGGGGCCGCGCGAATCCGAGTGGAACATCGTCCGCCCGTCCGGGCTGAAGGCGAGGCCGTTCGACACCATCAGGCCGTCGACCTTCTTCTCGACGGTGCCGTCCGGCGCGACGCGGTAGAGCGCGCAGACCGGCTGGCGATTCGCGTCCATGCTGCCGACCCAGAAGCAGCCATCCGGCCCGACCTTGCCGTCGTTCAGGCGCGTATCGGGCATGTCGGCCTCGATTTCGGCCAGCGTCCGGTTGTCGCCCGTCTCCGGATCGAAGACCACGACGCTGTCGCGCAGCGCCACGACGAACCGGCCGCTCTCGGTCAGGCCGAACGAGCCGACCACGGTCGGAAAGCGCCACACCTGCGTCTCCCCCGTGGCGAGGTCCACCGCGTGGATCGCCTTGTCGGGGATGTCGCAATAGAGCAGCCGGTTGTTGCGATCGTCATAGACGGCACTCTCGGCAAGCTGGTGCAGGGTGGGAACGAGCGGGCGAAGGCCGAGATCCGTCATGAAGAGTCTCCAGTTGATTGCAAGGGCGCACCATCGCACGCCCTTTGCTCCGCGTCGACCGCCGCCAGGTGCGGCTTCGACCGTTGCAGAGCCCCGGATTTGTCACCTGCCTGCTCAATCCCGATCACGGAATCGCGAAATGCACGGATTTCGGTCGCCAGAACGGACCCAATATGTAATAATAAATTACAAGTTGATGTCGGAGCCGTCAGATGAAGACAGATGCCGTTACCCCCGCCGATCTCGCCCGTTCCGTTCTGTCCGTGCCGCCGCTGCCGCGCGGCGCGGATGGCGCCATCCATGAGGGAGAGACAGGGCGGCTCGTCGAGTGGCTGCATTCCGGCGGCGTGACGACCTATCTCTTCGGCGGCAACGCCAACCTCTACAACATGGGCACCGCCGAACTGGCGACGCTGCTCGATGTGCTGGAACGGATCTCGCCGGCCGATGGCTGGATGATCCCGTCCTTCGGCGCGGACTACGGCAAGTCCTGCGATCAGATCGACCTGCTGCGCCAGCGCGCCTTCCCGACCGCGATGCTGCTGCCCCTCACCTTCCCGGCCACGCCCGGCGGGGTCGCGACCGGCATCCGCAAGCTGGCCGACCGCTATGGCAGGCCGGTCATCGCCTACCTGAAGAACGAGGGCTACCTGGAGCCGCGCGATCTCGCCGCGCTGCTGGCCGATGGCGCGGTGTGCGCGGTCAAATATGCCGTCGTGCGGAAGAACCCCGCCGAGGACGCCCTGCTCGCCACCCTGCTCGATGCCGTCGGCTCGGCCGAGCGGATCATCAGCGGCATCGGCGAGCGGCCGGTGATCGACCATCTGACCGGCTTCGGCCTGAACGGCTTCACGTCGGGCTCGGTCTGCATCGCGCCGCATCTCTCGACGGCGATCCGCCGGGCGCTGGCGCAAGGCGACGTCGCCAAGGCCGCCAGCCTGCGCGAGCACTTCCTTCCGCTCGAGGACCTGCGCGACCGTCATTCGCCGATCCGCGTCCTGCACGAGGCCGTGGCGCTGGCCGGCATCAGCGCGACCGGACCGATGTCGCCGTTCCTGACCAATCTGGACGATCCGACCGTGCTGGCCGACATCCGAGCCGCCGCGGCGACGCTGCGGGCCGCCAGTCTTGAGCATGGAAGCGCCACGACGGTAAGGTGATCCGCGACGGCGCCGGAGCAAAGGACGGATCATGCCCTATCATCGCGTCCTGCTGACCGGCGCCGCCGGCAATCTCGGCCGCGTGCTGCGCGAGCGCCTCGCCGGCCGCTTCCCCGTGCTGCGGCTTTCCGACGTCGCCGAGATGGCCCCGGCCGACCCCGGCGAGGAAGTCGTCCGCTGCGACCTCGCCGACGCCGATGCCGTGACCGAGCTCTGCCGCGACGTCGACGTCATCCTGCATTTCGGCGGCCGCTCGACCGAGGCGGACTGGGACACGGTCCTCCCGGCCAATATCATCGGCGCGGTCAATCTCTGGGAGGCGGCGCGCAAAACCGGCGTGAAGCGCATCGTCTTCGCCAGCTCCAATCACGTGATCGGCCTGCACAGCCGCAGCGAGCGCATCGATCATCGGGCCATGGCGGCGCCCGACTGCCGCTATGGCCTGTCGAAGGCGTTCGGCGAAGATCTCGCCGCGCTCTACGCCTACAAGCACGGCATCGCGGCGCTCTGCATCCGCATCGGCTCGTCCTACGCCGAGCCAGCCGACGCCCGGCAATTGTCGACCTGGATGTCGTTCGGCGATCTGGTCCGGATGATCGATGTCGGGCTCACGGCCGACTACACCTATGAGATCGTCTACGGCGTCTCCGACAATTCGCGCACGTTCTGGGACAATGCCAATGCCGAGCGGCTCGGCTACACCCCCCGCGACAGCGCGGACCGCTTCATTCCGGCCCTCGCCGGCAAGACCACGGACGACCCGATCGCCGAGCGGACTCAGGGCGGCAGCTTTTCCAGCGCCGAGTTCACCGGCGACCCGGACGCGCTGCCTTAGCGGCAAGGCCGATATCGGCTGACGACCGCGCCGATGGCCGTTACTTGCCGGAGGCCAGAACCGCCGCGCCTTTATTTGGCTCAACAGAAAATACCTGCACGGCAGGGCGCTTGCCGCAGCGCAACAACGGCACTCTCCGACAACCAACCTACGAAGCATTCGGGTCGGCGCGATCTTTCGCATCGCAGCATTCGGCCTCATTACATTGCAGCATCGCGATGTAAACTGAGGGGCGAACCTCAGAACTACGACAACTTGCATCATCTGGACGTTGCGGCAGGTCGGCGGCTTGCCTATGCTGCGCTGATCCCGGAGCGCCGCAGAACGCTCCCGGGTTTAGCTATTGGGGAGGATAGTTATGAAAAAGGTTCTGAAGACGCTGGCGCTCGGCGCATCCGTCTCGCTGATCGCCACGCTGGCGCACGCCCAGGGTGGCGGCTCGCTCGGCAAGGCCGTCGGCGGCTACTCGTTCGAGGATGCGGCCAAGGAAGCGCCTGCTACCAAGGACTTCCATTCGAAGGATGGCAAGCTCACCTTCGCCATCGTCACGCACACGGCCGGCAACGGCTTCTTCGACCCCACCTATGTAGGCGCGCAGGTCGCAGCCGACGCCTTCGGCATCAACCTGATCAAGCTCGGCTCCGAAGCGCCGGTCGACGACATTCCGCGCGAAATCGAGATCCTGAACCAGGTCATCAACGATCCCACGATCGACGGCCTGATCATGACCACGCCGCAGTCGGGCGCCTATGACGACATCGTCAACAAGGCCTTCGCCAACGGCATCCCTGTCGCCACCACCAACTCCTTCGATCCGAAGCTCGCCCACCGCTCGCAGATCAGCCACACCGGCCAGCTCTCGTCGGCGGCGGCGATCGGCGGCGAGGCGCTCGCCAAGTGCATCCTCGACTCGGGCGCCAAGGGCGGCTCGATCATCTTCCCGTCGACGACGACGCTCGGCAACGAGGAAGTCAACCGCCGCGTCACGGCTGCGTTCGAGGCCACCGTCAAGGCGCTGAACGACGCCGGCCGCCTGGCCGATTTCAAGGTCGACGCCGGCCCGGAGAACATCGGCATCGACGTGAACAAGGACGACATCGTCAACTCGGTCGTCTCGCTGATCGAGTCGCGCGGCGACGTCGTCGGCGGCTTCGCGGCGAACGGCTTTGTGACCCCGGCGCTCGGCGACGCCGTCGCCCAGCTGAAGCTCAACGGCAAGATCTGCGCCTTCGGCTTCGACCTCGGTCCGAAGCAGCAGGAACAGATCCGCACCGGCGCGCTCACCGGCTCGCTCGGCCAGCAGCCCTTCCTGCAGGGCTTCTGGCCCGTCGCCCAACTCTATCTCCAGATCGACCGCGGCGTTTCCGCCGCCAATCTCGACACGAGCGCGCAGCTCGTGACGAAGGACACGGTCGACCTGGTCGGCAAGCGCTTCGAAAACTAGGCCGCTTTCCGCCAGCCTTCCCCGCGAAGCGCTGGCGGACGACGCTTCCGTCTCTCTGTCCGGATCGGCCTCGCGCGCCCGGACGGAGAGACGTGACGCGCCCTGGAGCCAGAGGCTCGTTTCGACGCAAAGATGCAAAGCCCATGACATCGACGACCCTTGCCCCCGCACGCAGACGCCTGCCGCTCGAACTGATCGGGGGCTGGGAAGTCGGCCTGCTGATCTTCATGGTGCTGCTCTACCTAGCGGGCGTTTTCATCAACCCGAAGTTCTTCGGCCAGACCGACGCGATCTCGGCGATCCTGCGCGACACCGCCCGCTACGGCGTGATGGCCGCCGGCATGACGTTCGTGATCATCAACAAGGACCTCGACCTCTCGGTCGGATCGACCTTCGGACTGGTCGCGACGATCTTCTCGCTCGCTTTCTCAACCTCCTACTATGACCTCGGCATCGTGCCGTCGCTCGTCGCTGCCATTCTCGTCGGCCTGGGCGTCGGGCTGATCAACGGCTTCTTCATCACCGTCCTGCGCGTTCCCTCCTTCATCACGACGCTGACCATGCTGTTCATCGGGCGCGGCTTCGTGCTCGGGCTCACCGGCGGCAAGACGGTCTCCTACAGCGAGAAGGCGGCGACGGCGCCCTGGTTCTTCCAGATCGGCGAGACCAACGCCTTCGGCTTCAACAACCAGATCCTGATCTTCGTGCTGGTGACTGTCGTCGGCATGATCGTGCTTGCCAAGACGCGCTGGGGCTACGAGACCTACGCCACCGGCGGCAACGAGCTGGCGGCGACCTATGCCGGCATCCCGACCCGTCGCGTCCGCATGCGCGCCTATGTGCTCTCGGCGCTGGCGGCCACCCTCGCCGGCCTGATGAGCGTCGCGCAGGACAAGGGCATCACCTCGCAATATGGCCAGGGCGCCGAGCTGATCGTCATCGCCGCCGTCATCGTCGGCGGCGCCTCGATCCTCGGCGGTCGAGGCCGGCTCATCGGCGGCGCGCTCGGCGCGGTCCTCGTCACGCTGATCGACAAGGTGCTGCGCGAGGGCATTCCGATGACCCGCACCGTCAAGGTGGGCGACGTCGAGATGCAGGTGCAGGGCATGGCGCAGCTGCCGCCCGGCGCGGTGCCGGCCTTCCTCGGCCTGATCCTGCTGATCTCCGTGCTGATCGAGCCCTGGATCATCCGCCGCAACGTCTTCCCGCGCCTCTGGGCGCGGCTGCGCGGGCGTCCTCTGCCACCCGTCATCGAGGTGGGCGGTGTCGCGATCGAGGGCGCGCAGACCAAGGGCTCGTCCGCCTCCGACCGCTCCATGCGGGCGCGGGGTCCGATCGGCCACTTCCTGGCCCGGCGTGACGCGGCGGCGATCATTCTCGCCGTCGTGCTCTGGTGCATCGGGCTTTATCTCCGTCCCGACTTCTGGGGCTCGCTCGACAACACCTTCAACCTGATGCTGTCCTTCACCGAGGTGGGCCTGCTCGCGATCGGCATGACCTATGTCATCGCCAATGGCGACATCGACCTCTCGGTCGGCTCGGTGCTGGCGCTTTCGGCCGCCACCTGCGCCTTCCTGATGAAGCAGATGGGCTTTGATCCCTGGCAGGCCGTCTTCATCGCCCTGATCGCCGGCGCGGCGGCCGGCGTGGTTAACGCATTGCTAACAGTCAGCTTCGGTCTGCCGGCCTTCGTCGCGACGCTCGGCATGTTCTACATGGCGCGCGGCATCGGCGCCTGGCTGACGGCGGGCCGGCAGCTCTCCTCCTTCCCGGAGGCGTTCAACCTGATCGGCCGCAAGCTGATCGACGCGCTGGCCTATTTCGGCATCGCGCCGGCGCGGGGAACGCTGCTCTACGACATCGCGGCGGCGCTCAGCGTGCAGACGATCTTCATGGTCGTGGTCGCCGTTCTCGCCGGCATCGTCCTGGCCAAGACGCCGTTCGGCCAGATGGTCTATGCGACGGGCGGCAATCGCCGCGCCGCCGACTACGCCGGCATCAACACGGCGCGGGTGCGGGCCCTCAGCCTGGTGTTCTCGGCGCTCTGCGCGGCGTTTGCCGGCGTCATCTATGTCGCGTTCCTGCGCTCGTTCAATCCGTCCGCCGGCCAGCTCCGCGAGCTTGACGCGATCGCTGCCGTCATCATCGGCGGCGGTTCGATCTTCGGCGGCTATGGCACGGTGCTCGGGGCGCTCGCCGGCGCGGCGGTGATCGCGCTCATCCGGTCGCTGCTGTCGCTGCAGTTGATCCTCGGCAATGGCCAATCCTTCGTGATGCCGCAGCACTGGGTCAACGTCTTCATCGGCCTGATCCTCGTCGTCGCCGTCGTCGGCGACATCTGGTTCCGCCAGGGCGACCTGGCCGGCTCCATCCGTCGCCGCCTTTCCCGCAAATCCGGGCCCGCGCCCGAAACAGCGCACATCTGAGAACGCCCATGTCAGAAAACAAGACCGCCAAGCCGATCGTCGAGATGCGTCACATCTCCAAGGCCTTCGGCCCTGTCCAGGCCCTGAAGGACATCAACCTGACCCTCGGTGAGGGCGAGATCCTCGGCCTCGTCGGCGACAATTCGGCCGGCAAGTCAACGCTGATGAAGGTGATGACGGGCGCCTACCAGCGCGATACCGGTGACGTTCTGGTGTCGGGCAAGCCGACCCACTTCAAGAACCCGCATGAAAGCCGCGAAGAGGGGATCGAAATGATCTACCAGGACTTCGCTCTGTGCGGGAACATGGACATCGCCCAGAATATCTTCCTCGGTCGCTGGCCGAAGAAGGGCCTCTTCGTCGATCGCAACCGCATGTATGCCGAAGCCGACGAGGTGCTGAAGCGGCTCAAGGTCGACGTCAACTCGGTGTTCCAGAAGGTCGAGAGCCTTTCCGGCGGCCGCCAGCAGTCGGTCGCCATCGCCCGCGCCATCTCCTTCAACCCGCGCGTCGTCGTCCTCGACGAGCCGACCGCCAATCTTTCCGTCATGGCGACGGAACGGCTGCTCGAGACCATGGCCGAGTTGAAGCGCCAGGGCGTGGCGCAGATCATCATCTCGCACCGCCTGACCGACATCTTCGAGGTCGGCGACCGCATCATGGTGATGAAGCGCGGCCAGAATGTCGGCGACCGCTACATCCAGCACACGACCGAACAGGAAGTGCTGGAACTGATCGTCTCCGGCACGCCCGAGACGGCCCTGACCGCCGATCAGGCGCTGGCAGGCCGCGCCGCCTGAGTCGGCTTGCGCGAGCCGTGATCCGGCTCGCGAGGTATGGCGCGGCACGATGAGGCGCCGCGCTCCGCGCGCGTAATACCCATCGACATGTCCGTCGCGGTGGATGAGGCCGAGTTCGCGCGCCTGCGGCGCCTGCCCACAAATTTGCCGCCTCAGGTCGGAATTTGTGCAGGTTTCTGTTCGGATACTGTCGAATCCGCGCAACACGAAACGCGAATTCGTCCTCAGCGTGTGCTGGAAGCAGGGTATTCCACCCTCCTCCCAATCTTGCAAATCATCCGGTCGGGGAGCATTTCTTGCGCGTAAACCGCGCCTGAAGATGAAAGCCTGCCCCCCACATGACCCATCAAGGCTCCTCCCATCACGCCGCACCGGCTTCGGCGGCCGTTCCGGTCTATGACGACGACTTCGAACTGCAGTTCTCGCCGAACATGCTCGCCAAGCTCGAAACGCGCCGCTCCGTGCCGATGCGCGCCTTCGACCCGATGCCGATCCCGGCCGATCATCTCGACCGTATCCTGAAGATTGCCGCCCGCTCGCCCGACCATGGACGCCTGGCGCCCTGGCGCTTCATCGTGATCGCCGGCGAGGCCCGGCAAGCCTCAGGCCGGCGCTTCGACGCACTCTACGCCGCCCGCAATCCGGGCCTCGACCTCTCGAAGCGCGATATGTGGACGCTCTACATGATGCGCGCGCCTGTTACCGTCGTCGTCGTCAGCCGCCCGGATCCGACGTCTCGCATCCCGGAATGGGACCAGATCCTCGGCTCCGGCGCCGTCGGCATGAACCTGATCTCGGCCGCCTCGGCGCATGGCTACGCGACCCAGTGGCTCTTGAAGTGGCCGGGCCGCGACCCCGAAGCCGCCGCAATTCTGGGCGTCCAGGCAGGCGAGCGTGTCGCCGGCTTCATCCATCTTGGCCGCCAGACCGAGCGTCCCGCCGATCGGGCTCGCCCGGACATGGACGCGATCGTCACGCACTGGACCGGCTGACAGCGCTCGCCTCGATCGACCGCACCTGCTGTGCCAGCCGCATTTCCCTCCGGAACGTATAGACGCCGGTCGCCACGACGATGAGCGTGCCGACCAGCGTCAACACGTCCGGCACGTCTCCCCAGACCAGGAAGCCGAGCACGACAGCGAACAGAATGCCGGTGTAGCGGAAGGGCGCCACGACGGCCATGGCGCCATAGCGCATCGCCATGATTGACGTCCCGTAGCCGCAGAGCAGCAGCGTCGACGCGGCTCCGAGGATCGCCCACTGCTCCAGCGACGGAACCGGCCAGTTCTCCACCAAGGAAAGGGTTGCCCCCGTCGCCGTCATCGCGGCGGCCGTGACCGCAACCACCAGCAGCGTCGGCACGCCGGACGGCATCTCGCGCGTGACGAGATCGCGCATGGTGATGAACCCCATCGAGGCGAACGCAGCCAGCGAGAACATGTCGAAGCCCGATACGCTCGGCCGCATGATCAGCAGCACGCCCAAGAAACCGACCGCGATCGCCGTCCACCGGCGCCAGCCTACCGGCTCCGCCAGGAAGATGGCGGCCGCGGCCGTCGTCATCAACGGCACGATCTGGCCAATCGCAGAGACATTGGCGATCGGCATGTTGAAGAGCGCGTAGAGGTAAAGCACGGTCGCGCCGATCTCACCGACCGTCCGCCAGGCGACCATGCGGTTGCACACGGCGCGCCACTGACGGTGCATGCCAGTCGCGAACACGACGGCGGAGATCAGCAGGAAGGAAATCGCGCCCCTTATGACGAGGATCTGGCCGGTCGGCAGGCCCTCGCTGACCAGCTTGATCAGGGTGTCGTTGATGATGAAGACCAGGTTCGAGAGCACCATCATGATGATGCCGCGAGAATTATCGGCCAGGGCGGGCATGGGACTTCAGGCAATGCGCGGCAACGCGGCGCCGCAGATGATCCGGGTCCGGGCGGCTCGGCCCTGACTGGACGAGATTGACCAATAAACCGGCACGAAGCAACCGAAGTGACGCCGTTTGCGTCACGAAATACATGAAAGGGAAGAAAAACGGGCGCGCTCGCCAGCAACGCGGAGTGTGCAGCGCAGCATAGACGGGGCCGTTTCGAGAACTAGCCGCCGGTCATGCTCATGTGACGGGCTACGGCCGGTCGGCGATGGTCGCGATCGATGACGAAGTCGTGCCCCTTGGGCTTGCGCCCGATCGCCTCGTCGATGGCGGCGGAAAGCAGGGCGTCGCTTTCGGAGGCGCGCAGCGGCGCACGCAAATCGGTGGCGTCCTCCTGGCCGAGGCACATGAACAGCGTGCCCGTGCAGGTGACCCGCACGCGGTTGCAGCTTTCGCAGAAATTATGAGTCAGCGGCGTGATGAAGCCAAGCCGCCCGCCCGTCTCCGCCACCTCGACATAGCGCGCCGGACCGCCCGTCTTGTAGGGGATGTCTTTCAGCGTCCAGTGCTCCTCGAGCCGCGACCGCACCGTCGAAAGCGGGAGGTATTGCTCGGTCCGGTCGAGCTCGATCTCGCCGAGCGGCATGGTCTCGATCAGCGTCAGGTCCATGCCGCGCCCATGCGCGAAGCGGATCAGGTCGTCGATCTCGTTCTCGTTGACGCCCTTGAGCGCGACGGCGTTGAGCTTGACCTTGAGGCCGGCCGCCTGGGCGGCATCCAGTCCCGCCATCACCTTGTCGAGGTCGCCCCAGCGGGTGATCTGGCGGAAGCGGGCCGGATCGAGCGTGTCGATCGAAACATTGATGCGGCGCACGCCGGCATCGGCCAGTTCCCCAGCGAAACGCGAAAGCTGCGAGCCATTGGTGGTGAGGGTCAGTTCGTCCAGATAGCCGCTGTCGAGGTGGCGACCGAGGGAACGAACCAGCGACATGATATTGCGGCGGACCAGCGGCTCACCGCCCGTCAGCCGCAGCCGGCGCACGCCCTTGGCGATGAAGGCGCTGCAAAGCCGGTCCAGTTCCTCGAGCGACAGCACGTCCCGCTTCGGCAGGAAAGTCATGTCCTCGGCCATGCAATAGACGCAGCGGAAATCGCACCGATCCGTCACCGAGACGCGGAGATAGGTAATCGAGCGACCGAATGGATCGACCATCGGCGTCGTTTCGGCCACCAGAGGCACGATCTGGTTCATGCACATTCCTCGACCCGCCCGTCTTGTCGTCTGGGCGGCGATCTCTGCTATGTAGACGAGATGTCGCGTCGTTTCAAAGGTGCGCGGCTGAAAGCGGGCGTCGCGGTGCGGCGACCCGAGCCATTTTCGCGGCCTTCCGGCCGCCGGGGTCCACTATGAATACCGCATCCACGCCTTGGCCGACCGAAATCCGCCTGTCGTCCGACAAGCGCACGTTGACCGTAACCTTCGAGGACGGCGCCCGCTACGCGCTGGCGGCGGAGTATCTCCGCGTCACCAGCCCCTCGGCCGAGGTGCAGGGCCACAGCAAGGCGCAGAAGCAGACCGTGCCCGGCAAGATCGACGTCGCGATCGGCTCGATAACGCCGGTCGGCAACTACGCCGTCCGCCTCAATTTCGACGATGGCCACGACACCGGCCTCTTCACCTGGACCTATCTCGCCGAGCTCGGCCGCGACCATGACAAGCTCTGGGCGGCCTATCTGGCCGAGTTGCAGGACAAGGGCCTTTCGCGCAACCGCCGCTGAGGTTGTAACGACGCCGTCCCTCCCCCATCGCCATTGAACTTTTGCCACTACTTCCGCGTTGTATTCGCGGAAGCGCAGCTGGCGACAAGGCTGCCGGGAGGAGACAGATGACCGACGCCAAGGTCCTGATCGAAATCGACGCCCGGATCGCGGCGATCCGGGAGACCATGCAGCGATTGACGGAGCAGGCTTCCTCCGCCTCGGGCGCGGCCAGCGAAGGGCGACTGGCGGACCGAATGGCGGATCTGGAGCAGCAGCTCGAAACCCTGCAGAACGAACGCGCCGCGCTGTCGTGACTCTTTCGGGCGCCCTCCGTGACGGACAAAAGCGAATGAACAGAGGGGCGTGGGCCCTTTTTCCGCCACGCGGACAATCGGCGCTTCGACCGGGTAGGAGCCCAGATTTCGACATTGGAAGGTCGGAGAACCGGCGCTCCGGACCGGTCGTACTGGCGAACTGCGGCCGACCCAGTTGACCGTCGGATGCTGGAAGTTCGCGAGAAGCAGCCGCAATGGCACGAGGCCGGCGATCTAGGGCCGGAGTTCCCCTGGGGCAGCGCGAGCAAGTGAGGCATGTGCTGACCAGGCCGGTCGCCGATCTGCACCACCTCGACACCAGCACGTTCTGGTTCGTGATGGCCCACCAGAACGGGATGCATCGCTACCGCGCCGATGGTGAGTTCCACACCTACAAGGACACCCCGAAATTGATCGGCCAGATGCAGGACGCCCCCTTTCGATCGCTTGCAGGGGCGCTGCGTCGCGTTGGCGGCTATGCCAAGGACATGTCGCTCTGCAGCGAATTCCTTTGGGCGGATTTCCTCCGGCGAACCATCGAGAGGTCCCGCGTCACCGACAATTTCGTCGGCCAAGACCAGGAGCGCCAGCCACATGCCCGGCTGATGCGGCCGTTCCCTGCCGGATTCGGGCGGCGGATATCCCGCCATCGGCAGCCCCGGCCGCACGGCACGGCAGCCCGCCAGACTTCGCCTCCGGCTTCCTATCCGCAACCGGCGCCTGAACAGGCGGAGCGCGAACAGAGCGCGACGGCACCCGCTCCATTCGGGTGCACCCAGATCCCTGGATCCCGCTTTGTTCCCCACCGAGCCTTGAGAAGCCGCAAGATCGTCCCGTGTGGAAAAGGTCAGGCCCCGCACGAAACCGCTTGTATCCCGCGATTTGTGCCGGTAACACCAGCGGCGGAGAGGTGGCCGAGTGGCCGAAGGCGCTCCCCTGCTAAGGGAGTAGACGGCTTAAAACCGTCTCGAGGGTTCGAATCCCTTCCTCTCCGCCATTCCCCTCGTCTATGCATTTGATATAGCTGTTGCTTCGTTTACTAGAGGCGGAACATCCCGCTTCGGTCCCCGTCTCCACGACCGGCGTCGCCAGGTGCAGGATCATCCTGTTGTAGTCAGGATCCAACCGCCGCGGCTCGGGCCCGAGCCATATCGGCTCGGGAATCGGCCTTCGTGAAGGTCGAGGGCGAACCTAGAAGGCGGAACTCGGCATCTGAGCCCGCGCGTGACTGGCTCGTCCGGCAGACGAAAGCAAAGGAGCAAGCTGCGCGCGATGGCACCGTCTTCGCCCCGCCACTTTCCTCGCGTGACCTGACGAATGTTGCCGCCCGCACCTGGAGCGGGCCACCAGGGCGTCACCTTCGCCCTCTCCTTCCGCCGTCATCCGGGCGCGACAATCGCCGGCTAGGATCGAGCGATTTGGCGTTCCGCCGGGATCCGGAGCCTCCAGCCCCGGCGTGCCGGAAAGGCGCTCTCCCGGCGTCGAAAGGGTGGAGGCCATCGGCTGCGCGGGACGCTGCGACGATGGGACCACCCCGGCGTCTCCCATGGCGGAGTCAAAAATGCCAAACTGGCTGCGTTGGCACGGGCGATTGCATCCGCCACACTGACAACGGCTTCCGCCTCCGGCTGTGTCGCCTGCTATCGGGGTCGCGTGTCCCACGCGCTAAGCTATTGGAGTTTATGACTTGCCTGATGCGCGCCTTCCTGTGGAGCCCCCGACGCCGACGCGTGAACCCCGGCTGCTGGGCACTGCAGGATCGTCGAGATCGGGGCTGATCGCCCCGCTTTCCGCCGCGCGCTGGCTTCTGATCCTGATCGCGATCGCCGGAATCTATTTCTTTCACAGTTTTGTCGTGCCGGTCCTCGCGGCGCTGGTGATCGCCTTCGCCGGCTGGCCGATCTATCGCCGCATCGTCGATTTCACCGGCGGCAACCGGACGGCGGCGGCATCCCTGGCGCTCGCGCTTTTCACACTGTTCCTGATCGTGCCGATCGCCATCGCCGGCTGGTATGCCATCGACGAAGTGCGCGGTCTCTCTGCCTGGGCGATCCAGACCAACCGCTTCGGCGCCGACGTTCCGGCCTGGATGGCCAATATCCCCGGCATCGGCGAATGGCTGTCGATCCGCTGGGCCGAATATGTCGGACGCCCCGGCGCGATCGGCGAAATGATCTATGCGATCAGCGGCGCCAATATCGGCAACATTTACCGAGCCGTGCTCGCCGCCGGCGGTGGCCTTTTCGGCCTGCTGCTAACCCTGATCTTCATGCTGATCACGCTGTTCTTCGTCTTCCGCGACGGCGAGTTGTTCGTCGCAAAGATCGACCTGATCGGCGAACGCATCATCCCGATGCGCTGGGAGCGGATCTCGCGCGTAGTTCCGGCGACGATCAGCGCCACGGTCACCGGCATGACGCTGATCGCCATCGGCGAGGGCATCGTGCTCGGCTTCGCCTACTGGATCGCCGGCGCACCCTCCCCGATCACGCTCGGCGTCATCACCGGCATGATGGCGCTCATCCCCGGCGGCGCGCCGCTGGCGATGTCGCTGGTTTCGGTCTACCTCGCGGCCAGCGGCTCGATCGTCGCCGGTCTTGCGCTGTTCGTCTGGGGAACGGTGGAGCTCTTCATCGTCGACAAGACGCTCCGCCCCAAGCTCGTCGGCGGACCGATCAAGCTGCCCTTCCTGCCCACCATTTTCGGCCTCGTCGGCGGCGTGAAGACGCTGGGCTTCCTCGGCCTCTTCATCGGCCCGGTGCTGATGGCGCTTCTCGTCGCGATCTGGCGCGAGTGGATCCGCGACATCGAGGCTACCGACCCGCCGCTCTCGGGGATCAAGCCCAAGCCTGGCGAGCTGCCCGAAGAAATCCGCTCCGAAATCGCGCAGCTCTAGGCCGAGAGGCTCGCCTACCCAGCGCAACCCGCCTGTCGAGACCAGGCATCGCCACACCCGGAAAGACACGCTCGATGAACCCGACCCTGCCGCGCCGCGACGAGCCGTTCCGCCGCAACGAGACCGCGCTTCTCCTCGTCGACATGCAGCGCATCTGGCTGGAGCCGGGCCTCGATCCCGACCATGCGGACTGGGGACCCGACCACTATTTCTACCGCCAGACCCGCGAGACAGTGATCCCGAACCAGCAGCGCCTGCTGGCGACGGCGCGAGCGGCTGGTGTCGAGGTGCTGCACACCATCATCCAGAGCCTGACCGAAGACGGTCGCGACCGCTCGCTCGACCACAAGCTGACGCCGATCCACATTCCGCCGAGCCTTGCCGCCGGACGCCCCTCGCCCGCCGTCGCGCCCGTCGGCGACGAGATCCTGCTGCCGAAGACCTCCTCCGGTGTCTTCAACTCGACCAACCTCGACTATCTGCTGCGCAATCTGGGCATTCGCCATCTGGTGGTGGCCGGCATCCTGACCGACCAGTGCGTCGACATGACGGTGCGCGACGGCGCGGATCGCGGCTTTCTGGTAACCTGCGTCGCCGACGCCTGCGCCGCGCCGACGCCCGAGCGGCATGCCAATGCCCTGAAAGCGTTTGGCGGCTATTGCTGGGTCTCGGACACAGCCATCGTCGCCGCTCGTTTCGAGGCCATGGCCCGCGAGGCCTGAGCGACGGCTCGCGGGCTCGCCGCAGTACAAAGGCGCGGGCGGTCGCCTTCCGTCCCGCCTCGGGCTATGGAAGGACCCGCGCCGCTTCCGGCCTTCGCTTCGCTCAGGATCAACGCCCGCAATGCCGCCTGCTCTTGCCGACCTGCTCACGGCATCGTCGCCCTTCGTGCTGCTGGAAGACCGTCTGGACGCTTCCGCCACGGCGGCCCTCTATGCCGATCCGGTCGAGATCGTCCGCTGCTACGACGCGGCGGCTGTCCCGGATGCAATGGCCAGAATCGAAGCCGGGCTGGGGCGCGGACTGCATGCGGCAGGATTCCTCGGCTACGAGCTCGGCTATGCGCTGCAGGACCGCCTCGTCGCCGCGCTTCCGGCCGGGCGAGAACTGCCGCTTCTCTGGTTCGGCCTGTTCCGCGAAGCGCTCCGCCTGGGGGCGGCGGAACTTGATGCCGTTTTCGGCGCCCTCGCCCCGCCGCCTGCGATCGCCGATGTCCGCCCCCGGCTGGACGAAGCCGCGCACGCATCGAAGATCGGCCGCGTGCTCGACTATCTTGCCGCCGGCGACGCCTATCAGATCAACCTCACCTTCCCGATCGATTTCCGCTATGGCGGCGACCCGCTCGCGCTCTATGCGGCGCTGCGCGCCAACCAACCGGTCGCGCATGGCGGCATCATTTCCTTCGACGGCGCCACGATCCTTTCGGTGTCGCCGGAACTGTTCCTCGACGTTTCGGCAGGCCGGGCCACGACACGGCCGATGAAGGGCACCGTGCCTCGCCAGGCCGACCCGGACGCCGACCGGGCGGCGATCGACGAACTGCGCGAGGATCCGAAGCAACGCGCCGAGAACCTGATGATCGTCGACCTGCTGCGCAACGATCTCGGCCGGATCAGCGAGATCGGATCGGTCGAGGTCGAGAACCTCTTCAATGCCGAGACCTATCCGACCTTCCATGCCATGGCGTCGACCGTGACCTCGCGACTGCTGCCCGGAACCTCGCTCTCCGAGCTTATGCAGGCCGCCTTCCCCTGCGGCTCGATCACCGGCGCGCCGAAGCTGCGCGCGATGGAGATCATCCGCGAACTGGAAGAGGACCCGCGCGAAATCTACACCGGCTCGATCGGGGCGATCGCGCCGAATGGCGACCTCCGCTTCAACGTCGCGATCCGGACGGCAACGCTCCTTGCCGATGGCCGCGGCCGTTATGACGTCGGCAGCGGCGTCGTCGCGGATTCGCACGCCGAAGCCGAATATGCCGAATGCCTCCTGAAGGCGCGGGTACTGACCGATCTCGGAGAGGACTATGGCCTGATCGAGACGTTGCGCGGCTCGGCCGAAACGGGGCTTGGGCGGTTGGACCTGCACCTGGATCGCCTCGCCGCTTCGGCAAGCGCGCTCGGCTTCGTCTTCGACCGCGGCGAGGCGGAAGCCCGGCTCGAAGCCCTGCGGGAGGCCTTCGGCGGCGAGCAGGACCGCCGGGTCCGTCTGGAGCTGCGCCGTGACGGAACGCTCGACATCGTCGCCCCGGCCCTGCCGCCCGAGCCGGACCGACCGGTCGCCACCATCATCGCCAGTCTGCAGGCCGATGCCGGCGATCCCTTCCTGCGCCACAAGACGACGAAAAGGCGGCTCTATGAGGCCGCCTTCGCCGAGGCCGGCGCCCGCGGCGCCGACGAGGCCATCCTCGTCAACCGCTCCGGCTTCGTCACCGAGGCGACGCGCAGCAATATATTCGTCGAGCGCGAGGACGGCATGCTGCTGACGCCGCCGCTCGCCGACGGCCTGCTGCCCGGCATCCTGCGCGAGAGCCTGCTCCGGTCCGGCAAGGCCATCGAACGGCAATTGACGCCGGACGACCTCGTCACGGCCGGGCGCTGGTACCTCGGCAACAGCCTCCGCGGCCTGCGCCCAGCGCGGATGCTGTAGGCGCAGCCCGACATGCTAAGCTCGCGCCAACGCCACCAGACGTAACGGACGGAACCGATCATGGCCAAGCGAGCCGGGAGCGCGGATCTGCCGCTGCATGGCGGGCATGTACCGCGCTGGCTCTCCGACCGGATGACCCGGCTCGGCGCCGTCATCAGCGAGGCGATCGTCCAGGAATATGGCCGCGACGAGCTGCTTCGCCGCCTCGCCCATCCGTTCTGGTTCCAGTCCTTCGGCGCCGTGATGGGGATGGACTGGCATTCGTCGGGGATCACCACCAGCGTGCTCGGCGCGCTGAAGCGCGGTTTGACGCCGCTCTCCGGCGAGCTCGGCATCCATGTCTGCGGCGGCAAGGGCCGCCATTCGCGCCTGACGCCGCAGGAACTGGTCGGCATCGGCGACCGGGTCGGCTTCGACGGCATGGCGATGGCGCGGGCGAGCCGGCTCGTCGCCAAGGTCGACAGCGCCGCGATCCAGGACGGCTTCGATCTCTACCTGCACGGCTTCATCGTCACTGATGACGGCAGTTGGGTGGTGATCCAGCAGGGCATGAACGAGGACACCCACCAGGCGCGGCGCTACCACTGGCAATCGGAGGGGCTGAAGAGCTTCGTCGACGAGCCGCATGCGGCGATCGACGGCGAGCGGCAGGGCGAGATCGTCAACCTGACCGACAGGCGGGCCGAGGCATCGCGCATCGGCCAACTCGACATGCTGGGCGATCTCGGGCCCGACAAGATCGCGCTCGAATTCGCGGCGCTCCGCGCGGAAACGGCGCCGCCACCCGCGCAGACCGACGAGCCGCTGTTGCCGCATCTGATCATGCCGGCGCATCACGACGTGCGCTCCAGCGATGTGGTGACGCGACGCCTGCATGGCGCGCTGGCGGCAGCCGCCGACCAAGGCCCGGCCGATTTCGCCGATTTGCTGCTCGTGCCGGGCGTCGGCGCGCGCACGGTGCAGGCGCTGGCCATGGTGGCCGAGGTCGTGCACGGCGCGCCCTATCGGTTCAGCGACCCGGCGCGCTTCTCATTCGCGCATGGTGGCAAGGACCGCCATCCCTTCCCCGTCCCGCTCCGGGTCTACGACCACACCATCCGCGTCATGACCTCGGCCGTGCAGAAGGCGAAGCTCGGCGAGGCGGAGGAGATGGCGGCGCTGAAGCGGCTCGACGAGCAGGCGCGCCGGCTGGAGCGCGTCGCCACCGGGCCGAGCGTCGAGGAGATGATCGCCGACGAGCGGCAGCGGTCGGCGAGCTATGCCGGCCGCAGCGTCTTCGGCTGGGAATAGGCCGGCCTACCGAAAGGCGAAGTCGGCGACCACGAGATCATGGTCCGAGATCGCGTTGCCGGCCTTGTCGAGCGCCGGCACGGTGCGGGCGTTCGATGCGTCGAGGCCGCGGGAAAGCAGCCAGTCGATCCGGCAATAGGGCGGCAAGGGCGTGCCGTCCGGACGCATCCGCAGGGTCGCGTCGGCCGTGTTGCCGTCCTGCCAGTCGAAGCCGGCTTCGGCCATGACCGCGAACAACAGCTCGTGCTTCTGCGGCCCGGCCAGCCAGTCGGCGGGGCTGTGGCCCATCAGGGCATTCGTGTTGAGATCGCCGCCGATCACGACCGGCAATCCCTGCGCCAGGCCATCGACCGCCTGCAGCAGGCGGATCATCTGCCGCGCCCGGTCGGCCGCGTCCGACTTGCTTTCGAGATGGACGACGACCGCCCAGAACGGCCCCTGCTCGGCTTCGACCCGCGCGGCGATCGCCATGCGCCAGCCGAGCCGGTGCTCGCCATCCTTGGCATCGAGCCACCAGACGGCGCCGTCGTCGAGCCGGATCAGCGCGACGTCGCCGAAGGGCAGTCGCGACAGCAGGGCATTGCCGTGAAAGCCGGCGGCATTGGTCTCGCCGGCATGCCAGGCGCGTTCGCGGTCGTCGCCGAGGCCAAGTTCCAGGAACTCGACGCCATAGGCGTAGCCCATGCCGAGCGCGGCGGCGAGGTCGCCGGCGGTGTGGCGGTTGCCGGCGCGCGCCATGCCGAGATCCGTCTCGGACAGAAGCAGCACGTC
Organism: Kaistia nematophila; assembly: GCF_026343855.1. Lineage (NCBI taxonomy): Bacteria > Pseudomonadati > Pseudomonadota > Alphaproteobacteria > Hyphomicrobiales > Kaistiaceae > Kaistia > Kaistia nematophila. The sequence continues at coordinate 69,335 of NZ_JAPKNK010000008.1, read as the reverse complement.
GGGCGCCACGCCGGCGACCAGATCGGCGGAGGGCTTCTGATATTTGAGCCGCTCGGCATTCCAGGCGGCGATACGGAGCGGACCGTCCGGTCTGAGGACGGGAGCCGGACCGCGGATCTCAACGGCGTTGAAGGCCGGCAGGTCGAGGGCGAGGCGGTCATGCTCCGCCCTCGTCTTCGGCGAACGCATCGCCTCCTCGCGGAACGCGATCGACGGCACCGGCAGCTTCGGCACGACGGTCGTCACCAGTTCGGCAGCGGCACTCGGGGCTAGATCGTCCGCGGTCATGGCGTTTCCCTCGATCAGGCGGCGCGGGCGGCGTGACGGGCGTTGAGGCGGGCGGCCAGCGCGCGGGCCATCTCGATCGACTCGGCCCTCTCGGCATCGAAGCGCTCGCCGATCTCCATGATCAGCGCCGTGCCGGGCAGCACGTCGATGGTGTCGAACACGCTTTCCCACGGCAGGTCGCCCCAACCGAGCGGCAGGTGCAGATCGCCGATGCCGAGCGCGATCGCCTCGCTCTGGTGGTAGAACTTCGACATCGTGTAGGGACGGCCGAAGCTGTCATGCACATGCAGATGGCCGGCGACCGGCCCCATCGCCGCGACCTCGGAGAGGAAGTTGCCGCCGGTGCGGGTCGCCTCGATATAGGCGTGGCCGAAATCGATGGTGGTGACCAGATAGGGGTGGTTGATCGCCCCAACGGTCGCCGCGACCTCGGAGGGCTGCTGGCGATACATGTCGTCGTCGACGGCGAAGATGTTTTCGAGCGCGATGCGGACGTCGTGCTTGCCGCCGAAATCGGCCAGCTCCTTCAGCGCGTCCTCCTGCATGCGGTCATAGCCGGCGATCACGCGGCGCGGCGCCATCGGCGCGTGGCCGCTGTGATGGACGAGCGTGTCGGCGCCGACGCGCTGGGCGAGTTCGACCATGGCCTTGGCGGCGGCCATCTGGAATTCGAGGTTCCGCGCATCCATGAAATTGGAAACGATCAGGCCGTGCACCGTGTAGCGCAGCGGGAATTTGGCGCAGATATCGACCAGGCGTTTGGCGCGGGCTTCCAGCACGCGGCCGCCGGCGATCAGGTCGTCGCCGCAGAGCGAGAGTTCGGCGACGTCGGCCCCGAGCTCGACGATGCGGGCGAGCGACGCCTCGATATGGTTCATATCGCCCTCGCCGGAGGTGGTGGCGAAGCCGACATGCGTGATCAGGTCTTGGGTCATGACAGGTCTCTCGGCTTGGGGTCAGAGGGAGGCGACAGCGGCCGGCTGCGACGCGAGGGCGTCGATGCGCCGGCCGGTATCGACAGCGAACAGATGGACGTCGGCCGGATCGATCCGGATGCCGACGGCATCGCCGGTCTGGACGGTGGCGGCATCACTCAAGGCGACCGCGAAGGAGAGGCCGTCGAAATCGGTGTGGACGACACGGCCGGCGCCAAGTTCCTCGATGAAGTCGACGGTCGCGGGGATCGAGCCCGGCGTGCCGGCGGAAACGAGGCGGGCGGCCTCGGCGCGGACGCCAAGCACGACCTTGTGGCCGACGAGACGCGCCTCGACGGCGCCGGGAAGCGGGATACGGCGCTGGTCGTCATAGACGAACACGCCATGCCGGTCGATCTCGCCCTCCATCAGGTTCATCGACGGCGAGCCGACGAAATTGGCGACGAAGCGGGTGGCCGGGCGATTATAGACCTCGGCCGGTGTGCCGACCTGCTCGATGCGGCCGCCATTCATCACGACGAGCCGGTCGCCCAGCGTCATCGCCTCGGTCTGGTCATGCGTGACGAAGACCGAGGTGGCGCCGAGGCGGCGATGCAGGCGGCGGATCTCGGCGCGCATGGCGACGCGCAGCTTGGCGTCGAGGTTGGAGAGCGGCTCGTCGAACAGGAACACCTTCGGCTCGCGCACGATAGCGCGGCCCATGGCGACGCGCTGGCGCTGGCCGCCGGAAAGCGCGGCCGGCCGGCGATCGAGGAAGGCTTCGAGACCAACGATCTTGGCCGTCGCGGCGACACGCTTCATCCGCTCGGCCTTCGGAACGCCGGCGACCTTGAGCGCGTAGCCGATGTTTTCCGCCACCGTCATGTGCGGATAGAGCGCGTAGTTCTGGAACACCATGGCGCAGCCGCGTTCGCGCGGCTCCATGCGGTTCACCAGCTTGCCGTCGATCCAGATCTCGCCGCCGGAAATCTCTTCCAGCCCGGCGATCATGCGCAGCAGCGTGGACTTGCCGCAGCCCGACGGACCGAGGATGACAATGAACTCGCCGGCGGCGATCTCGAGGTCGACGCCGTGGACGACGGCGTTCTTCGAATAGGCTTTCCTGACGCCCCGGATGGCAATGGATGACATCGGTTTGGTCCTTTCCAATCACTTCTCGGTCGAGATCAGGCCGCGCACGAACCAGCGCTGCATCAGGATCACGACGATGAGCGGCGGAGCCATGATGATGAGCGTCCCCGCCATGGCGACGTTCCAGTCCGGCAAGCCGAATTCAGAGGGAATGAGGTGTTTCAGCTGGGTCACCGCGATGCCGAAATTCGGGTCGGTGGTGATCAGCAGCGGCCAGAGATACTGGTTCCACGACCAGACGAACATGATGGTGAAGAGCGCGATCATGTTCGGCTTCGACAGCGGCAGCAGGATGTCGGCGAAGAAGCGGACCGGGCCGGAGCCGTCCATCTTCGCCGCTTCCGCCAGCTCGTCCGGCACCGTCAGGTAGAACTGGCGATACAGGAAGGTGCCGGTCGCCGTGGCGACGAGCGGCAGGATCAGGCCTGTATAGGAATTGAGCAGGCCCCATTCGAGCTTCAGCTGCAGGCCGGCCACCGTCTGCACCAGCCAGGTGATGCCGGTGATGTTCAGGATCGCCTGGAACGGCGCCAGCGCGTTGGCCGCGACGGCATAGGTCGGCACGATGCGGACTTCGAGCGGCAGCATCAGAGTGACGAAGATCAGCCAGAACATCAGCGACCGGCCGGGAAAGCGGAAATAGACGATCGCGAAAGCCGCCATCGACGACAGCAGCACCTTGCCGGCCGCCACGGCGCCGGCGAACAGCAGCGAGTTGAAAAGCTTGCGGCCGAGATCGGCGCGAACCCAGGCCTCGTGCAGGTTGACGAACAGATCCGATCCCGGCACCAGCGGCATCGGCACCGTGTTGACGGTTCGGATGTCGTGCGTCGCCGCGACGATCACGATGACGAAGGGCAGCAGCACCGTGACCAGACCGATCAGCAGGACGATCTGGCAGATGGCGTTGAAGATGGGAGTGCGTTCGACCATCGGACCTGCCTCCTACTTGTAGTGCACGCGCCGCTCGATGAAGCGGAACTGCACGATGGTGAGAAGGACGACGAGGCCCATCAGGATGATCGACTGGGCGGCGGCGCCCGAATAGTCGAGGCCTTTGAAGCCGTCGAAATAGATCTTGTAGACCATCAGCTCGGTGGCTCGCGCCGGGCCGCCCTGGGTCATGATGTCGACGATGCCGAAGCTATCCTGGAAGCTCTCGGTGATGTTGATGACCAGCAGGAAGAACAGCGTCGGGGTCAGCAGTGGCAGCTGGATATCCCACATGCGGCGCATCGGGCCGGAGCCGTCCATCGCGGCGGCCTCGATCAGCGAGCGCGGGATCGACTGCAGCGCCGAGAGGAAGAAGATGAAGTTGTAGCCGATATATTTCCACGAGAAGGCGATGATGACGGCGATCATCGCATCGGTGCCGTCGAGCGCCGGATTCCAAAGGCCCGGCCAGATCTGGTTGATCAGCGACAGGAAGCCGGCCTCGGGCGCGAGGATGAAGCGGAAGGCGAGGCCGAGCGCCGGGGCCGCGATGGCATAGGGCCAGATGAAGATGGTGCGATAGGCCTTGTGGCCACGGAGCTCGCGATCGGTGAACAGCGCCAGCAGCAGCGCGACGCCCATGGCGATGCCGGTCGAGCCGAGGCCGAAGACCATGCTGCGCGAAATGGCCCCCCAGTAATAGGGATCGCTGAGGAGCTGGCGGAAGTTCTGGAGCCCGACCCAGGTGTTGCCACCGCCCCAGGGCTGTTCCAGCGTGAAGGCCCAATAGAGCGCCTGACCGCTCGGCCAGTAGAAGAAGACGAAGATCAGCACAAGCATCGGCAGGGCGAACAGAATGCCGATCGTCGTGGACGAGAAGGTAGCGCGCTTTTCCATCGGACGGTCTCGTTCTTCAGGCTGCCGGCGTCCCGCGACGGTGGGACGACGGCGACCTGGATCCGGCGCTGCGCATGGGGGACGAGGCCGGATCGAGGAATAGGCGGAACGTGAACGGGTCACGTTCCGCCCGGCCTCCCTTGTCCCTCCCCGCCGGAGCCGGGAGGGTGGGGTGGGAGCTCAGCGAGGCAGACTACGGCAGCGTCTTGCCGGCGTAGGTCTGCTCGAACTTGCGCAGGATCTGGTTGCCGCGATCGGCAGCCGTGTCGAGCGAAGCCTGGACGTCTTCGTTCTTGATGAAGATCGCCTGGAGGCCGTTCGAGACTTCCTGGCGGATCTGCAGCAGGCCGCCGAGGCGGATGCCGTGCGGAGCCGGATCTTCGGCCGGCGAAGCGGTCAGGCTGGCGATCGCCAGTTCACGGCCCTTGTACGGGGCCTTGTCGTAGAAGCCCTGCTCGTTCAGGTACTTGAAGCCCGAGTTGCGGACCGGGATATAGCCGGTCACGGTCGACCAGGTCAGCGCTTCTTCCGGCTTGGCGATGAAGTCGAAGAAGGCCGCGGCCGCCTTGTATTCCGGCTCGGACTTGCCGGAGAGAACCCAGAGCGAGGCGCCACCGACGAAGGAGCTCTTGCGCGCGGTGCCTTCGTAGACCGGCAGCATCGCGACATCCCAGTTCATGCCTTCCTTGGCGGTGCGGCCGATATTGCCGTGGTCGCCGACCGAGGTCAGGATGACCTGGCAATCGCCATTGGCGAAGGCTTCGATGAAGGTCTGGCCGGTTTCCTTCGACTTGATGACGGCTTCGCCGTTGTCGTACCAGCCCTTGAGATCCTTGACGAACTGGACCCACTTGCCCTTGTTGAAGGTCAGTTCGGCGTCGAGACCGTCGAAGCCGTTGCGCTTGGTCGCGATCGGCTCGCCATGGATGGCGTTGAACTGCTCTTCGAGCTGCCAGACTTCGTCACGCGAGATGTTGAAGCCGAGCGGGCAGGCATAGCCGGCAGCCTTCAGCGCCTTGAAATCGGCGGCGGCTTCTTCCCAGGTCGCGGGAGCATGGTCCTTGCCGATCTTGGCAAAGGCGTCCTTGTTCCAGTAGAGCAGCGCGGTCGAGGAGTTGAAGGGGAACGAGTACATCTCGCCCTTCGACGTCGCGTAGTAGCTGGCGATGCCGGAGAAATAGTCCTTCCAGTCGACCGTGTAGCCCATGTCGGTCATGAGCTTGTTGGCCGGGTAATAGGCGCCCGACAGCATGATATCGAGGGTGCCGGCATCCGAGACCTGCGCGATCGTCGGCTGCTGGCCGGCGCGGAAGGCCGCGATGGTGTTCTGCAGCGAGGCGTCATACGAGCCCTGGCTCGTGCAGACGACTTCATAGTCGGACTGGCTGGCGTTGAAGCGGTCGCACTGTTCCTGGACGCGCTTGGCAATGTCGCCCGAATTGCCGAACCAGAAATCGATCTTGGTCTTTTCTGCCGCGGCGGGGCCGGCGAGCAGCGCTGCAACGGCGAATGTGCCGACGGCGCTGAGAAGCTTGGCGTTCATGAGAGCCTCACGAAGGAAAGGGAGCGCCTGGACCGGCGCGACGGCCACCGCCTTAGCCCGCAGGCCGTAACGCTCGGATGACACGCCGGCTAAGGGGAGAACAAAGCCCGTCCGGGGTCTGGCGGACGCTGCGAAAAGCCCCTTCCCCAGCCGACAGGCCGTCCTCACGGGCGACCGGGCAGCGACGGCGCGGCGCGTCCAGTCGCGCTCTTCTCCTGCAGGGGAATCCTCCGCTTCCCCCGCGTTTTCGGTTGTCTTGTCCGATCGCGAGCGCGCATAGAGCCATCGAGCGGCACGATTCGCGGCAGCGCTCTCCGCAGGTTTTCAGGCCGTCCGACGACGGGCAGGCATCCAAGGCGTCCACCATGAAATCCCGCACGGCGGTCCTAGCCCTCGGCCTGACCCAGATCATCGGCTACGGCACGCTCTACTACAGCTTCAGCGTCCTCGCGCCGGCGATGGCGCGCGAGTTCGGCCTCTCGACCGAGTGGGTGTTCGGCGCGCTCTCCGTATCACTGCTGGTCGGCGGGCTCTCCGCGCCCTGGGTCGGCGGCTGGATCGATCGCCGGGGCGCCGGACGCGTCATGACGATCGGCTCGCTGGCCGCTGCACTGGCGCTCGCCGTCTGCGCCATGGCCGGTAACGGCGCCATGCTGGTTCTAGGGCTGATTGCCATCCAGATCGCCTCTACGCTGGTGCAGTACAGCGCCTCGTTCACGCTGCTGGTGCAGTTGAACCCGGCTACGGCGCAGCGCTCGATCACCTATCTGACGCTGATGGCCGGCTTCGCGTCGACGCTGTTCTGGCCGTTCACGACGGCGCTGCATGCGAGGCTCGACTGGCATCATGTCTATCTACTGTTCGCGCTAATGCATCTCTTCGTCTGCTTGCCGGTGCATGGCTGGCTAATGGTCAAGACGCGCACCATCTCCGACCGCCGCGACCCGCCCGACCACACGCCGCGAGCCGCCGCGTCGGTGACGGGCGTCATCGAGGGAGCCGCAAGGCCGCGCGCCTTCGGGCTGATGCTGCTCGGCTTCGCGATCCAGAGCTTCGTGACCTCGACCTTCCTGGTCCACATGCTGCCGATGCTGACCGGGCTTGGCCTCGCCAAGGCGAGCGTGCTGGTCGCCTCGGTCTTCGGCCCGGCGCAGGTATTGAGCCGGTTCACCAACATGACCTTCGGCGGGCGATTGTCGCAGCGGACGCTCGCCATCATCGCCTCCGGCTTCCTGCCGCTCGCGACCGGCATCCTGCTCGCCACCGCGCCAAGCCTCTCCGGGGCCTTCGCCTTCGCCATCGTCTTCGGCCTCAGCTCCGGGCTCTCGAGCATCGTTCAGGGCACACTGCCGCTCGAACTCTTCGGCAGCGACGGCTATGGCAAGCGCCTGGGCCGCCTCACCTCGGTGCGGCTGGTGGTCTCTTCCGCCGCGCCTTTCGCCTTCGCGCTGATGACGGAACATCTCGGATATCCGATCTCGCTCTCGATCATCGCGGTGCTGAGCACCCTGGCCGTCATCGCTTTCCTGACCATCGGCAGCCCAGCGGGACCACGCCCGACATCGGCCTGAACTGGCCCCGGGGCAGGGACCGAATAGCCACACTCCGTCCACAACCGACCGGACCTGCAACCGGAAGTGCTTTCTGCGCACACATGACCATCCGACTCAGCTAAGCAGTCAGAGGAGCTTAAGGAGACTTTAAGTGTTTGATTCGGCGGTCTACTATGTTCAGCCCAATGAAGACCGGGGCTATGCGATCGTGAGCCAGAGCGGATCGCAAATCGGAGCTTTCACCTCGCATGATGTCGCGGTGTCGATGGCCAAGCATCTCGGCCACTCCGCGGCAGAACTCGGCATGGCCGCGCGCGTCTTCGAGCGCTCCGCCGAAAATGAAGAGACACTGGTCTACGAACGCTGGCCGATCCGCGTCGCCGATCTGCCCTGGGACGCGGTGACGGACTGAACGGCCGGGGCCGGCCGCCCCCGCACCGTCCTGACGTGCGACCGCCGGCTTGACAGGCGGACCCCGATCTGTTGAAAGGCGCGCCCCTCACGAACAGGAAGGCGCTGCCCCATGGACCCTTCGATCGTCGCCGCGCATTGGGAAGCCAATGCCGAAGCCTGGACCCGTCACTCGCGCGCCGGCTACGATGTCTATCGGGACGCGCTGAACACGCCGGCCTTTCTGGCCATTCTGCCGCCGATCGACGGCCTCGAGGGGCTGGACATCGGTTGCGGCGAGGGTTCGAACACCCGCAAGCTCGCACAGCGGGGCGCGCGGATGACGGCGGTCGACATCGCCCCGACCTTCATCCGCCACGCGCAGGAGAGCGAAGCGGCCGAGCCGCTCGGCATCCGCTACCTGCATGGCGACGGCATGGCCCTGCCCTTCGCCGATGCGAGCTTCGATTTCGCCACCGCCTTCATGTCGTTGATGGACATGCCGAGCCAGCAGGCCGTGCTGCAGCAGGCGCGGCGCGTCTTGCGCCCCGGTGGCTTCCTGCAGTTCTCGATCCTGCATCCCTGCTTCGTGCCGCCGCGCCGCCGCAACATCCGCGATGCGGACGGCATACCGCGCGCCGTCGAGGTGGCGGACTACTTCGAAGAGACGAACGGCGCGGTGGAGACGTGGTGGTTCTCGTCCCTGCCGGCCGAGGAGCGCAGCAAGGTCGAGCCGTTCCGCGTCCCGCGTTTCCACCGCACGCTGACCGACTGGGTGGCGATGATCGTCGGCGCCGGGCTCGCCATCGAAGCCTTCGGCGAGCCGAAGGCGACCGTCGAACAGGCTGAGGCGGAGCCCATCATCGCCGACACGCGCGTCGCGCCGATCTTTCTGCATGTTCGGGCACGCCGGCCGGACTGAGCAAGCCGAGTTCCCCACGGCGAGGCTGCATCAGGCGGAGGCTGTCGTCCGCAGCCCCTTCAGATAGGCGACCAGTTCGCCGCCGGATTGTTCGATCGGACGGTCGTTGACGATGGTGAGATCGGGATCGATCTCGCGGGCGCATACCGCCTCGCGTGCAAGGCGGGCGGCGACGCCCTCTTCCGTCTCGCGCCCACGGGCGATCAGGCGAGCCGCGAGGATCGCGTCCGGCGCCGAGATCGCCACCACCCGCACCGCCGGGAAGCGCTCCCGCGCCGCCGCGATGGCGCCGCGGGAGAAGTTGCAGATGACGACGGCGCCGGCCTCGATCGCCTCGAGGGTCGCGGCCGGAAGCGCATAGCCGAGGCCGTGCGCGCGCCAGGACACCGGAAAGCGGCCAGCCTCGACGCCCTCGGCGAACGCCGCCTCGTCGAGCGTATCGTGGTCCTCGAAGGCATTCTCGCCGCGCGTCACCAGGCGGCGAACGAAGACGAAGCCGTCATCCCCCGCCAGCGATGCCTTGGCATGGCCGATCAGCGTGTCCTTGCCGACACCGCTCGGCCCGACGACCGCCACCAATACGCCCGTTCCCATCATGCCCTCACGAGATCCGCTGGCCTTCGCGCCAGACCTGGCGAACGATCGGCGTCGGGCTTTCCTTGTCCTTGCCGGTGACGTGCACCCGCACGAGATCGGCGCGAAGGCCAGCCTCGATGGCGCCGCGATCCGAGAGCCCGGTGGCGCGCGCCGGCGTCTGCGTCACGGTGCGGATCGCCGCCGCGAGATCGATCGAGGGAATGCGACGGGGCAGTTCGAAGGCGGACATCAACAGACTCGCAGGCACATAATCCGACGACAGAATATCGAGAAAGCCGGCGCGTGCGAGATCTTCGGCTGCGACATTTCCGGAATGCGAGCCGCCGCGCACGACATTCGGTCCGCCCATGATGACGCTGATGCCGGCCTCGTTCAGAGCCTCGGCCGCTTCCAGGGTGGTCGGGAACTCGGCCAGCGCGACGCCATTGCCGACGGCTTCCGCCGCATGCGCCGCCGTGGCGTCGTCATGACTTGCCAGCACGGCGCCCTTCTCGGCGGCGAGCGCCACCAGCTTCAGGCGGTTCGGGCCGGCATTGTTGGCGTGCAGTTCGAGACGGGCGGAAACGAAACGGTTCACGTCCTCGTCCGACATCGGCTTCTTGCGCATGTAGTAGCGGCGCCAGGTCTCCAGATCTTTGAACTGGCGCTGACCGGGCGTGTGGTCCATCAACGACATCATGTCGACGGGATAGAGCGCGGCGTAGGCCTCGACATGCTCAATGACGTCGTCGCAGGCGATCTCGCAGCGCAGATGCGTGCGGTGATCGACGCGCAGGTGGCCGGTGGCGCGCGCCTCCTCGATGGCCGACGCCAGCAAGGCGAGGTCGGTGCCGATCGACGCGGAGTCCGCATCGGAACCGGCGCGGAGCGAGTCGAACACCGTGGTGATGCCCGCCGCCGCGATCTGCGCGTCATAGGCCATGACGGAGGAAAGCGCATGCCAGCGCACATGCGGGCGCGGGGCGAAATGCGCCTCGAGGTGATCGGTGTGCAGTTCGACGAGACCCGGCACCAGATAATCGCCGGCGATGTCGATGCCGCGTTCCGGCGCCCTGCCCTCGCCGATCTCGGCGATCTTGCCGCCGGCAACGGCGATCCAGCCATTCTCCACCACACGATCGGGCAGGACGAGACTGGCGTTCTCGATCAGGAATTCGGTCGGTTCGGTCATTTCGATCCCGTTTGGTCTGAGCTCAAGCCGCCCTGGAGGAGGCGAATTCCGTGACGTCGACGATGCGGTCGGCGACATGGTCGCGGACGTCCTCGTCGTGGAAGATGCCGATGACAGCCGCGCCGGCCCGCTTCTTCTCCTCGATCAGCCGCACCACGACGGCGCGGTTGGCCGCGTCGAGCGAGGCGGTCGGTTCGTCGAGCAGCAAGATCGGCCGGTCCGCCGCGAGGCCGCGCGCGATGTTGACGCGCTGCTGCTCGCCGCCGGAGAAGGTCGCCGGGGGCAGGCTCCAGAGCCGCTCCGGCACGTTCAGGAGCGTCAGAAGCCGCTCGGCCCGCGCCCAGGCCTCGGCCTGCGCCACGCCGCTGTCGGTCGCCGCGCCGGCGACGATATCGAGCGAGGAAACGCGCGGGATGACGCGCAGGAACTGGCTGACATAGCCCATCACCGATCCGCGCAGCGCCAGGATGCGGCGCGGCTCGGCGGTGACGACATCGACCGGCTCGTCGCCGTCGCGGACCCAGATGCGGCCCTGGTCGCAGCGATAATTGCCGTAGATCATCTTGAGAATCGACGACTTGCCGGCGCCCGACGGCCCGCCCAGCACGACGCATTCGCCCGGCTTCACGCCGAACGAGACATTGTCGACGACGCTGATCTTCATGCCGTCGCGCAGATGCAACGTGAAGGCCTTCGAGACGCCTTCGAGGGTGACGAGATTCCGAGACATGTCGTTCTGGGTCATGCTGCGAGCACCGAGGAAACGAGAAGCTGGGTGTAGGCTTCGCGCGGATCGTCCAGCACCTGGTCGGTGAGGCCGGTCTCGATCACCCGGCCCTGCCTCATCACCATGATCCGGTGCGACAGCAGGCGGGCGACGGCGAGGTCGTGGGTGACGATGATGACCGCGAGGCCAAGCTCGGAAACCAGCCCGCGGATCAGGTCGAGCAGGCGCGCCTGCACCGAGACGTCGAGGCTCGATGTCGGCTCGTCCATGAAGACGAGGCGCGGATGGGTGACGAGGTTGCGGGCGATCTGCAGGCGCTGGCGCATGCCGCCGGAGAAGCTCTTCGGCAGGTCATCGATGCGCTCCGGCTCGATTTCAACGCGGTTGAGCCAGTCGCTCGCCGTGTCGCGGATGCGGCCATAGTGCCGGCCACCGACCGCCATCAGCCGCTCGCCGACATTGCCGCCGGCCGAGACGCCCATGCGCAGGCCGTCGCGGGCGTCCTGGCGGACGAAGCCCCAGTCGGTACCCAGTAGGAAGCGGCGATCGGCCTCGGAGAGGTCGAAGAGGTTCCGTGTCTCGCCATCGCGCATGCGGTAGTGGACCGCGCCGGCCGTCGGAGAAAGCTCGGTCGCGAGCAGGCCGAGCAGGGTCGACTTGCCGGAGCCGGATTCACCCACCACGGCGAGAACCTCGCCCTCATAGAGATCGAAATTCACATCGCGGCAACCGAGGCGCTGGCCATAATGCTTGCCGAGATTGCGCGCGGAGAGAAGCGGCTTGTCGTTGAGATTGGCCGTCATGATGCACGTCCGTCAATGAGTTCTGGCTGAAGGGCAGGCTCGGCCGGCACCGGCTCCAGACGAAAGCTGAAGCCGTATTTCTCGAAGCCGAGGCTCTCGTAGAAGGCATGCGCCCGGGTCGAGCGGATGTTGGAGGAGAGCGCCACTTTGTAGGCCCCCTTCGCCTCCGCCAGCCGGAACGCCTGCTGGATCATGGCACGGCCGATGCCTTCGCCCTGATGGCCGTTGGCGACGACGACGTTCTCGACCAGCGCCGAGGCCATGCCCCAATGCGCGAGATTGTCGATCACCATCAGCGAGAAGGTGCCGACGATCTCGCCCTCTACCTCGACGCAGTAGGCGGCGAAATCGGGATAGGTCGCCATGCGAGCGAGCGTCGCCTGCGCCACCTCGAGCGAGGTGACGCGGCCATTGTTGAAATCCGGCTGGCCATAAAGCGCGAGCAGCGCCGGCAGATCGGCCTCGGTCGCCTTGCGGACGGAGATCTCGGCCATCACGCCGCCCCGCCCACCGCATGCAGAGCCGGCGCCTCGCCGGAAAGCTCGCCGCGATGGCCCTCGGCCCGGCGTTCCTCGCAATAGTCGGAGTCCGAGCAGACGAACATCCGGCCGCCGCGATCGTCGAGCACGACCTCGTCGAGATAGACGTTGGTCGCCGCGCAGAGCGCGCAGGGCCTGTCGAACTTCTGCACCTCGAAGGGATGATCCTCGAAATCGAGGCTGCGCACCTTGGTGAAGGGCGGCACGGCGTAGATGCGCTTCTCGCGACCGGCGCCGAACAATTGCAGCGCCGGCGACATATGCATTTTCGGATTGTCGAACTTCGGCGTCGGCGACGGGTTCATCACATAGCGATCGGCGACCTCGACCGGGTAGTCGTAGGTGGTGGCGATATGGCCGTGCCGGGCGATGTCCTCATAGAGCTTCACATGCATGAGCCCGTAATCGGCGAGCGCATGCAGCTTGCGTGTTTCGGTCTCGCGCGGTTCGAGAAAGCGCAGCGGCTCGGGAATCGGCACCTGGAAGACGATCGTCTGCTTTTCCGTCAGCTCGCGCTCCGGGATGCGGTGGCGCGTCTGGATGATCGTCGCGTCCTTCGTCTCCGTCGTCGTGGCGACACCGGCGGTCTTGGCGAAGAATTTTCTGATCGAGACGGCGTTGGTGGTGTCGTCCGAGCCCTGGTCGATCACCTTCAACACGTCGTCGGGGCCGATGATCGCTGCCGTCACCTGCACGCCGCCAGTGCCCCAGCCATAGGGCATCGGCATTTCGCGACTTGCAAACGGCACCTGATAGCCGGGGATCGCGATCCCCTTCAGGATCGCGCGGCGGATCATGCGCTTGGTCTGTTCGTCGAGATAGGCGAAGTTGTAGCCGCTCGCCTGCGGCGCTGCCACGGCGCTCATTCCGCCGCCTCCTTCAGCTCTTGCTGGCGCGACTGGTATTCGGCGCGCATCTGGCGGACGAGCCCGAGCTCGGCCTGGAAATCGACGTAGTGCGGCAGCTTCAGGTGCTCGACGAAGCCGGTCGCCTGGACGTTGTCGCAATGGGAAAGGACGAATTCCTCGTCCTGCGCCGGGGCGGTGATGTCCTCGCCGAACTCGCGGGTGCGCAGCGCCCGGTCGACCAGCGACATCGACATCGCCTTGCGTTCGCTCTGGCCGAAGACGAGGCCATAGCCGCGGGTGAACTGCGGCGGCAGCTCGGCCGAACCGTGGAACTGGTTGACCATCTGGCATTCGGTCAGGGCGACCGGGCCGAGCGGCACAGCGAAGCCAAGCTCTTCCGGCACGAATTCCGCCATCACCTCGCCGAAACGGATCTCGCCGACGAAGGGATGGGTGCGGCCATAGCCGCGCTGGGTCGAATAGCCGAGCGCCAGCAGGAAGCCCTCGTCGCCACGTGCCAGCGCCTGCAGGCGCAGGTCGCGATCGGCCGGGAAATCGAGCGGCGCGCGGGTCAGGTCTCCGACCTCCGCCGTGTCGTCGGGCAGTTCCTGCTCGATCAGCCCCTGGCCGTCGAGAAGGTCCGTCACGCGCGGCGACGCCTCCGGCTCGGCTTCGACCTCGACGGGCGCCGGCGGCTCGACGCCGGCGGCCAGCATGAAGTCGATCAGGCGATGGGTGTAGTCGAAGGTCGGGCCGAGCACCTGCCCGCCGGGCAGATCCTTGAACGTCGCGGAGATGCGACGCTCGATCGCCATGGCGCCGGTGTCGACCGGCTCGCCATTGCCGAACCGGGGCAAAGTCGTCCGGAAGGCGCGGACGAGGAAGATCGCCTCGATCAGGTCGCCACGCGCCTGCTTGATGGCGAGCGCCGCGAGCGCAGGATCGTAAAGCGACCCCTCGGCCATGACGCGGTCGACCGCGAGCACCAGCTGGCTCTCGATCTGGTCTGGAGAGAGATCGGGGATGGAAGTCGAACCGCGACGCTCATGGGCGAGCAGCCCATGCGCGTTGTCGATCGCCTGCTCGCCACCCTTGACGGCGACATACATGATCAGACCTCCGAAACGAGTGTCGTGCGCGGCAGCGCCGCGACTTCGCGGCCGGCCGCGAAAACCAGATCAACGCCGCGCGGAAACTGCGCGCGGTTGATGGCGAGTTGCGCCGTGAAATCGGCGGGAACCGGGGAAAGACCGATCCGCGCGCTGTCCCGGATGCCGGGGCCGCTCAGTTCAAAGCTGCCCTCGGGCTCGATGGAAGCGGCGGCGAGGATGATCGTCGTCGAGCGGTCCGGGTATTCGTCCGTGCCCTGCGCGAAACTCGCGAGCGACGGCATGGCGGCGACGTCGACCACCAGGGCGAAGGCAGCGTCGGCCGGGTCGGCGACGATGCGCGCGCCGGTGTGGAAACGGATGTAGTCGACGACCGGCTGAGAGGCGGCGAGCGTCGCGTCCAGCCACAGCGTCGCCTCATGATCGACGAGCGTCAGCGCGACGGCGGCGAGTTCCGGCGTCAGCGGCGCCGGGACGTCGAGGGCGGCCGGAAAAGGCTGAATCGTACCGGGCCGGGCGAGCGCGTTCATCAGCGCATGGAAATGCGCCTGCGCTTCAATGACCGGGTCGGTGAAACCGGCCGTGATGGCGAGGGCTGACATCAATCGTCTCCGCGAACCATGGTGAAGAAGTTGACCCGCGTGGCGGCGACCCGGCGCGCCTTGGCGGCGGCCTCGTCGGCGATGCGCAGGCGCGTCGGCGCGAGCGCCGCCTCGACGGCGGTCCGCTCCGAGCCCTGCCAGAGCGCGTCGAGGATGGCGGCGACGCGCGCCTTGGCGGCGTCGCGACCGAGCTGGTAGGCGAAGCCGGTGCGGCCATCGTCAAGGCGGACCGCGGCGCGGGTCACCGTCGCCTCGCCGAGATTGAACGGCCGGCCGTCGCCGCCCATGCGTCCGCGCAGCATGACGAGGCCGTTCTCGGTGCCGCGCAGGTCGGTCGCCTGCGGGATGTCGCCAAGGGCAGCCAGCGCCTGCTCCAGCTCGACGCACGTCGCGCCCGTGCAGGTCGCCATGACCGCCTGACGGGCGGCAATCTCGGGATTTTCCGCCGGCTTCGCGCCGGCCGCCTCATGTCGCATGATTTGATCCATCATCATCGAAGGCTTCTCATTCGAGTTGTCTAATGATATAGACAACCACATGAATAGGTCCAGTGACGATTTGATGACAAACACAGTGCTCCCGGCCGACGACAACGGCGTGACGGAGGTCGCCCGCGGCCGCGGCATCGCCGCCTGGCGGCAGATCGCCGACGAGATCGAGGCGGATATCCGCAGCGAGCGGCTGCGCGCCGGCATGCAGCTTCCGACCGAAAGCCAGTTGGCGACCCGCTTCGCGGTCAACCGCCATACGGTGCGGCGCAGCCTCGCCGAACTGGCGTCGCGCGGGCTGGTGCGGGCGACGCAGGGGCGCGGCACCTTCGTCGAGGACAGGCCGATGCCCTACCCGATCGGCACCCGCACCCGCTTCTCGGAAAACGTCTCCCGCGCCGGCCGCGAAGCCGGCGGCAAAGTGCTGGAAGCTTATGAGACGGTGGCGGATCCGGGCGTCGCCAAGGCGCTGGCGATCGCATTGGGCGCGCCGGTGATGCGCCTTGATACCGTGCGCATGGCCGATGGCAGTCCGATCTCGCTCGGCAATGCCTATTTCCCCATGCCCCGCTTCGCCGGGCTGGTCGCGGCCTATCGCGACACGGGAACGGTGACGCAGGCGCTGGCCGCCTGCGGCGTCAGCGACTACCGCCGCCTGGAGACGCGAATCTCCGCCCGGCTGGCCGGGGCCGAGGAGGCGCAGAAGCTCGACCTCGCGCCGGGCCGGCTGCTGCTGACGGTCGAGAGCATCAATGTCGACACGGACGATGCGCCGATCCAGTTCACCCGCGCCGCCTTCGCCGCCGACCGGACGGAGCTCGTGGTCGAGAGCTGAGTGCTTTCACTGGCTGAGCGCGTGAGTGCGGGCGTCTAGCAGCACGCACGGCTTGAACCCTCCCCTGGAGGGAGGGCAAAACTGGCCGGAGCCAGCTTTGGAGAGGGGTTTCAGACTGAACGGCGCAGCCACCCCCCTCCCGAAAACGCATGCGCGTTTTCGACCTCCCCTCTGAGGGGAGGAGCGGCCTCACACCATCTTCGACTTGCCGATCACCGCCATGCGCAGCTTGGACGAGATGAAATCGATGACCGCGACGGTGACGAGGATCATCAGGATAAGGAAGGCGACCTGCTTCAGTTCCAGCACGCGGATCAGTTCGGTCAGGTAGGCGCCGACGCCGCCGGCGCCGACAATGCCGATGATCGTCGCCGAACGGACGTTGGATTCGAAGAAGTAGAGCACCTGGCTCGCGATCACCGGCAGCACCTGCGGCACGAGGCCGAAGCGGACCTGATGCGCCTTGCTGCCGCCCGACGCCGCGATGCCTTCGGTCGCCTTGCCGTCCGTCGCCTCGATCGCCTCGGAGAATAGCTTGCCAAAGGCGCCGAAATCGGCGCAGGCAATCGCCAGCGCGCCGGCGAACGGGCCGAGGCCGACGACGTTGATCCACATCAGCGCCCAGATCAGCGTATCGACCGAGCGGAAGACGTCGAAGGTCCGGCGGGCGCCGAAATGCACGAAGATATTGGGAATGACGTTCTTGGCGGCGAGGAACGCGACCGGGAAGGCGAGGATTGCCGCCGTCAGCGTGCCGAGAAAGGCGATCGCCAGCGTTTCGCCGAGCGCGATGGAAAAGGCCATGAACCGGCCTTCGGGCGCCGGCGGGATCATCAGGATGGCGAACTGGCCGAGACGATGCAGGCCGTTCCAGATCCTGACCAGCGAGAAATCGAGCCAGACCATGGCGGCAAGCGCCAGAGCCACCATCACCACCGGCAGGCCAATCATGAACAGCCGCCGCAGCGGCGACTTGGCGAAGGCACCAGGGTGGCGTCGTCGCAGGCCGTCGAGATCGGCCAGCGCCGTCTCGCGGATGGCGCGCTTGCCGGTCGAGATCGTGGAGGAAGCCGTGTTCATCGCATGCGCTCCATGCCGATCAGCCGATGACGGACCTGCTCCGTGCCGAGATCGATCAGGATCACGGTGGTGATGATCATCAGGAGGATGGCGCTGACGTCGGTATAATAGAAATTGCGGATGGCAATCAGGAACTCCTGGCCGATGCCGCCGGCGCCGACGAAGCCCATGACGCCCGCGCCGCGCACGTTGATCTCGAAGCGCAGCAGCGCATAGGAGGCGAAGCCGGACGAGACCTGCGGCAGCACGCCGAAGCGCACCGTCTGCAGCCAGGAGGCGCCGGTCGCCTGCAGGCCCTCGACGGGCTTCATGTCGATGTTCTCGACGACCTCGGCAAACAGCTTGCCGAGCGCGCCGACCGTGTGGATCGTCAGCGCCAGGACGCCTGCCATCGGACCGAGGCCGAAGGCGATGACGAAGATCAGCGCGAAGACGATATCGGGAACGGTGCGGCAGAATTCGAGGAAGCGCCGGGCGACGAACCACGTCGCCTTGTTGCGGACGAGATTGGCCGAGGCGAAGAAGCAGAGGCAGAAGGCGAGGATGCCGCCAAGGAACGTGCCGAGATAGGCGATCAGGATCGTTTCGACCAGCAGCCGGAACCAGGCGCCGAAGTTCCAGTACCAGGCGGCGATATCGGAGAAGAGATTGCCCAGCGTCAGCGTCGGCAGCGTGCGGCCGATGAAGGAGCCGAAATTGCCGATATTGGTGATCAGCTTCCAGGGGCGGATATCCGCCATCTGGCCGCTGATGACGATCAGCACCGCCAGCACGGCGAGGACGGCCAGCGTCTTCATCCGCTTGGCTGCGACCGCGCTGGCGTAGCCACGACTGAGCGCGGCGGCCTGCTGGTCCGGAAGCTTTGCAATGGCGGTCGCCAAGGGCCGTCTCCGCTTGTTCTTCATCCGCCGGGCAGGACGGACAACCGCGACATGCGGCCGGTTACGAAAAAGGCGGCCGGATGGACCGGCCGCCTCCCGAAAGGCTTGAAGGGGCTCAGGAGCCCTTCTTGCGCTGCTCGTCGTTGAACTTGACCATGTCGATGATCGGCTGGAGCGTTGCCGGCTCGATCGCGACGAACTCGGTGTCCTTGCCGTCCGAAAGGCCGGCGAACGCCTTGGCGTCGTTCTTCGGCATGTCCAGGAAGGCCTGCTTGATCTGGGCCTTCAGGTCGGCCGGCAGAGCCGACAGGACCGAGAACGGGCCTTCCGGCAGGAAGTCGGTCTTGAAGACGATGCGGAAGTCTTCCTTCGTCATCGGCTTGCCATCGGCATTCTTGAGAACGCCCTTGGAGATCATGCGGGTCAGGTTGGAATCGTCTTCCGAGTTCCAGGAATTGGCAGCGGCGTCGACGGTGCCCTGGGCAAGCGCGAGGACGGCGTTGTCATGGCTGCCGGCGAAGATCGCCTTGCCGAAGAACGTGTCGACGTCCTTGCCATCGCGATGCAGGAAGAAGCGCGGGGCGTTGTTGCCCGAGGTCGAGTTGGAATCGACCAGAGCGAGCGTCTTGCCCTTCAGGTCGTCGATCGACTTGTAGGGGCCGTTCGCGAGCGTATAGATGACCGAATAATAGCCGGTGGCGCCGTTCGAATGGCGCGGAACGACCAGCGGGTCGACTTCAACGCCGGTCAGCACGGCGCGAGCGTAGGAGGCCGGGCCGTACATGGCGATCTGGGCATTGCCGGCGCGCTGCGCCTCGATGACGGCGGCGTAGTCGGTGGCGACGGCCAGCTTGACCGGAACGCCGAGCTGCTTGCCGAGATAGTCGGCCAGCGGCTGGTAGCGGTCGGTGGTGGTCGACGCGTTCTCAGCCGGGATAACGGCGATCGTCAGCTCCGGGAAATCCGCCTTCCAGTCGGCGAAAGCGGGCGAAGCGACACCGGCAAGCGCGAGGCCTGCGAAAGCGGCGCCGAAAAGCGTGCGGCGGTTCAGCATGGGTATTCTCCAGGTGTTGGCAGTGCCGTTCCGGCACCGTTTGAACTCGGTCTTGAGATCAGGCCGCGGCAGGCACGGCGCCGCGGAAACGCTCCGGCGAAATCGCCGGGTCGAAATCGAGAACGTCATCGGCCTCGAGGCCGTAGAGGTCGCGGGCGACGCCCTCGGTCAGTTCTTCGGGAACGCCGTCGAAGACGACACGGCCGGCCGACATGCCGATCAGCCGGTCGCAATAGGTGCGGGCCAGATCGAGCGAGTGCAGGTTGCACATGACGGTGATGCCGTAGTGGCGATTGATGCGCAGCAGCGCATCCATCACCACCTTGGTGTTGCGCGGATCGAGCGAGGCGATCGGCTCGTCGGCGAGAATGATCTCGGGTTCCTGCACCAGCGCGCGGGCAATCGCGACACGCTGCTGCTGGCCACCGGAAAGGCTGTCGGCGCGCTGCGCCGCGAGCTGGGAGATATCGAACTGCTCGAGCGCGGAAAGCGCCACGGCGCGGTCCTCGTCCTTCCAGAGCTGCAGCAACGAACGCGGCGTCGAGACGGTGTTCAGGCGGCCCATCAGGACGTTGGTGAGGACATCGAGGCGGCCGACGAGGTTGAACTGCTGGAAGATCATCGCACAGCGGGCGCGCCAGTCGCGCAGCGCCTGGCCCTTCAGCTTGGTGACATCGACATCACCGAAGCGAATGGAGCCGGCCGTCGGATCGACAAGGCGGTTGACCATGCGCAACAGGGTCGACTTGCCGGCACCGGAACGCCCGATCACGCCGACAAAGCTACCGGAGCCGATCGTCAAGCTGACGTCGCTGACGGCTGCCTTGTTGTTGAAGTGTCGCGCAACGCCGTCCAGAACCAACATGTCATGATCTCCCGAATTGGGCGGATCATGCAATTTCGAAGCAAAGCTTTTGTGACGGTCTTTTCCACTTGGGGCCCGAACAACACTACACGGCAGATCAAGCATAAATCGGCTTCGCCGGCTTAGTCATCGCAGCGTCATGATCTGGATCCACTTATCGCCGGATCCACCACATGGGAGTTCCCGCGATGCCGCTCGGCCTGACGCCGTCCATCCACGCGACCGCCCGCGTCGAGCAATCGACGCTCGGGCGCTACACCGAGGTCGGCGCCGGAACGTCGATGATCGAGACGACGATGGGCGATTATTCCTACGTCTCCGAGCAGGGCGACGTGATCTATTCGACGATCGGCAAGTTCTGCTCGATCGCCGCGGCGGTGCGCATCAACCCGGGCAACCATCCGCAATGGCGGGCCAGCCAGTCCCACTTCACCTATCGCGCCTCGAAGTATTTCGAGGGCGAAGCCGATGAGGCCGCGTTCTTCGACTGGCGCCGCTCGACCCCATGCACGATCGGCCACGACGTCTGGATCGGTCACGGCGTCACGGTGCTCGCCGGCGTCTCGATCGGCACCGGCGCGATCATCGGCTCCGGCGCCGTCGTCACGAAGGATGTCGGCCCATATGAGATCGCCGTCGGCGTCGCCGCCAGAACGATCAAGCGCCGCTTCCCCGCCGAGATCGCCGACCGGCTGATGGCGCTCGCCTGGTGGGATTGGGATCACGAGGCGCTGCGGCTCGCCCTGCCCGACTTCCGTACCCTCGAAATCGAGGCGTTCCTGGAAAAATACGAGCGCTAGTTTGGTCGCGTTTTCTTCACGCGAACCGGTCTCCACTTCGCTCGGAAACGCTCTAGCCGCCCTCGCCCCGGATCGCCGCGTTGATCGCCGCGGCCGCATTCCCGGCCGCTGCACGGACATCGGCGATCGGCCGGCGACTGTAGCTCGTCGTCACATAGGGCACGGTCAGGGCCGCGACGACGCGGCCGTCGCGAGAGAGGATCGGAAAGGCCAGGTCGGTGACGCCAGGTTGCAGGCTGTCCGCCTCCTCCTCGAAACCGCGCTCGCGGATCGTCGCGAGACCAACCCCCAACGTTTCCCAGGCCGACTCGCTGTCGCCCTGCAGCCAGCACCGCACCTTGGTGTCATCCGGCTCAAACGCCATCAGCAGCCGGCCGGTGGCGCTTTCGAACAGCGGAAAGGTCGCGCCGGCGCGGACGCGAAAGCCGAACGGGCTGGGACTGTCGATCTGGGCGATGACGACGACCCGGCCGGCATCGTGGATGCTGAGATTGCAGGACTGGCCGATCGCCTCGCTGAGGGCGCGCATCGCCGGCAGAGCCATATCGATGAGCCCGCGCATCGGCTCCTGCCGGTGCGCGATCTCGAACAGCATCAGCGACAGGAAATAGAGCCCGGACGGACGGGCGCGGAACAGATAGCCCCGCCGCTCCAGCGTCACCAGCGTCCGGTAGATCTGGTTGACCGAGCGATCCACCGCCGCCGCGATCTCGCCCAGCGTCATCCCCTCCTTGCTGCCGGCCAGCAGTTCCAGGATATCCAGCGCCTTGTCGAGGGCGGGTACGCCATAGTTCGGGCTCTCGATCCCGCCTTCGTCCGTCATCCGACCGCCCGCTCCCGAAGCTTCCATCCTGCCGCGCCGATGGCGACAAAGTGGTTCTACAGATGCGCTCCCATCTCGGCCACCATGCGGCGGGCGATCGTTTGGTTGATGTCGTCCGGAACCGGCTGGGCGCCCGGCACCAGTCCCGTACGGCCGGCCCCGGCGACGCGTGCGAGCGACAGCGCCTGCAGCATGAAGCCGATGTCCATGGATTCGATCGAGTTGCCCTTCGGCTCGCGGCCGGCGAGGTTGAACATGCGCCCGTCAGCGACAAGCACGACATGGCGGCCATCCGCGAGTTCGATCCGCTCCAGCGAATCGTCCACCAGTTGCGAGCCGACCGCCTGGGCCCGAAGTGCCGCGACATCGATCTCCCAGGGGAAGTGGCCGGAATTGGCAAGCACCGCGCCGGAGCGCATCCCGGCGATCGCCTTGGCGCCGAGTACGCCGGGGCGCCCCGTCGCCGTGATGAAGACTTCGCCCCAGGCGGCCAGGTCCTCTGCCGTCCCGACGCGATGGCCGTCGAGGGCCGCCTCCAGGGCCTTGATCGCATCGGTCTCGACCACCGCGACGCGACCGCCAAGCGCATCGAGATATTGCGCAATGCCCCGCCCGCACCAGCCATAGCCGACGACGACGAAGCGCCGGCCGGGGATCATCAGGTTGGTGATCCGCATGAAGCTCTCGACGATCGACTGGCCGACGGCATGGCGGTTCTCGGCGATCTGCTTCAGCGGGCTGTCGTTGATGACGATGACCGGAAACGGCACCTTGCCGGCGAGTTCGCCGCGCAGCCGGTCGCCGCCCGATGTCGTCTCCTCCGTGCCGCCCCGGATCGTGGCTTCGGTGCCTGCCTCGATCGCGAGCGCGACGAGATCGGCGCCATTGTCGAGCAGGATGTCCGGCTTCGCCGCGACGACCTTCGCCACGTTCGCCAGATGCTGCTGGAGGTCATCGTCGCGCTTGCCAAACAGGTTCATGCCCTGCGCCCGCAGAACGGCGACGATGTCGTCCTGCGTCGAGCCATGATTGCCGGTGCCAACGATCGCAGCACCGCCTGCCTTCAGAACCTCGAGCAGCACCGCCGTCTTCGGCTCCAGATGCAGCGAGACGCCGATCGAGAGGCCGGCAAAGGGCTTCTCGCGCTCGAACTCGGCCCGGACGCCCGCGAGTAGCCGCATTCGCGAGCGGATCCAGTCGATCCGCTTGCCACCCCGCACGACCAGGTCGCTCTCCACCATCGTGTCCGCCATATCGACCCCTCACTCGAATTTCTTATACAAAAATCTTTTTCATATTTGTCGAGATCGAGTCAATAGAATCCTCACCCCAGCCCGCTGGCGGGAGAAGGTCGGGTGACGGACTTTTGGAGAAGGTTCAGCCGCGCGAGCCGAAGAGGTCGATCACTTCAAGCGTGGCGCTGCGATTGTAGGTATGCAGCCCGCTGTTGTCGCCCCAGGGCAGCGCGGAAGCCGACAGCGTCTGCGCATAGGTCTGCGACGAGAGAGTGCGGATTTCGGCGAAGCCGAGCGCGGCGCCATAGAGCCCGTCGCAATCCTGCACCGGCCGCACGAGCCGGCCGCCGATGTCGAGAATGCGGCCGGCCGGCCGCGCGGCGTGGAGATCGACCAGAACCGGATTGCCGGGATGCGGCTGCCACGGCCCGAAGGGCGACGGCGCACGAAAGAGCGAGAGCGCATCCCAGCTCGACGTCCAACGCTCGCGCGAGCCGGCGAACATCCACCAGATGTCGCCGACCTTCTGCAGCGTCGCGTCGCCGAGATCGACATTGTCGAGCAGCACCGAGTGCAGCGTCCAGCGATCCGGGAACGGATCGGCGCGATAGAGCTCGACGGTCCGCCGCGACGAGGTCTCGGGGATCATCCAGTGGGCCCCATCATGCTCGAACAGATAGGGATAGGAGAGATGGCAATCCGTCTCGAAGATGACGCGCGGCGTCGTGGCCTTGCCGTCGCTGCCGATATTGCTCAGCGAGAGCACACCCTTGCCGGTCGCATAGGGAAACTCCTCGACGAAAAGGTAGCGTTTGCCGCCCTGCTCCCAAAGGAACGGATCGGCGTAGAAGCGCTGGCCGTCATCGGCGAGCCGGCGGAAGCCAGCCGGGCCGATCACCGGCAATTCGTCGCCGCCCACGCGGTCGCGCCAGGCGACGAACCAGTTCGGCGCCCTGCCCAGCTGGCGCTCAATGCGATTGCGCACGCGAGCGGCCAGCGAGGTGGTGAAGAATCTGGCCGCGGAACGGTCCAGCGTCTCAGGAAGAGGCGGAGCGGCCAGGCTGCCTGCCGGGATGCCATCCGCGAGGCGCGCCGCGTCATGCACCAGCATGTGGGCGGCGCGGCCGAGCAGCATGCCGAGCGCTGCCGTCGCGCTGCGCCGGTTTTCGACCGCCGGCCGCCAGACCGAGAGAATGCGCACGGCGCCATCGAGCGCGAGACAGGTGTGCATGGAGGGCGCGCGTTCGTCGAGGACTGCGGCCAGCGCCCCCGCCTCCGGTTCCTCGCCGTCGCAGCGGAGGCTCAGGACACCCATCGCCGTCCCCTCGGAAGTCCCGTCACCGCAAAGATCGATCCTGAGGTCCGGGCTCCAGTCGCCGTCCGCGACCGGCAGGTCGGGCCAGGCCGCCGCCGTCGCGAGGGCGCCGTGCTCGGCGTGGAAGAGCGAGCGTTCGAGCCAGAACAGCGTGTCGGCGGATTTCGGCAGGCCGGCGATCGCCGTGCCCCTGGAAAGGCGGACGTCGCAGCCAGGCCGCGCCCGCAATGCGGTGACGACCTCGCACTGCCAGCCGCGCAACTCGCTCGGGTCGAGCCGGATATCGATCCGCATCGGCATCTCTCTCCTTGGCGCGACGCGCATTCGGCATTACGGCTCGGTGCGGTAGATTCCCGGCACGCGGAACGAGCAGGCTAGTGGCAAAGCGTAAGTATCTCTTTTACACGCGATCGCTCGCCGGCGGCGGCGGGGCCGAACGCGTCTGGGCGCTGCTCGCCTCGCATTTCGCAGCAGAGGGCAATGACGTGGTGCTCGCCGTCGACGGCGTGGGCGACGGGACGACCGGGCTCGATCCGGCCGTGCGGGTCGAGGTGCTGCCCTCCGGAAACCGCGCCGGCGTCGCCGCTCTCGCCCGGCTGCTTCGCGATTTCGCGCCAGATGTCGCGCTCTCTGCCCTTTCCGGCAATGCCACCAAACTGGCGCTCGCCAAGCTCCGGGCCCGCAACCGCGTGCCGCTGGTGATCTCCTTCCATGGTTTCGAGGAGTACAAGACCGGCAGACTCGCCGCCGCCGCCTATTACGGCATGCCGATCCTCACCAAGCTGTGCAGCCGGATCGTCTGCGTCTCCGAGACCCTGAAGACGGTGATGGTCGACCGCTGGGGCGCCGAAGCCGACAAGACGGTGCGGATCTACAATCCGGTACCCCTGCCCGCGACGACAATCGACGCTTCGAGCCTCGCGGCGCGCGCGCCAAACATCGTCGCCGTCGGACGGCTGTCGCGCGAAAAGGGCTTTGACGATCTGGTCGCCGCCTTTGCCCAGGTCTCCGCCTCCGGCGCGACGCTGACGATCGCGGGCGAGGGACCGGAACGACCGGCGCTGGAAGCGCAGATCCAGCAGCTCGATCTCGGCTCGAAGGTGCGGTTGGCGGGATATACCGATCCGACGCCGCTCTATGACGCGGCGCGGCTCTGCGCGATCCCGTCGCGCACAGAGGCGTTCGGCATGGTCGCCGTCGAGGCGCTGGGAGCCGGCCTGCCGGTGGTCGCCACCGCCTGCGCCGGTCCGCGCGAGATCCTCGCAGGCGACCGCTTCGGCAAGATCGTGCCGATCGGTGCCCCGCGGACCATGGCCGAAGCGATCGACGCGACGCTGGCCGATCCCGGCGATCCCGGCCCCCGCATCGCGCGCGCCCGCCAGTTTTCGAGCGAGGCCGGCTTCGCGGCCTGGCAGAAGCTGCTCGACGAGATCGCCCGCGAGGAGTGACCCGCTAGCTCCGAGCGGCCGCCAGTTGCCGATGCCGCTCGAACAGCTTCGGCATCTGCACCTTGGTCGAATAGGGAACCGCCTTGGCGCGGATCGCCTCCGGCGCCAATCGGCCGGTCGCGATCTCGTCCCAAAGCGTCAGGAAGCCCGCCGTCATCTGCTCCGCCGAGGCGAGGGCATCCGCCGGGCGCTCGACCAGGAAGCCGCTCTCGCCCGCGACGAGCAGCGGATCGAACTGCGGCAGACGGATCGCGCCGACGGGACGGCCGGTCGAGAGCAGTTCGAGCAGGTAGCAGGGCATGCCTTCGAAGAAGGAGGTGAGCACGCCGGAATGGCATTGCCGCATGATCGCGGCCACGCCTTCGGAATTCTGGAAGCCATGCCGGATCGTGAACGGCTCGATCGCGGCGAATTCGGCGAAGCGATGAGGATCGCTGGTTCCGATATAGTGGAACTCGAACCGCCCGCCCCGCGCCGCATGCAGGCGGCGCATGGTCTCGAACATCAGGGGCGGGTCCTTGAAGGTGTCGAGGCGGCCGGCGAAGACGATTCGGAACACGTCGCCTTCCGGGAACGGCGCCAGCGCGAAGCGGTCCATGTCGACCGAGACGGTCAGCAGCTCCGACTTCGTCACGAATTGCGGCATCACCTTCTTGAACCGCTCGATGATGTTCTGGTTGACGCAGACGATGCGGCTGGCGAGGCGAAGCGCGATGCGCTCGTTCAGGGCGTTGATGTACCAGAATCGCTTGATGAGCGAATCCATCTGGTCCTTGCGGCTACCCTCGCCATGCACGAGTTGAACCACCGGACGCCCGAGCATCCGGCCGATCGGCGCGAACTCGAAACGCTGCAGCTCCGTCGTCGCGTGAGGCGCGTCGCCGAGCCGGCGGATCGTCGGCAGGTAGCGCAGCGCGCCGAGCGCGAAGCGCAGCGTCACCGATTGCCAGAGCTTCTTGGCGGCGCCATGGATCTCGCGGTCCGGAATGTGCACGACGGGAAGGAAGTCGATCGTGTGGTCGCCGACCGCCAGCTTGACCACCTTGCCGAGCTCGAGATCGCCTCGCTCGTCGACGCCAACCAGCAGGACCGAGAAATCCGGCGGATGGCGCTCGAACATCAGGCGGACATGCGTCTCGATACCGCCGACCTTCGAGCCGCGCGGATCGATCGGATGCAGCATGGTCAGCCGGTGTGTCATTCTCGAATTACCCTAGCCGCGCGCGGAGCCCTTCATCAGGTAACCGATGTAGTAGCCCATCGAGCGGGCGTAGCGCATCCCCAACCGGCGCGGCTCCTGGATGAAGCGCCAGACCCATTCCGTCCCGGTGCGCTGGAACAGAAGCGGCGCGCGCTTGCTGCGGCCCGAAATGAAATCGAGCGCCGCGCCGATGCAGATGTAAATGACCCCGGAGGGCCGCTGCTGCACGGCGGCATGTGCGAAGAGCTCCTGCTTCGGCGCGCCGAGCGCCACGAAGCAGATGCCTGCGCCTGAAGCGGCGATGCGGCCGGCGGCGGCCATCGCGTCGGCCCCGACCGGATCGAAGCCGCGCGGCGGCGATTCCGAACCCGCGATCTCAAGACGGGGAATGGCGGCTCTGAGCCGCGCGGCGGCCTCGTCGCGGATGGCGTCGGATGTGCCGAAGAGATGGATCGAGACGCCGGCGGCGGCGGCGGCCTCGCAGAGCGGCACGACCAGATCGGCGCCGGTCACGCGATCCACCGCAACGCCCTGGCGTCGCGCGATGCTGACGACGGGCGCGCCGTCCGCCGTCACATAGGTCGCGGCGGCGTAGGCCTCGCGAAATCGGGCATCGTCCCTGAGCTTGACCAGATGGTCGAGGTTGAGCGTGAAGACATCACCGCCGATGCCGTTCGCCGCATCCGAGATGACGCGTGCGATCAGTTCGGCCTGCGTCGCGACATTCACCCGCCCAGCATCGATGCGCACGAGATCCGGCGGCGTTGTCGATCGCATGGTGTCTGAACTTGCCATGATCGCCTGCTCGTCTCCCGTTTATCCAATCGGCGGCTTCCGGCCAAGGCGTTGCGCCTCGCCGAGGCTTGCCGGGTACCGATATAGCTGAGAAGGTTAAAAAGACTGGAACCGGACGCGATGGAGACCGCCGTGAAGTTCTCCCGCAGGGATTTCCTTGCCGCTGGCGCCGGATTGTCAGCCGCGCTGCTGCGGCCGCCAGGGATCGCGGCGACACCGAAGAGCGAAACTCTGGGCGCGATCGCCGGGCAAGCCCGCGTCGTCTTCGGCACGTCGATCGCCGCCGATACGCTGGAGAACCAAGCCCAGGCTTCGCTCTATGTCGAACAGGCGCGGATCTTCACGGTCGACTGGGCGCTGATCTTCGGCCATCTGCGGCCCGAAGCCAATCTCTTCCTGCCGGGAGACGCGGAAGCGATCCTCGCCTTCGCCGAACCGGCGGGCATTCCCGTTCACGGCCACGCCCTCGCCTGGAATGAGAGCCGGCCGGAATGGCTGATGGCGCTGTCGCGGGCCGAAAAGCAGAAGGCGCTCGACCGCCATATCGACGAGACCGTCGGCTATTTCGCGGGCCGTCTGCCGTCCTGGAATGTGGTCAACGAACCATTCTGGCCGGGCCACGGCCTGGCCGGCGACTTTCGCGGCGGTCCCTGGCTGGACGCGTTCGGTCCGGACTATGTGAGCCGCGCCTTCAAGCGCGCTCAAGCCGCTGACCCGAAGGCTCGGCTGGTCCTGAACGAGGCGATGACGGAGGTCTGGAACGAGGACGGCGCAAAAATCCGCGCCGGTCTCCTGAAGCTTGTCGACAGGCTGCAGCACGACGGCGTGCGGCTCGACGCGGTGGGGCTGCAGGGGCATCTGGACCCAGGACGCCCGTTCGACGATTCCGGCTTCGCAGACTTCCTGCACCAGCTGGCCGAACGCAAGATCGACATCCTGATCACCGAGCTGGACGTCGACGACAGCAGCTTTCCGGACGACATC
The DNA here is from genome assembly GCF_026343855.1 of Kaistia nematophila. Lineage (NCBI taxonomy): Bacteria > Pseudomonadati > Pseudomonadota > Alphaproteobacteria > Hyphomicrobiales > Kaistiaceae > Kaistia > Kaistia nematophila. Next base: position 40,543 of record NZ_JAPKNK010000008.1, on the reverse strand, counting down.
CCGGCGCGCGACGCCGCCGTCGCCGCCCGCTACCGCGACTTCCTGAATGCCGTGCTGAGTGTGCCGGCGGTCAAGACGGTGATCACCTGGCAGCTCGCCGATTCCGCCAGCTGGTATGAGCACGCCGCGCGCGAGGCCGACCCCGACGCGAAGCGCCTGCCCCGGCCCCTGCCCTATGATTCGGATTTCCGGCCAAAGCCTGCCGTCGACGCGATCGTGGCGGCGCTCACGGGCCGGCCGAAGCGAACGCCCTAGCCACGCGCGGCGAGCTTGGCGGCGAGACGTTCGATCAGCTGTTCCTGATCGCGGTCGGCGGCGCTGTTCCAACGATCGAGATTGGCCTTCGCGAGCTGCGCCGCCGCCGCCAGCCCGTCCGGCGCATCAATGAGCCGGGCCCGGATGCGCAAGGCCGCCTCACCCGGCCTGGCGGGATCGACCAGCAGCCCGGAAGGGCCGAGCGCCTCGCGAAATACCTTGATATCGGCCGCGATGGTGGCGAGCCCGCCCTGTTGCGCCTCCAGCGGCGCCAGGCCGAGACCTTCGTCATGCGAGGTGGTGATCAGCGCGTGCGCGGCGGCGATCAGTTCGCGGACGCGGTCGGCCGGCTGATAACCGTGCAGCGTCACATGCGGCATGGCCTTCAGCGCGTCGACCTCGTTGCCCCAGCCGAGGCGGCCGACGATATCGAGCCTCGCATCGACGCCGGTCGCCTGCAGCGCGGCGACGACGGCGGCGGCGGCGCGGAGGTTCTTGCGTGGTTCGACCGTGCCGATCGCGATCAGCCGAAGCGCCTGCCCCTTCGACCAGATACGGGCCCGGCCAGCCTGATGGGCGATGCCGAAGACATCGCGGACGCATGGCCGATAGAGCGAAATCTCCGCATCCGGCCGGGCGAAGCGGGAGACCTCGTCGCGGGTGGTTTCGGAATTGACGAGCAGCCACGGCAGACGGCGCAAGGCGAAACGAAATGCTGGCGCCATATAGGTTTGGGCGCGCCAGTTCAGATCCTGCTTCCGTGTCAGCAGGAAGGTGTCATGAATGTAGGGAATGACGCGATCACCGAACAGCGACACAGGGATCGACGGCGGAAAGCCCGGACAGAGCGCCAGCGAGCGCCGATTGGCCGCGAGCCGCGCGGGGAGCCGGACCGTCTGGGCCACAATCATGCCGCGCGTGCCGGAGGCGCGCAGAGGCTCCACCGGAAGCGGCGCAAGCGCTTCGGCAGAAAAGAGTTCGAGCGTAATCCGTTCCAGCCCCGTCACGTAGCGGCCGAGATGGCTCTCGTCGACATGGATGACGGGGGACTGCGCCATGGCGATCAAGCCGTCGCGGTCGCGGGGGGCGCATCGTCGACGACGACCGACGTCGCCCGGGCCGCCACCATGCCTCGCAGGTCCGGCACGAGGCGGCGAAGATCGGCGAACATGGAGCGGATCTCCGGAGAATCCGCCTCCTCGGCATCGACGACCATGACGACGTCGTCGGCGATATCGACCAGGGAACTGAACAGGGCCGGCGGACAGGAGGGGCCGAGATCGACCACGACGCGCTGGAACCCATCCGCCACGTCGCGGATCGTCTCGACCAGGCGTTCGCCATGAAAGCCGATCTGGTGGCGCAGGCGCGCGCTCGCGGCGGGCAGAAGCACGATGGAGGCGCCCTCGAGCCGACTGCCGATGGCGTCAGCCTCGGCGTGACGGAGATCGAGATCGAGAATGCCGGAGACGTCGCGGCCGAGAAGCGAGGAACCCGTCGTCACCGCGCCGCTATTGGCATCGATCAGCAGCGTCTCGGCCGACTGCTCCGCCATGACGCGGGCCAGGCCATAGGCCACGGCGGCGATCGCGCCGCTGGCGGCGGTTCCGAACAGGACATGCACCGCCGGCCCCTCCGTATCGGCCGGCTTCATCAGCTGGTCGGCGAGCGACTGGAAGGCAGGGCGGGAGTCGACGGCAACGCCGCCCATCAGTTCTCCGGCCGCCTCCTCGGTCACCACGTCGCCGCTCGCCAGCGACCCGGGAACGCCGATTTCGGCAAGCACATTGCCGGGCTCGGGCGGGGCGGGACGGGCCTCCGGCAGTTCAGCTTTTGGCCCGGCCGCGTCATCGACGAGATGAAGCGCGGGCGTCCCCTGGGGACGGTCCAGGCGCGAACGACCACGATAGAGCGCGAGGGCGAAGCCGACGCCGAGACCGCCGATGCCGGCCAGCCCCAGGATGATCTTCTTGCGCGGCCAGGAGGGATAGAGCGGCACCTGCGCCGGGCTGATGATGCGCGCGTCGGAAACCTGGAGATTCTCCTGCAGCCCGGTCTCCTGCGCGCGGGCGACGAAGGCGCGGTAAACGTCACGACGGATCGTCGCCTCGCCTTCGAGATCGCGAAGCGCGATGCTGGCGTCGCTCGTCTGGCTCACTTTGTTCGTCGCGGCGGCCAGCGCCGCGGCGGAACTCGCGACCTGCGACTTGGCGAGGTCCGCGTCGACGCGGGCGCGCGCCACCATCGTGTCGAGCTCCTGCTTGATCAGGCCGCGGCTGCGGGCGATGTCGGCATCGATCGCCTGCATGCGCGGATGGCGATCGCCGAGCGTCTGCTGCAATTCGGCCTGCTGCCGCAGCGCCAGCGCATACTCGACCTTCAGGCGGCCGAGCACGGGGGAATCCACGGACGAAAGCGCCGAGGCGAGATCGCCGCCGCCCGAACGTGCGATGGCGTCGAGCTTGGCCAGGCGGCTGGAAGCCTCGTCGGCCTTGAGCCGCGCCGTAACGTTCGCCTCATTCAACTGCTTCAGCGTCTGCTCGTCGACCGGTCGCCCGTCGACCTGGACGACGTTGTTCTCGCGGCGATAGGCCTCGACGCGGTCCTCGGCCTCGCGCGCCTTGGCCTTCAGGTCGTCGATCTGCCGGGCAATCAGGATATTGGCCTGGCGCGCGGCGTTCTGCTTGGCCTCGGTGAGACTGGCGATGAAGGCGTCGGCGACCGCGTTCGAAAGCCGGGCCGACTTCTCCGCCGAAGTCGAGGAGACGATGACGTCGATGACATAGGTCTGGGCGCCGCGCTCGGCGCGGACATGGCGCGCGAAGGAATTCATCACGGCGTCCAGATCGGCCGGATTGCCGGTGCCGCCGAATTCGGGATCATCGATGAGATGCTCCCGTTCGACCACCTTGCGCAGCGTGCCGGTGGCGGTGACGAGATCGACCTGCGTCTCGATCCAGCTCAGATCGACGCCCTGGGTCGGGCGCACCACTTCCTCGCCGACGAGCTGCTTGTCGCGCGGATCGAGCAGCACGCGGGCCGTCGCCTGATAGACCTTGTCGGCCAGATAGGAATAGGCGAACCCGGCGCCGACGAAGAGCGCGGCGACCAGCAGGATCAGCAGGACCTGGCGGCGCAGCATCGCCAGCAGCATGGAGAGGTCAATGGAATCCGAGGCGGCGGAATCGAACGCTCCGCCGGCTTCGCCCGCCGGATCGGAGGGGCGACTCATCGAGAAATTTGCCTTGGCCGCCATTGTCTTCCATGGACGAGGATGGAATCCGCACGCCTTACGGATCGCCGGCCCGCAGGTCCGACCCAATGACTATGGAGACGCGCGATTAAGGATACCTAAACGTTGATTTGAGGCCGCGTCACGGCGATTTGTTCATGAATCGCGCAGCCGCCTGTCTTCCCCGCGCGACGAAAGATCCGTCCTCGCGTTCACGGACTCGTCGCTTGCTTTTTGCACGCGGGATGAAACGGTTAACGCTATCGCCAGAAACAGGGACGCGTCGGGCGGGAATGGGCTTATAGCTCGTGCGCGCGCAACCCTGCGCAACGGACAAGTTCTAAGGCATGGTGACGACCTCCCCTCGGAGAGACAGGCATATCGAGGCACTACGCGGTTTGGCCTGCGTGCTGCTCGTCGCCTACCACGTCATCGGCAATGACCCGCAGCACGGGATGCACATCGCCGGACACAATGGCTGGCGGCTCTTCACCGAGCTATTCATCCACATCCGCATGCCGCTGTTCTCGTTCCTGTCCGGATACGTGTTCCAGGCTTATGTCGCCGACCGCGCGGCGCTGTCCGTCGCCTTCGGCAAGAAGCTGCGCCGGATCGGCATCCCCTTCGTGGTCGTCTCCACCCTGTTCTATTTCTGCTTTGGCCTGATCAACCACGATTTCTCGCAACCGATCTGGCAGATCTACCTTCTGCCCTACGAGCACTACTGGTATCTGCAGGCAACCATGCTGATGATGGCAGCACTGCTTACCGGAAACTATATCGCCGGGAGGCATTCCCGCGCCTTCATGACGGCGCTGTTTCCAGTCGCCTGCGCCATCTTCGTCGCCGCGCCGACCTTCAATCCCGACCTGTTCGCCATCGGCTCGGCGTTCTATCTCCTGCCCTATTTCCTGCTCGGCCAATTGCTGCGGGTCTGGTCGCTCAACGCGCGGATCGGCGACGTGCCGGCGCGACGGCGCCTCGTGACAGCCCTTTTGGGGCTGGCCGTGGCCGTGCTGTTCCTGCTCAATCTCGGGCAGTATGAAGGCTGGAACGGGCTGAACTTCGCCCGCCAGTCCACCTTCGGGCTCCTGTTCGGGCTGGCCGCCTGCCTGTTTCTCTTCTTCAGTCGCCTGACCTGGCAGCCGCTCGAATTCGTCGGCGGCTATTCCTATACGATCTATCTCTTCCACGTCTTCTTCACCGCCGCGCTTCGCAAGGCGCTGGGGACGCTGCTGCCCGGCCTGCCAAACGGGGTGTATTTCGCCGCGGCCCTCGTCGTCGGTCTCGGCATGCCGATCCTGCTCCATCGGCTGCTCGTCCGCACGCGCTGGACGGCGCTCCTGTTCCTCGGCATCACGCTGCGCCCGGTGAGCGGCGCGCGCGCCGATGGCGCGGATGCGAAAGCGGAGAAGGCGGCGACGACATGAGCGCTTCCCGGACCGCGCCGAGCTTCCATCGACCGATCCGGATTGCGCGCCCCTACGGGCTCGCCACAGGCCTGACGGCGCTCACCGTCGCCGTGCTGTTCCTGGTCTCGTCCAAGGTGCTGCAAGCGGCCGGCCTGCCCTATGCGTCTGCGGGCGGATCGCCGCTCGCAAAATTTCATCCGGCGACGTTCCTGTCGCTGGCCTCGCTCGCCGTATGGGCGGTCGCGATCGGTCCGGGGTCTATGCTGGCGACGCTGGCGGTGCGCCGGCCGGGCCTGCTCGTCTTCGCGATGGCGATCGCGCTGCTGACATTCCAGACCGCCATCGTCCAGAAGCTGCCGATCTCGGCGATCGCCGACACCTTCGTCCTGCCGCTGGCGCTGTTCGTCTCGCTCTCGGCGCTGCGCGCGCCGATGATGGAGCGACTGGTCATCGCGCTGCACCTGTTCTTTCTGGTCAACTCGACGCTCGGCTTCGCGGAGTATTTCACCGGCTGGCGGCTGACGCCCTATTATTCAGGCGGCGAGGTCATCACCTATGACTGGCGATCGACGGCGCTGCTCGGACATCCGCTGATCAACACGCTCGCCACCGGGCTCTATCTGCTGATTCTGACCGGCCCCGGCGGCCGCCGCTTCGACCTGCCGCTTCGCACCTTCCTGCTGATCTACAACCTCAGCGCCATGGTCACCTTCGGCGGCCGCGCCGCAACCGTCGTGGTGCTGCTCCTGCTCGCCGCCCGCAGCGCCTGGAGCATCGCCGCCGTCCTCGCCGGCAGGCGGTTCCGCCTGCGCGACGCCTTCGCCGTCATCGTCGTGCTCACCCTGATCGCCACCGTCGGGTCGCTGCTGGTCCAGGGGGGTATTCTCGATACCTTCCTGAGCCGCTTCGAGGATGATTCCGGCAGCGCCGCCACCCGCATCGCCATGTTCCACATCTTCGACGGCATGGCACTGCGGGATCTGGTCTTCGCCCCCGACCTCGCCCATGTCGCTTCCAACCAGCGCCGGCTCGACCTCGCGATCGGAATCGAGAGCTTCGTGGTTGCCTTCTTCGCCTACTACGGCATCATCACCACGCTGCTGTTCTTTGTCGGGCTCCTCTTCTTCTGCTCCGAGATTCTCCGCAGCGTCGGGTGGGCGGGCCTGCTGCCGCTGGCCTATTTCTTCCTCGTGACGTCGACCTCGACCGGCATCGCCAACAAGACGACGGACATGGCGCTCATGATGACGATGATCCTGATCCTGCTCGATCGTCGCTTCATTCCGCCTTCCACCAACGAACCGCGCGCATGCTGATCCGCCAGACGATCCGCTACCTTCCGGCACAATTGCTGTCGCCCGCCTTCCAGCTGCTGTCGATGGTGGTGTGGACCTATTTCCTGCCGCCGGCCGAGATGGGCTCCTACGTGCTCATCACGGCGACGCAGGAGTTCGCCTATCTGATCGCGTTGTCCTGGTTCTCGGTCTACGCGCTGCGCTTCATGCCGTTCGAGCGCGGTCGGGCCGAGCGCAGCGCCTTCCTGCACACCGAAGCGGCGGTCATCTTCCTCTCGGTCGCAATCAGCCTCGTCGCCGCGGTGATCACGGTCGCGATCATCGACGTCACCCATCTCACCTGGCAAACCGTGCTGGTCGTCGCCTTCTTCTTCGCGACGCGCGGCATCAATACCCACTATTCCGAGCGGGCGCGGGCGCAGTCAAACATCCTGGCCTACACGCTGCTGCAGATCCTTGGGCCGATCCTCGGCTTCGGCATCGGCCTGGCGCTGCTGACATGGTGGCAGCCGACCAGCGAGGCTCTGATCCTCGCCTATGGCGCGGCGCAGTTCATCGCCAATCTCGTCGCCGCGCCGATGATCGGCATCGCCATCCTGCCGCGCCGGATCGAGGCCGCGATCCTGCGCGCCGCCTTCGCCTATGGCGGCCCGATCCTGATCCTCTATGGCCTCGGCTGGATCGCCGAGAACAATTTCCGCTACGTCGTCGGGCACATCTCGGGCGCCGCCGCCTTCGGCCTGATGGCCGTCGGCTGGGGACTCGGCCGGCGCTGCGCATCCTTCGGCGCCATGCTGGTCGCGGCGGCCGCCTTCCCGATCGCAGCCCGCCTCCTGAACGAGGGCAGGCGCGCCGAAGCGCTGCAGCAACTCGCCACCAACGCCGCCCTTCTGATCGGCGTCATGGCGCCGACCGTCGTCGGCATCGCCATGATCAGCACGCCTGCCACCGACCTGCTGATCGCCGAGCCCTACCGCGAGATGACCAAAACGATCCTCGGCCTGTCGGCACTCGCCGCCGCCATCCGCTTCCTGCATGTGCATGTCAGCGACCAGATCTTCATCCTGGAGAAGCGGCTCTCTTATGCCGGCATCGTCGACATCGTCGAGATCGTCGCCGCCGTCGTCCTGACCACCGCGGGACTGCTGCTCTTCGGTCCGATCGGCGCCGTAGTCGGCACGGCCCTCGGCTCGACCGCGGCAGCGGCCGTCAGCATGTATCTCGCCATGCGGAGGCTCGACTTCGTCCCGCCCGTGCTCGACATCGTCAAGGTCATGGCCGCAACCAGCGTCATGGCGCTCGGCCTCGCCCTCGTCCCGACCGCACGGAGCGTCACCGGGCTGGTACTGACGATTCTTCTCGGCATGGGGCTCTATGCGATCGCCATCCTGGTCGCCTATGGCGGCGAGGCGCGGACCATCCTACGACGCCGGCTGGACCGTCGCGCCCAAGCCGCCGCGTGAGCGGGCTCAGGCGGCCCGTCGCAATACCTTGCGGGCCAGCTTTTCAATCGCGGGATGGCGCTTGACGAACGCCTTGGCGCCTTCGTAGCCGACCGTCGACCAGCCGCGCCACGAGAGGCTCTCGTGAATGCTGACGAGCGGCACGCGTTCGACTTCGAAGGCGCGCTTGTGGCCGTAATCCCCGATCGTGAAATCGAAGACGCGATAGCCCTGCCGGTGCAGCGCCTCCATGGTCCGCTCGATCACCAGCCGGCCCGGCGAGCAATTGGCCCATTCACCACCTGCCGTGCTGATCCGCACCATAGAATAGTGATCGCCATGCGCGATGCCGAACAGGCCCGCGACCAACTCGTCGCCGGCGACCAGCGCCGACAGTTTCGCCGACCCGTCCTTGAGGCCATCGAGCAGCAGATCACGGTAGAAGGCGTCATAGTCCGGCTCGTCGAGCAGATAGGGCAGCCCGAGCGAGCGGATGCGCGCGCTCTGCTGCGCCGTCAGGTAGCCGTAGATCTTCCGGACCGTTTCCGCATCCTCGACGAAGATGAAGCGCGCGCGCTCGTCCCGCGTGAAGACACGCCAGAATCGCCCGAGTTCCTTTCGGTTCTCCTTGGCGAGGCTGCGCAGCCAGGTCTCGTAGTCGGTATCGATGCGGACATAATTGCCGAAGAGATGCGAGGCCTCGCCGCCGAGCGCCTGGACCAGCGGATTGGGCCGCCCGCCGATCTCCGTCACCACCTTGGTGAACTCGATCAGGTCGGCCGGCGGCAAGGCTGCGCGAACGGCGCGCCACAGCGACTGCGCCTCCGCGACATCGACCGGCGCGGCGGGTCCGAGCAGCGGCGCGTTGTAGTCGGTGATGCCGAGATCGGCGAATTCGATGGTTCTCAGACGATCGCGGCGCAGGATCAGCGGCAGCGCGACAGCAGCAGCTCCACCGGCGTCGGCGACATGAACGAGCAAGGGCTGGACATCGGGCCGGCCCGAGAAGGCGGCATACCAATGCGCCAGCCACGGCTCGGCCTGGAAGGGCGTCGGCGACGGCCCCTCGGCGAAGAAGGGCCGCCAGTCGCCGGCCGCCTCCTGCCAGGATCCATGCACGGTGACCGTCCAGCGATCACGCGCCCCGCTGCTCATCGCGCTCATCCTCCGCTCATGGCGGTTGTGCCAAAGAGCCTCAGACGACGTAAGCGGGGATGTCGACGATCGTCGTGGTTGTCCCCGGCGCAAGCCGGAAATCCACCGGCATCATCTTGCGCTGCTCACGCTTGTACCAGGGACTGCGGCGCCATCCCGCCTGCAGGGCGGCCTTGGCCCAGAAGGCCGGACCATCGGCGCTCCCGCGCTTCGGCTTGACGCCGAAATGCTTGCGGAGGATGCCGTTCGCCACGGTCATCATCTGTTCGCGACGGATTTCCTCCGTCCAGTGCTCGGTCGTCATCGAGACGCTGAGCTCGTCATGGTTCTCGACGCGGTGCGGGGCGTTCAGCTCCCAGGTCAGCATCTGGCCAGGCTCGAGATCGAGCACCAGCGCGTCGCGATCGAACTCGGGATCGTAGCGGAGCGCGGATTCCAGCCCGGTCAGCGCGATCTTCTCCAGTTCGACCTGCGGCAGGTAGGGCTCGGCGGCCGGATAGATATAGACGCGCTTGCGGCCGAGGATCTGCCAGAGCGCCTGCCCCGGAAGATCCGCGTGATAGTGCGCCTTGGCGTTGGGCGACGAGATCAGGATGCCCATTTCGTGGCCGAAGGAATGGAAGCCGGGCACGCGCTCACGGGCCTCGGCATAGATCGACTGCAACAGGTCGTTGTAGCGCTTGTCGACGAGCTTCAACTCGCGCAGCTGCAGCCACAGACCACCCGAGGCGATCTGCGCCATGACCTCATGGCCGCTGAGGCCGCCGACTTCGCCGCGACGCCAGATCTTCTTCTCCTCGCCGCGCGAACTGGTCCGCATCAGCGAGTAGTGCTCGATCGGGTAGCGCTCGATCAGTTCGGCCAGGGCTTCCTTGGAAAAGAGATCATTCTGGCTGAGCGTGTGATCGATCCGGATCGGCTTCCTGCCCCAGTCCCTGCTGAAGTCGCTGGACCAATTCCTGAAAATGGTATCGGGCACGACAGCCTCCGTCAGCAGATCCCGGTTCTTGCCTACAAGTTTAACGAAAAGCGCCCGCAGCGGCCATTGAATTTGGCCAACACAGTAAATGCTGGGCAAGCTTTATCTCGCGCGCTTTTCGTAAAATTCTCTTGATCGCGCAAAATACCAAGACCGGCGTAAGCATTCCCTAGCCGAGCAGGAGCAATGCCGACCTTGGCTCCAGGCGCAGGGACTGCGCGGACACGGACAAGGCCGCCCGGATGCCATCCGGATCGAAAGACGCCGCGCCGAGCCGCCAGCGACCGCCGCCGGCATGAGGCGGCAGACGCAGATCGATCGGCGCCGGACCGGCGTGCAGCACGAGGCAGACGCGATCGACCGTCCCGTCCCCGGCCCCTACCGCCAGCACGGCGACCAGCGTCCGGTTCCCCGGCGCGTGCCAGCCGGCCTCGTCCAGCAAGTCGCCGTCCGCGTCGAACCAGCCTACATCCGGCTCGTCGCTGCCCGGCACGGCCTTGCCGGTGAGCGGCCGGGGGTCGCGCAGCGCTGGATGATCCGCACGCAAGGCTATGATCTCGCTCGTGAAATCAATCAGTTCCTCGTCTGCCGAGAGCCAGTCGAGCCAGGCGAGCGGCGTGTCCTGCGCATAGGCGTTATTATTGCCCTTCTGGCTGCGGCCGAGTTCGTCGCCCATGGTCAGCATCGGCGTGCCGCGCGAGAACACCAGCGTCATCAGCAGCGCGCGGACATCGGCGCGGCGGCGGGCGAGGATCGCTGCGTCGGCCGTCTCCCCCTCCGCGCCGTTGTTCCAGGACTTGTTGTCGTCGGTGCCGTCGCGGTTGCGCTCGCCATTGGCGTCGTTGTGCTTGCGGACGTGGGCGACAAGATCGGCGAGCGTGAAGCCGTCATGCGCGGTAACGAAATTGACGCTTCTGGTAACGCCCCGGTAACGGGGCGCGAAGATGTCGGCCGAGCCGGCGAGGCGCGTGGCGATATCGCCGACCATGCCGGCATCGCCACGAAAGAAGCGTCGCACCGTGTCGCGATAGCGGTCGTTCCACTCGCCCCAGGCGGCCGGAAAATTGCCGAGCTGATAACCGCCCGGGCCGATGTCCCACGGCTCGGCGATCAAGACGAGATCGCGCAGCAGCGGGTCCTGCTCGATCGCGGCGAGCAGCGGCGCGGCAGGATCGAAACCATCCTCGCGCCGGCCGAGCGTGGTGGCGAGGTCGAAGCGGAAGCCGTCGACGCCGGCGCGCTCGACCCAGGTCCGGAGCGCATCCATGACGAGGCGCACGACCGGCGGGCGATCGCAGGCGAGGGTGTTGCCGGTGCCGGCGTCGTTGACATAGCCGGAGGGGTCGCCGTGCTCGAGCCTGTAGTAGGTGGAGTTGTCGAGGCCGCGCAACGACACGGTCGGGCCGAGATGGTCGCTCTCGCCCGAATGGTTGAAGACGACATCGAGGATGACGGCGATGCCGGCCGAATGAAGCGCCGCGACGGCGTCGGCCACTTCGGCGAAACCGCCCGGCGCCAGGCGCGGATCCGGCGCCATCCAGGCGATCGGGTTATAGCCCCAGTAATTGACGAGGCCGAGCGGCGGCAGGTGGCGTTCGTCGAGCCAGGCCGCGACCGGCAGCAGTTCGACCGTGGTGACGCCGAGCCGCTTCAGATGCGCGATCGAGGCGGGATGACCGAGGCCGGCGAAGGTGCCGCGAATGGCCTCCGGCACGGCCGGATTGCACTTGGAAAAGCCGCGCACATGCAGTTCGTAGATCACCTGCCGGTCCCAGGCGATCGGCGGCGTCAGGCGCGGCCTTGCCTTCGCGGCGGCGGTGACGATCGCCTTCGGCACGATGGCGGCGCTGTCGCGCCCGTCGCTCGCCGCACCCAGGCGGCGCGCATCGAACAGGACGTCGTCGAGCCGGAACGGCCGGTCGAGCGCCAGGGAATAGGGATCGACCAGGAGTTTCGCGCCATTGAAGCGCAGGCCCGCCTCCGGACGCCATGCCCCCTCGGCGCGCAGGCCATAGCGCGCGCCCGGCCGGACGCCCTCGACATGGCCGTGATGGACGTCGCCCGTGCGGCCCGGCAGGCGGATGCGGCGAAGCTCGACCTCGCCTTCCGCGTCGAAGAGGCAGAAGAAGATCGCCTCGGCATGGGCGGAAACGACCGCGACATTGACGCCGGTCGTGGTCGGCGTGACGCCGAGCGGTTCGGCCGATCCCTCGCCGACGGGCATGCCGGCCACCATCAGCTTGCCGCCGCCAGATCCCGATAGAGCCTCGCATAGGCGGCTGCCGGCCGGGTCCAGGAAACATCGGTCTTCATGGCGTTCTTCTGCAGCTTCTTCCAGCTCGGACGGTCGCGCCAGAGCGCGGCGGTGCGCAGGATCGCGCCTTCCAGCGCGTCGCCGGAGACGGGGTTGAACTGGATGCCGGTGCCGACGCCGGCGGCGAGCGCTACCTCGTTGGCGTCGATCACAGTATCCGCCAGACCGCCGACGCGAGACACCAGAGGCAGCGCGCCATAGCGCAGCGCACAGAGCTGCGTCAGCCCACAGGGTTCGAAGCGAGACGGCACCAGGATCACGTCCGAGCCAGCCTGGATCAGATGCGCCAGCTCCTCGTCATAGCCGTTCAGCATGCCGACGCGGCCGCGATGCAGCGTGGTGGCGGCGGCAAAGCCGTTCGCGAGCCCCGGTTCGCCCGAGCCGAGCAGCGCCAGCTGCCCGCCGGCGCCGAGCAGCGCCGGCAGCCGTTCCAGCAGGAGGTCTAGCCCCTTCTGCCAGCTCAACCGGCTGACGACGCCGAAGATCAGCGCATTCGGATCGACGTCGAGCCCGAGCTTCTGCTGCAGAGCCTTCTTGTTGGCGGCGCGGCCGGCAAGGCGCGCCAGATCGAAGGGGGCGGCGATCCTCGGATCGTCGGCCGGGTTCCAGACCCCGGTGTCGATGCCGTTCAGGATGCCGGAAACCGCGTTGCCGCGGCTGCGCAGCAGGCCGTCGAGCCCCATGCCGCCCTCCGGAGTGCGGATCTCGGACGCATAGGTCGGCGACACGGTGGTGATGCGGTCGGAAAGCTGCAGGCCTGCCTTCAGGAATCCGATGGTGCCGTAATATTCGACGCCGTCGATGGCATAGGCGTGGGCCGGCAAACCGAGGGCCGGCAGCAGGTCCCGGCCATACTGGCCCTGGAAGGCGAGGTTGTGGACGGTCATCACCGTCGGCACGGCCGGACGGTCGGAATAGCGCAGATAGGCGGCGGTCAGGCCCGTCTGCCAGTCATGCGCGTGGATGACGTCCGGCTTCAGCTTCGGCACCAGCCCCTGCCCGATCTCGGCCGCCGCGCGCGAAAGCGCGGCGAAGCGAAGCGGATTGTCGAGCCAGTCCTTGCCACCGGCATCGACATAGGGATTGCCCGGCCGGTCGAAGAGATGCGGCGCGTCGAGCACCAGAAGGTCGAGCCCCGCCGCATGCGCCTTCAGAAGCCGGGCGTCGCGGCCGAACAGGCCGGCGAAGGTGTGCACGACCTCCGGCTTCTTCAGAGCCGCCAGCACGGCCGGGTAGCCCGGAACCAGCGTCGTCACCGCCACATCCTCCGGCGCCAGCGCGCCCGGCAGCGCGCCGGCAACGTCGGCCAGGCCGCCGGTCTTCACCAGCGGGTAGATCTCGGAGACGACGGCGAGGATCTTCAGGGTCATCAACTACAGGCCTTTTGACAAGGAAGCCCCTCACCCCGCCCTCTCCCGCAGGCGGGAGAGGGAGTCCCTCCGCCTGCGCGCGATCGTGGGCAAGGAAGCCGGCAGAAAGCCCTCGCCCGCTTGCGGGAGAGGGTTGGGTGAGGGTCTTGCGGACTATTCCTCCAGCGCGTCGATCATCGGCTGGGTGATCAGGCAGATGCCGTTCGCGGTTCGCATGAAGCGCTTGGCGTCGAGCTCGGGATCCTCGCCCACCACCAGCCCTTCCGGGATTTGCACACGCGCATCCACCACCACGTTGGAGAGGCGCGCCGAGCGGCCGACGTCGACATAGGGGAGGATCACGCCGTTCTCGATATGCGAATAGGAATTGCAGCGCACGCCGGTGAAGAGCAGCGCACGCTCCAGCGAAGCGCCGGAAACGATGCAGCCGCCGGATACCAGCGAGGACAGCGCATAGCCGCGCCGGTGATCCTCGTTGTGGACGAACTTCGCCGGCGGCGTGACCTCGCTATAGGTCCAGATCGGCCAGTTGCGATCGAACAGGTCGAGATCCGGCACGATGCTGGTCAGGTCGATATTCGCTTCCCAGTAGGCGTCCACCGTCCCGACATCGCGCCAGTAGCTGACCGATTCCTGGGTCGAGCGCACGCAGGAATTCTCGAAGTGATGCGCGACCGCCTTGCCGTTCTTGACGATGTTCGGAATGATGTCCTTGCCAAAGTCGCGGCTGGAATTCGGATCGTTGGCGTCGCGCTCCAGTTCCTCGATCAGGAACTTGGTGTCGAAAACATAGATGCCCATCGAGGCCAGCGCCTTGTCCGGCTTGCCGGGCATGGCGGGCGGATCCTTCGGCTTCTCGACGAACTGCAGGATGCGGTCCGTCTCGTCGACATGCATGACGCCGAAGCCGGTCGCCTCCATGCGCGGCACTTCGAGGCAGCCGATCGTCACATCGGCGCCGGAGTCGACGTGCTGCTGCAGCATCAACTCATAGTCCATCTTGTAAATATGGTCGCCGGCGAGGATGACGAAATACTTGGCGTCATAGTCCTTCAGGATGTCGAGGTTCTGGTAGACGGCGTCGGCCGTGCCGCGATACCAGGCGTCCTCGGAAACGCGCTGGCTGGCCGGGAAGACGTCGAAGATCTCGTTGCGCTCCGGGCGGAAGAAGTTCCAGCCACGGTTCAGGTGGCGGATCAGGCTGTGCGCCTTGTATTGCGTGGCGACGCCGATCTTGCGGATGCCGGAATTCACGGCATTGGAAAGCGCGAAATCGATGATGCGCGACTTGCCGCCGAAATAGACAGCCGGCTTGGCGCGCCGATCCGTCAATTCCATCAGGCGGCTGCCGCGTCCACCCGCCAGCACGAAGGCCATGGCATTACGCGCAAGAGGCGCGTTGGTCTGCGGCCGTTCCATCCTTTGTCCCTCCAAAACGCTCGTTGCCCTGCAGTGTTTTTGTCAAACCAAGCCCCCGCGCCGCAGCCGGCCTATGGATCGAACTCGAAGAAGACGGTCGAGAGCGGGGGAAGGACCATTGTGGCCGAAGCCGGAAAACCATGCGCCGGCACCGGGACGGCCTCGACGGCGCCCAGATTGCCCTTGCCGGAGCCGCCATAGATCTCGGCGTCCGAATTCAGGATCTCGCGCCAGCGCCCGGCTTCGGGCACGCCGACGCGGTAGAAATCGCGCACGACCGGCGTGAAGTTGGAGACGACGAGAACCGGCCTGTCGCCCGGCGCGCCGAAGCGCAGGAAGGCGAAGACCGACTGTTCCTTGTCGTCGGCGACCACCCAGCGGAATCCCTCGCCCTCGCAATCGCGCGCATGGAGGGCCGGATGCTGGCGGTAGGCATGGTTCAGGTCGCGCACGAAGTCGCGCAGGCCGGCATGGGCCGGCTCTGCCAGCAGATGCCAGTCGAGGCTCTGGTTGAAGTTCCATTCGTTCTGCTGGCCGAACTCCTGGCCCATGAACAGCAGCTTCTTGCCGGGGTGCCCCCACATGAAGCCGTAATAGGCGCGCAGATTGGCGAATTGCTGCCAGCGATCGCCCGGCATGCGACCGAGGATCGAGCGCTTGCCATGCACGACCTCGTCATGGCTGAGCGGCAGGACGAAATTCTCCGAGAAGGCATAGAGCAGGCCGAAGGTCAGCTTGTCGTGGTGGTAGCGGCGATGGATCGGCTCGAGCGACATGTAGTCGAGCGTGTCGTGCATCCAGCCCATGTTCCACTTGAAGCCGAAGCCGAGGCCGTTTTCATGCGCCGGACGCGACACGCCGGGCCAGGCGGTCGATTCCTCCGCGATCGTCACCGTGCCGGGATGCTCGCCATAGCAGAGCTGGTTGACGCGGCGCAGGAAGGCGACGGCATCCTTGTTGTCGTTGGTGCCATCCGGGTTGGGCAGCCACTCGCCCGCCTTACGCGAATAATCGAGATAGAGCATCGACGCCACGGCATCGACGCGCAGGCCGTCGACATGGAAGCGATCAAGCCAGTAGAGCGCGCTGGCGGCGAGGAAGTTGGCGACCTCGGCGCGGCCGAAATCATAGATCGCCGTGTTCCAGTCAGGATGGAAGCCGCGGCGCGGATCGGCATGCTCGTAGAGCGGCTTGCCGTCGAAATGGGCGAGGCCGTGCCGGTCGGTCGGGAAATGCGCCGGCACCCAGTCGAGGATGATGGCGAGGCCCGCCTGATGGGCGCGATCGACGAAGCGGGCGAAGCCGGCGGGATCGCCATGGCGGCGTGTCGGCGCGAACAGTCCGATCGGCTGATAGCCCCAGCTGTCGTCGAGCGGATGCTCGCTGACCGGCAGCAGTTCGAGATGGGTGAAGCCCATCTCGACCGCATAGGGGATCAGCCGGTCGGCAAGTTCGTCATAGGTGAGGAAGGCATTGCCGTCGCCGCGCTGCCAGGAGCCGAGATGGACCTCGTAGATGGCCATCGGCTTCCGGCGCGCCTGCCCCTCTTCGCGCTGGCGCAGATAATCATCGTCGCGCCAGCTGAAATTGTCGGTCCGCGCCACGATCGAGGCGGTCGAGGGCCGCAATTCGCCGGCGAAGCCGACCGGATCGGCCTTGAGCGGCTGCACGATGCCGTCGGCGCCGACGATCTCGTATTTGTAGATCTCGCCCTCGCCGAAGCCGGGCGCGAACAGCTCCCACAGCCCGCTGTCGACGCGCTTGCGCATCTGGTGGCGGCGGCCGTCCCAGCCATTGAAGTTACCGACGACGGAAACGCGCTGCGCGTCGGGCGCCCAGACGGCGAAATGCACGCCGTCAACGCCCTGATGATGCAGCAGATGGGCGCCGAGCTTGGCGTAGAGCTGTCGGTGGGTGCCCTCGACGAGCAGATAGTCGTCGGTGGCGCCGAGCACGCCGGCGAAACTGTAGGGATCGTAGAAGGTCCAGCCGCCGCCGGCATTCTCGGCGCGGAGGCGATAGCCGAAGCGTTCGGACCGGCCGGGAATCAGTCCCTCGAAGAAGTCCGTCCCGGGCCGCCGCTCCAGCGGCGCGACCCGCCTGCCGTCGAGATCCTCGACGGCAAGCGTCTCGGCATGGGGCACGAAGGCGCGGATGACGAGGCCGTCATCCGTCTCGTGCGGCCCGAGAAGGGCAAAGGGATCACCATGGCGCGCGGCAATCAGGGCTTCGACATCTGCACCACTCGCACGCCAAACCGACATCGCGTCTCCGTATGCCCTAGCCTGCCGGCCGGACGGGTACGTTCCAGATCTCCTTGGCGTATTCCGCGATGGTGCGGTCCGAGGAGAACCAGCCGACCCGAGCCGTATTCAGCAGGCTCGCCTTCCACCATGCTGCTCTGTCGAGCCACAGCGCGTCAACGTCTCGTTGCGCGGCATAGTAGGAATCGAAGTCGGCGGTCACCAGGAAGTAGTCGTGATGGCGCAATGCCGTTGTCAGCGCGGCGAAGCGGCCGGGCTCGCCGGGCGAGAAGATGCCGCTCTCGATCGCCTCCAGCACGTCCGCCAGCATGCGGGACTTCGCGATCGTGTCGCCGGCGTCGATGCCGGCGGCGCGGCGGGCCGCGACCTCCTCGGTGGTCAGGCCGAAGATGAAGATGTTGTCGTCGCCGACGCGCTCGTGGATCTCGACATTGGCGCCGTCGAGGGTGCCGATGGTGAGCGCGCCATTCAGCGCCAGCTTCATGTTGCCGGTGCCGGACGCCTCCATGCCCGCCGTCGAGATCTGCTCGGACAGGTCGGCGGCCGGGATGATCATCTCGGCGAGGCTGACATTGTAGTTCGGCAGGAACACGACCTTGAGCAGGTCGCGCACGGTCGGGTCGCTGTTCACCACCTGCGCCACGTCATTGGCGAGCTTGATGATCAGCTTGGCCTGGTGGTAGCTCGCCGCCGCCTTGCCCGCGAAGATCTTTACCCGCGGCACCCATTCCTTGTGAGGCTGGGCGCGCATAGCCTGGTAGAGCGCGATCGTCTCCAGGATGTTGAGCAGCTGGCGCTTGTATTCGTGGATGCGCTTGATCTGCACGTCGAACAGCGCGTTCGGATTGACGCGGATGTCGAGCCGGTCGCGGATCAGCTTGGCGAGCGCCACCTTGTTGTTGCGGCGGACGGCGCCGAAAGCGTCGTGCAGCGCCGTGTCGCCGACACGCGGCTCGAGCCGGTCCAGCACAGTGGCATCGTCGAGGATCTCCGGGCCGCAGGTGTCGACGAGGATGCGCGTCAGGCCCGGGTTGGCCTCGTGCAGCCAGCGCCGGAAGGTAATGCCGTTGGTCTTGTTGTTGACGCGTCCCGGGTAGACGAGGTCGAGGTCGTGGAAGATCGTCTTCTTGACCAGGTCGGAATGCAGCGCCGAAACGCCGTTGATCGAATGCGAGCCGATGAAGGCGAGATGGCCCATGCGCACGCGCCGGCCATTGTTCTCGTCGATCAGCGAGACGGAGGAGAGGAAGCGGTCGTTCGATTCGGGGAGCTTCTTCGCCTTCTCGAGATGGATCGCGTTGACGAGGTAGATGATCTGCATCTGGCGCGGCAGCAGCCGCTCCAGGAGCGGCACCGGCCAGGTTTCCAGCGCCTCGGGCAGCAGCGTGTGGTTGGTGTAGCCGAGCGTGCGGACGGTGATGTCCCAGGCCTCGTCCCACGGAATCTCGCGCAGGTCGACGAGGATGCGCATCAACTCGGCGACGGAGATCGCCGGGTGGGTATCGTTCAGCTGGATCGCCACCTTGTCCGGCAGCGAGCGGATGTCGCCATAGGTGCGGGTATGGCGATGGATCAGGTCCTGCAGCGAGGCGGAGACGAAGAAATATTCCTGCCGGAGGCGCAGCTCCTGCCCGGCCGCGCTCTCGTCGCTCGGATAGAGAATCTTGGAGATCGTCTCGGCCCGCACCTGCTCGACCAGCGCGCCGATGTGATCGCCGGAGTTGAAGGCGTCGAGGCGGAGCGGGTCGACGGCGCGCGCCGACCAGAGGCGCAGCGTGTTGACGTGGCGGCCGCGCCAGCCGGGGATCGGCGTGTCATAGGGCACCGCCTCGATCGTCTCGGCCGCGTGCCAGACATAGCGCGCGACGCCGGAGGGCGTCATGATCGCCTCGACCGAGCCGCCGAACTGGATGTCGTAGACGACCTCGGGACGCTCGAACTGCCAGGGATTGCCGAAGGAGAGCCAGGTCTCGGGATATTCCTGCTGCCAGCCGCCCTTCACCACCTGGCGGAACAGGCCGTGGTCATAACGGATGCCATAGCCATAGGCCGGGATCGACAGCGAGGCCATCGAATCCATGAAGCAGGCGGCGAGACGGCCGAGGCCGCCATTGCCAAGCGCCGCGTCCGGCTCGACGGTGCGCAGCCGCTCCATGTCGACGCCGAGATCGCCGAGCGCGGCGCGGAACGCCTCGGTCAGGCCGAGATTGTTCATCGCGTCGAACAGCAGCCGGCCGATCAGGAATTCGAGCGACAGGTAGTAGACCCGCTTGCGGCCCTCGGCATAGGTCGCCTTGGAGGAGGCGATCCAGGGATCGACCATGCGGTCGCGCACGGCGAGCGCCGTCGCGACGAACCAGTCGCGGTCGCTGGCGGTGACGGCGTTCTTGCCGACGGCATAGGTGAGCTTGGCGTTGATGGCGTCGCGCGCGGCGGCGATCTGGGCCTCCGTCGGCGTGGCGGCGGGACTCCGCGCCGGCTCCACCGCCTCGGCATCCTCGGTCGATATCGACATGGTAGCGTCTTGCATCGATAGGCCTCGTCGTGGCTCGCCGCGTCCTGCCTTGCACCCGGCCCCCGGCGAACGCTCGGGCCAGGCAGAATTCCATGCAACAACAATGCCGGATCGAATTGCCCCGCCGGATTCAACCATAAGGGCGCAAAACGGAACCGCATTGCTGCGGCACCTTATGCCATAGTCCGTTTCGGCAAGACGACAGCCTATTTTTCAGTCATTCGGCCGGGAGCCCTTGGCGCGGGCGCCGCTCAGGCATCGCGCATCGAGCGATGCACGATGATGCGATGGCCGTCGACCGAGAGGCGGCCTTCCTTGATCAGGGCGCGAATCTGCTTGTTCACGGCCTCGCGGCTCGCGCCCAGCATCTGCGCCAGCGTGCCCTGGGTCAGGTCCAGCTCGACCACGGCGACATCGCGCTCGATGCGGCCATGGATGAGAGCGAGCTGGCGCAGGAGCACCAGCAGGCGGTGGCGCAGGTCGGTGAACACGGCGCGGTTCACCTGCTCGTTGGTCTGGCGGAGCCGCTCGCAGAGGCTCAGGATGATCTGGCGCTGCAGCTGGCTGGAAGTGTCGAGCAGGTTCAGGAAGGGCTGGCGCGGCACGAAGATCAGCTTCGTCTCCGTCAGCGTGGCCGCGCCGGCGCTGCGCGGCAGGCCGTCGATCAGCGCGATCTCGCCGATCACCTCGCCTTCCTCGAACAGCTGGATCGTCAGTTCGCGGCTGTCGTCCGCCGTCAGAAAGATGCGCACGATGCCGTCGACGACAGAATAGAGCCCGTCCGATTCGTCGCCCTGGGAAAACAGCACCGTATCGGCGGGATAGGTCGTGACGCGGGCGATCTGCGCCAGACGCGTCAGATCTTCCTTTTCGAGGCCGTTGAAGAAGCTCGTCCGACCGAGCCAGGAAACAATCTCGCCGACCTGCACCCTGCCCTCCGTCGTGATCTGCGTACTACCCTGATGCGTTGTGTAACGGATAGCATTCAATTCGCCTCATGACGAGGGAAGTGAAGCCCGCCCCTCACCGCGCTTCAGCAATTCGCGGAACAGCGACCGCCGCCACGATTGCAGCGCCCGCTCGCCGGTCTCCATCGCCATCACCATGTCGCCGCTGATCAGCAGCCTGGACATCGAGCGGAAGCGCACCGGAGCCAGTCCGCCCGCGAGCTCCCGGCAGCGCCGGTCGTCATAGAGCCCGGCCGCGAGGTCGAGCGCGGCGACCAGCGCCAGGCGCGTGCCGGAACGGCGGACGAGATCTTCGAGCGCCTGTTCCTCCGCCGCGCCCTCCAGCCGGCGCGCCGCCTGCAGCACGTCGATGACCAGCCGCAGCAACTCGAAATGATGCGAGCTCGCAGCGTGGACGCCGGCGATCGCGAGCCGCGTCGAGGAACGCGCGGCCTCGGCCGGATCGCCATGCGGGCAGAGCTCGGCAAAGCCGAGCGAAAGCTTCGAGCGAAGGCCGGGCGCGTGGACCAGGTTGCCCTGGATCTCCAGCATCAGCCGCTTGTGGACCGCATGGAACCACTTGCGCTCCATCTGCTCGTCGTCGCGCTGGTCCGGCCACAGTTCAAACCCGGAGGCCGCCACCACGGCCTCGACCGCATCGAGGCTCTCGACCGGGATGATCAGGTCGATGTCGCTGGTCGGCCGCAGCACCGGGTCCGGATAGATGTTGTCGGCGAAATCATGCCCCTTGATCAGCAGCGCCGGCTGGCCTGCCGCGCGGAGCGCCGTCGACAGCCGCTTCGCCTCGGCGCGCAACTGCATGTTGAACGCGACGCCGCTGGCGAAGCGGCCGGCGAAATCGTCGCGCACGGGGCGAAGCTCGGTGCTGGAAAGCATCGGCCGAAGCTTGCGCAAAACCGCGGGAAGCACACCATGCCGCTCGGCCTGCGACAGTAGCAGGCCGGCCCGTTCGCGGGTGAGCGTCATCGGGGCGAGGGTCGATTCCGGGTCCGCGAGTTCGATCAGCAGGCGGCCATCGGCGCGCGACAGACGACGCGGCGTCCCGCCCGACGGCGGCGCGGTCTCAGCGGAATCGACAGCGGACATACAATCCTCATTGCATCGGCAGACAAGACGGACGGACACCGCCGCCCGGATGAACAAAGGGCGATGCCTCCGCACCGCCCATCATCCCCTGCATATTCAGGACGGCCAACCAGCGTCGAGCGACGCACGGCTCAGCCGAAACGGGATCCGCCTACGGAGGCGGCGCATTGCCGGACGTGGCTGCGACGATCATCGCCACGCGTTCGCGCTTCAGCAATTCGGGCTTCTCATACGTCTTCTTCATTCCATATTCCCTGCTGACTATCTTTGAATCGATCGGACGAAGCCGCCGTTCGGTTAGCCAACCGCAAGCCGCACCTCTGGTCAAGCACACCTGGTTCGGCTATCCCACGTTTCGCACCAGCCAAGAGAGAGACTTCCCGTGTCCAGAATTGAGCCGAGCGCCGTTTGGGCGCTTCATGAAAACACGAGCTTTCAGCCGCTCGGCGACGGCGAAGGCGGCGTTCTGCTCGACACCGTGTCGGGCCAGCTCTTCACCTGCAACGACACCACGGCCGCTTTCCTGTCGACCGTCGACGGAACCCGCAATTTCGCCGGCATCCTGACGGAGCTGGAAACCGTGTTCGACGTCGACGCCGACATGCTGCGCGACGACATGTCGGATCTCGCCAACCATCTGGCCTCCGAAGGCCTGATCGTTCGCGTTGACAAGTGACATCCGGCAGCGTCCTTCGCCGGGCGATGTTCCGGGCCGAGATGTGGTTGTGGGCCCGCACCCTGCCGCTCCGCTGCCGAAAGTCCCGTGATTTCGCCGACATCATGAAGATCGCCGATGCCGGCGCCGATCGACGCTACCGCGGCCTCGCACCCGCCTATATAGCCCACCGCGCCAAGCGCGCGGCACGGCGCCCCTGGGTGATGCGCGACCGCCGGTGCCTGCGCGAGGGCATTCTCGCCTATCGCTTCCTGACGCTCGCGGGGATCCCGGCCGCCATGCATTTCGGCGTCGACCGCAAGAGCATCGGCAGCGCCAGGCTCGCCGCCCATTGCTGGGTCGTCGTCGACGACAAGCCCCTTCTCAATCCGCCGGAACCATCCATGGTGACGGTTTTCATCGAAAAGAACCGCGCCGGATCCGCCTGATGCACAAGACCCGTTTCGTCATCCCCGGCCTCGCCTTCAACGTGATCGCCGAGCGCGAGGGACTGGGCGCGCCGATCTTCCCGCAGCTTGCCGGCTTCGAGCAGGCGGAAGGCCCGGTCGCGCACGAAATCCTGGTCCGCGAAGCCGCCGGCGACGACATCGCCACCGAGGGCGAGCTGATCTGGTCCGGCACGCTGATCGACGGCCTCTATGCCGAGATCAGCGCCAATGGCGACCGCCAGCAGTTCCGCGTTCCCGGCAAGCTCTCGATCACAGAGGAAATCGGCCGCGCACAGACCGAGGTTCAGGTCACGGCTTCGGCCGAGCAGCCGTTCCGCTCGATGGCGGGCGCGGTGCTTCTCGACATGGCGCTGCGCGGGCACGGCCTGATGACGATCCATTCCGCGTCGCTGATGCTTCCCGGGCGCGACGAACTCATGCTGCTGTTCGCCCCGAGCGGCTTCGGCAAGACCACGACCTCACTCGCGCTGGCGCTCGGCGGCTACGGCCATATGGGCGATGACGTTGTCATCCTGCGCCAGGAAGGCGCGGAACTGTTCGGCTGGGGCATGCCGCGCACGCTGAAGGTGCAGCGGCGGACGGCGGCGATGTTCCCCGAAATCGCGCCGCATCTCGGCGCCTTCGGCGGCGAGGAGGACGAGGCGCCGCTGACGCGCGCGGCGCTCGCCGAATTGCTGCCGCTGCCGGATGCCTCGAAGGGATACCGGATCGGCGCAGTCGTGGTCGTGGGTCCGCGCTCGGAAGGCGAAGCGAGCCTGAAGCGCCTCTCCAAGGCCGACGCGCTCACCGTGATCCTCAGTGACAATATCGGCCTGCTCGGCGGCGGCGTGCCACGCGCGCAGCAGGAGTTGTTCCGGATGCTGTCGAAGCTCGTCGGCTCGACGCCGACCTTCCGCCTCGATGCCGGCACCGAGCCGCGCCGCATCGCGCCGGCCTTCGACAAGGCGCTGGGCATCATCCACGAGGCGATGGCGGGCTGAGGTTTGGAGGCTCGGAGAGCGGGCTGGACCCTCCTTCGGGGCCCGGCGCAGCGAAGCCTCGAAGGAGGGTCCAGAAGTCTCTCCTGTCGACCTCCGCCTAGCCGGTCGCATCAGCCGCCGGGCCGCCCAGCATCCGCCGCACCAGCAGGTGGCCGAGCGCGCGCGGCTCGGTCTCGGCGACCAGCGCCAGCTTGCTGGAGACGGCGAGCGTCGAGATACCGTGCAGGCCGGCCCACATGGTGACAGTCGCCGCCTGCCGCGCCGCGGCGGAGGTGTCCGGCATCAACGGACCGAGCGCCTCGGCGACGAGCGAGATCAGGGCCGCGAGCTTCGGCCGATACCAGTCCGGCAGGTCCTCGCCCTCCGGCAGGCGATGCTCGAACAGCAGGCTCCAAAGGCGCGGTCGGCTCTCGACGAAATCGAAATAGGCGTCCACCAGCCGTTCGGGTCGCAGCGCCGGTTCCGCCCTTGCCGCCTCGACCAAAACCAGCGCGAGAGCGTCGAGCGTCGCCGCGTTGACCTGGACGATGAGGTCGTCGAGATTGGCGAACAGATTGTAGATCGTGCCCGGCGCATAGCCGATCCGCTCGGCAACCCGGCGCACCGTCAGGCCGCGCAGGCCCTCCTCCACCACGATCGCGCGCGCCGCCTCCAGCGCCAGATGCTTCAGCTCTTCGGGGGCATGGTCGCTGCGACGTGCCATCTCGCCTCCTGACAGGCTCTTACCCGGCGCATGCTCTCGCCGGCCCGTTCCGTAGCACATATTGAACATCGTTCAAAACGCTGTTATGAAATTGAACGTCGTTCAATTCATGCGACTTGCGAGTCGCCGCGAACAGGCCGAGGTTTGACGCCATGGACGCTTCCGCAAAGACATCCTCGCCCGAGGCATCGTCGCCCGCCCACTCCCGGGCCGGCTCGCCGCCGCTCCTGAAAACACCGGGCTTCCTGCCCCTCTTCATCGTGCAATGGTTCGGCGCCTTCGCCGACAACGCCCTGAAGAGCGCCTTCGGCTTCATGGTCGCCTATGGCGGCGCGGAGCTGTTCGGCCTGTCGCCGCAGGTGGCGGTAACGCTGGGCGGGGCGGTGTTCATGTTGCCCTTCTTCCTGTTCTCGGGCGTGTCGGGCCGGCTTTCCGATACCGTCGACAAGATGCTCGTCGTGCGCTGGACGCGGGTGGCCGAGGTCGGCCTCGCGATCCTCTCCTCGATCGCCATCATGATCCACTCCGCCCCGCTCGCCCTGCTCGGCATGTTCCTCTACGCCGTGCAGTCGACCATCTTCGGGCCGGCCAAATACTCGATCCTGCCGCAATTCGTCGGCCGCGACCGTCTGGTCGCCGCCAACGCGCTGTTCGAGGGCTCGACCTTCGTCGCCATCCTGCTCGGCACCCTTTTCGGCGGCCTCAGCGTCGGCCTCGGCGGCAAATGGGTGGCGATCGTCGGCCTCGTCTCCGTCGCGCTGGTCGGCGCGGTCGCCGCCTTCTTCGTGCCCTCCGCGCCGCCGGCGCCGAATGCCGGCACGTTCCGCTTCTCGCTCGTCGGCTCCAGCCGCGACGCCTTCGCCGCCATCCGCCGCAAGCGCTCGCTGTTCCTCGCCGTCTCCGGCATCTCCTGGTTCTGGATGATCGGTCTGATCGTGATGTCGGTTTTCCCCGACTTCGCGAAATCGACGCTGAAGGTCGACGAGATCGTCGCCAACCTGCTCGTCGCCGCCTTCGTCGTCGGCATCGGCCTCGGCTCGGCCGCGACGGCCAAGCTGCTCGCCGGCCGGATTTCGGCCCGTCACACGCCGATCGGCGCGCTGGTGATGGCCGGCTTCATGGTCGACCTGTCGCATTCGGCCAGCGCGCTCGGCATGGTCGGCGCCGGCGGCGCGCTCGATTTCGGCGCTTTCATCACCTCGGCCGCCGGCATCCGCGTGCTGGTCGACCTCGTCGGTGTCGCCTTTGGCGGCGGGCTCTTCACCGTGCCGCTCTATGCGCTGCTGCAATCGCGCGCCGAGGAGCACGAGCGCTCCGCCGCCATCGCCGGCAACAACATCATGAACGCGGCCATCATGGTGCTCGGCACGGTGGTCGCCGCCGCCCTTCTCGCCGCCGGCGTCACGACGCTGCAGCTCCTGTTCTGGCTCGGCCTCGCCAACATCATCGCCGCCATCGTCTGCCTGAAATTCGTCCCCGACGAACTGGTCAAGGCGATCGGCCACCGCATCTTGCAGATCCTGTTCCGAGCCCGCGTGAAGGGTCTGGAGAACTATGGCGACGGCGAGGATGCGGCCGTCGTCGTGGTCAACCACACCTCCTTCATCGACGCCGTGCTGATCGGCTGCCTGCTGCCGGGCAAGCCCGTCTTCGCCATCAACAAGTACATCGCCGAACGCTGGTGGGTGCAGCCCGCCTTCCTGTTCTTCGACCTCGTCCCCGTCGACCCGACCAGCCCGTTCACCGTCCGAAGGATGGTCAAGCTGGTGAAGGAAGGCCGCCGGCTGGTGATCTTCCCGGAGGGACGCATCACCGTCACCGGCGCGCTGATGAAGGTCTATGACGGCCCGGCGATGATCGCCGCGCTCGCCGACGTGCCGATCATCCCCGTCCGCATCGACGGCGCGCAATACACGATCTTCTCCCGCCTCAAGGGCAAGGTGCGGCGTCGCCTGTTCCCGGACATCCAGATGACGGTTCTGCCGTCGCGGCGGATCGAGCTGACGCCGGGCCTGGTCGGCCGCAAGCGGCGGCACGAGGCCGGCCATCACCTGCAGGCGATCATGACCGAGATGGTCTATGCGACCAGCCCGGCCGCCGAGACGCTGTTCGCCACGCTGCTGCGCGCCCGCCACATCAACGGCAAGCGGCCGATCCTGGAGGACGTCACCCGCGCGCCGATCGGCTACACGCAGATCCTCCGCGGCGCCTTCGCGCTCGGCAAGTCGTTCGCCAGGCTTTCGGCGCCGGGCGAGCGGGTCGGCGTGCTGCTGCCCAACACGCTCGCCGCCGTCGTCACCTTCTTCGCTCTGCAGGTGACCGGCCGCATCCCGGCCATGCTCAACTTCTCGGCCGGCCCGGCCGCCGTCGACGCGGCCCGCAAGGCGGCCGAGGTCAAGCTGGTGCTGACCTCGCGGCAGTTCATCGAGAAGGGACGCCTGCAGCCGCTCGCCGACGTGCTCGGCCAGAATGCCCGCCTGGTCTATCTCGAGGACCTGCGCGGCGAGATCGGCCTCGCCCGCAAGCTGTTCGCGTTTGCCGGGGGCATCGCGCCGCGCTTCGTCTCCCGCACCGCCTTCCAGCGCCCGACCGACCCAGAAGCCGAAGCCGTGGTGCTGTTCACCTCCGGCTCCGAGGGCACGCCGAAGGGCGTCTCGCTCAGCCACCACGCCATCCAGGCGAACCGGCAGCAGATCGCCAGCGTCATCGACTTCTCCGGCGAGGACATCGTCCTGAACGCGCTGCCGCTGTTCCACGCCTTCGGGCTGACGGCGGGCTGCCTGCTGCCGCTCTTCTCCGGCGTCCGGCAGATGCTCTACCCCTCGCCGCTGCACTACCGGATCGTGCCGGAGATGGCCTATGACGTGAACGCCACCATCATGTTCGGCACCGACACCTTCCTCGCCGGCTATGCCCGGATGGCGCACCCCTACGACTTCTATTCGATCCGCTACGTGTTTGCCGGGGCCGAGCGGGTGAAGCCGGAGACGCGCCGCGTCTGGTCGGAGAAGTTCGGCATCCGGCTGCTCGAAGGCTATGGCACGACCGAGACAGCGCCGGTGATCTCGATCAACACGCCGATGGCCAACCGCCCGGGCTCGGTCGGCCGGGCGCTGCCGGGCATAGAGACCCGGCTGGAGAAGGTCGCCGGCATCGAGGAAGGCGGCAAGCTGCTGGTGCGCGGCGCCAATGTCATGCGCGGCTACTACCGCGCCGAGGCGCCCGGCGTGCTGGAGCCGCCGGTCGACGGCTGGTACGACACCGGCGACATCGTCACGCTCGACGACGGCTTCATCACCATCTCCGGCCGGGCCAAGCGTTTTGCAAAAGTCGGCGGCGAGATGGTGTCGCTGGCGGCGATCGAGACGCTCGCCGGCGAGTTCTGGCCGCACCACGCCACGGCGGCCGCCGCCATGCCGCATGAGCGCAAGGGCGAGGAGATCGTGCTGGTGACGGAACGGCCGGACGCCGATCTCGCCGAGTTCCAGCGCTTCGTCCGTGGCCGCGGCCTGTCGGAGATCATGCTGCCCCGCACGCTGCTGTTCGTGGAAAAGCTGCCGCTGCTCGGCTCCGGCAAGGTCGACAACGCCGCCGTGACGGACATCGCGGTCAAGGCGAAGGCGCCGCAGCCGGAAGTGGTGGCGGTGGAGTAGCCAGCAAGCCCCTCACCCCAGCCCTCTCCCGCAAGCGGGAGAGGCGTCCGGACGGAGGTGGCGGAGATGCGCGGCGCCGATGAAGCCCGCAGGCGGAAAAGCCCTCGCCCGCTTGCGGGAGAGGGTTGGGTGAGGGGTTTGCCTCTCTCGTACCGGACCGGTTGCGCGATCCTTCGCCTTCCACGTTTGCGTGAGGGGCCTTGAAGGCGGCGGGCGGCGCACCTCTTTCTGCACACGCGATGACCAACCTCCCCGGCGAACCGGCGGGGATTCAGGGGAGAAAAGCGATGGAGCAGGCTGTCCCGGAGGTCCTTCCCCCACCCCAGCGCCGGCACCGGCGCATGGCGGTCGTGCTGGCGACCGGCATGGCGCTCTGTCTTGGGCTGGCCCTTGCTGTAGGTTCGCCGCCCGCAGCGCTGGCGAAATCCGGCTCCGTGACGGCGATCGACATCGCGCTCGAACCCGACGCCACCATGATCCAGCACGCCAGGGACGCCAATGCGCGGTTGCTCAAATCCTTCCCGAAGGGGTTCGCGCTCGACGCGACACACCACCCGCATGTGACGCTGCTGCAGCAGTTCGTCCGCACCGACGACCTCGACAAGGTCTATGCGGCGGCGGGGACGGTCCTCGCCAAGGAAAAGCCGACGGCGTGGACGCTGAAGGCGTTCAAATACTACTACATCCCCTCGCCGCCCATGGGCCTCGCGGGGATTGTCGTCGAGCCCACCGACGACCTGCGCCGCCTGCAGGATGAACTGATCGCCGCCATCCAGCCCTACACGGTGAAGACGGGAACCCCGGCGGCGTTCTTCAGCCGGAGGGGAGGACGCGACATCCAGGAATCGCTGATCCGCTATGTCGACGACTTCGTCACCGACGCGGCGGGCGAGCATTTCAACCCGCATGTGACGATCGGCGTGGCTAAGGAAAGCTATTTGAAGAAGATGCTGGCCGAGCCGTTCGAGGCCTTCACGTTCCAGCCGACCGGCGCGTCGGTCTACCAACTCGGCACGTTCGGCACGGCGCGCAAGGAGCTGAAGGCGATCGAGCTGACGCCCTGAGGGCCTCGCGCTGTCGCGGCCGCCGCTCGGACACGGAGGCCGCGCCGCGTTGGCCAAGCCGCGAAACTCTGCTTAGGATATCGCCTGCTCTTTTCAGGACAGATCGGGAGCCGGCCTTGAAATCGATCCTGCAGACCTGCGCGGATATTGGCGCCACGGAACGGCAGTTTGCGGCGGGCTCGGTGCTGTTGGAAGAAGGAGCGATGTCGGGGCTCCTCTACGTGCTGATCGAAGGCGTGATCGAGGTGGCGCGGGGCGAAACCACGATCGTCGTATCCAGCGAACCGGGCTCGGTATTCGGGGAGATGTCGGCCCTCCTCGACGCGCCGCACTCCGCCACCGCGCGAACCCTGACGCCGACGCGGGCCTATGTGTTCGAGGGATCCCGCGACATCATCCAATCGCATCCCGAGATCGCCTTCGGCGTCGCCAGGATCCTGGCGCAGCGCCTCCAGGCGGCGACCACCTATCTGGTCGACATCAAGCGGCAATATCAGGATCACGAGAACCATTTCGCCATGGTCGACGAAGTCCTGGAGAGCCTGGTCCACCAGCAGGGCCTGTTCTCGCCCGGCTCCGACCGTCAGCGCAGCACGACGGAATAGCGGCTACAGCCAGTCCGGCAGCCCGGTCAGTTTCGGGACCGGGCGGATCAGGGGCTGGTCGAGCGCCACCGTCTCGTTGCCGGCGGCCGAGAGCCAGAAAGCCTGCCGGCTCTCCGTGTCGACGACGACGCAGCTTGGCGGCGCGCCGAACTGCCGTCCGGCGTTGAACACCCAGGTCGAGCCGATCCGGTCGACCCAGGAGCCGCCGGCGGCGAACGGCGCCTGATGGACGTGGCCCGAAAAGACGAAGTCGGGGCTGTAGTCGCCGATCCACTGCTCCAGCTCGGTGTCGCCATGAAAGCGCTTGCCGTCCCAGCTGATGGGCGTCGTCCGCGGCGGCGCATGATGGACCCAGATCCAGCGCGAAAGGCGTCTGGCCGAGGCCTCGGCGAGCTGGCGGGCGATGGCATCGCGCACGATCGGGCCATCCCACCACGGGCAGATGGTGAAGAGCATGTCGTCCCGGACGAAAGAATCGCCGTCCGACAGGACGCCCTTCGCCTGGGGCTGGAGGATCCAGCGGGTGATCTTTTCGCCGGATTCATTGCGTGAATCGAGATCGTGATTGCCGGAGCAGACGAGGACGATGGCCTTCTGCCGAAGGCGGTCGATGTATTTCTGGATGACGATGCTCTGCGCGCGCAGATCGACCAGCGAGCTCGTGTCGAGATGGTCGCCGGCGACGATGACCATGTCGAAGCGGCCGGCGACATCTACCAGCCAGTCATATTGCGGCAGGGCATAGTGAAGGTCGGCGACGACGAGCAACCGCATCGGCGATGCAATCCCGAAACGAGAACCGCTGGCATGACGGGAGACTTCCCTTAGGGAACCAAGCCTAGCTGTCCGCCCCGAACCTGTCATCCGGCAATCGTGGCCGCCCCTCGCCCCTTGGGACGAGTCGGGCCGAAAGCCCTAGCGCTTCTTTCCTGACGGCTTCCTGGCG
Source organism: Kaistia nematophila (assembly GCF_026343855.1). NCBI lineage: Bacteria > Pseudomonadati > Pseudomonadota > Alphaproteobacteria > Hyphomicrobiales > Kaistiaceae > Kaistia > Kaistia nematophila. The sequence continues at coordinate 9,761 of NZ_JAPKNK010000008.1, read as the reverse complement.
TTGGCCCGGATGGCGACGTCGATCGCCTTCAGCGCCCAGTCCCGCAATTCGTCGGTATCGTCGAGCAGCCGCTCCGGCATGCGGAAATAGCTGAGCGACGTTTCGCGGCCGTTCTTCGAGCCGTAGACGAACGGGCCGCAGCCCTCGGCCTCGAAGGCCGGGCGGGTGGCGTCGTCCGCCTTCAGGTAGATCGTGTCGTCCTGCCAGATGCCGAACATCAGCCCGTCGCGGAAGAAGCCGAGCCCGCCGAACATCCGGCGGATGCGGACGCCGCCGACCGGCTCGAACAGTTCCGCGAGATAGTCGAGATCGGCCGTCATGCTGCGATCCTCAGTCCGCGAGATCGAGGCCCATCTGCCAGAAATCGGCCTCGAGGCGCACGGCCTGGCGGAAGATTTCGAGCAGGCGCGGATAGCGCGCCTGGGTCAGATAGAGTGCCGCAAGCCGGTCGATCTGGGCAAGGCTGGCTTCAGCCACGCCCTGATAGCCCTCGCCGGCATATTCGCGGATCCAGGCCGCATAGGGATTGGCGCCATCGAGGCCGGTGCCTGCAGCGGCGAGATCGGTGCCGATCTCGGCATAGCCGACGACGCAGGGCGACAGCGCCACCACGAGATCGAGCATGTCGCCGCGCAGGCCGGCTTCCTGGACAAAGCGAGTGTAGGCGATCGTCGCGCGGGCTTCGGCCGTGCTCTCGACCGCTTCCTGCGACAGGCCCCACTCGGCGCAGAGCTTCAGGTGCAGGCTGGTCTCGTCGAGGATGGCGTGCATGCCGGCCGAGGCCTTGCGCATCTCCAGCGCGTTCGGCGCCTTGTAGACGCCGATGGCGTAGGCGCGGGCGAACTCGATCAGGAACAGATAGTCCTGCACGAGATAGTGCTGGAAGGACGGCCTGGACAGCGTGCCGTCGCCGAGGCCGAGCACGAAGGGGTGGCGGACATAGGCGTCCCAATCGGCGGCGGCATCGGACTTCAGGCGCTCGAACAGGCTGGTCAAGCCACTCTCCATGGATGGAACGGGATGGATCTGAAATACGGAACACCGTCTTCAACATCCTGAGGAGGCTTTCGAGGAAAGCCGTCGCGGAGGACGCGCAGCCGGCATGTCGCCGGGATTGCGCACCCGCTCTACGTGCCTCGAGACGGCCCTTCGGGCCTCCCCGGCATGTCGAGGACGGGTAGCTGAAGTCTGGGAGGGAGCCCCTTTGCCGAAGAAACTACCGGTCGGCCGTCGCCGCGGCGGGTTCGGACAGGTCGGCCGGCTTCAGCATGACGGATTCGCCGCAGCCGCAGGCCGAAACCTCGTTCGGGTTCTTGAAGACGAAGCCGGAGCGCAGCTTGGTCGTCTCGAAATCCATGACGGTGCCGAGCAGGTAGAGCACGGCGGCCGGATCGACGAAAACCGTCGCGCCATGGCCCTCGATGCGCTCGTCCTTCGGATCGGCCTCGCCGACCGCCTTCATGGTGTATTCCATGCCGGCGCAGCCGCCCTTCTTGACGCCGATGCGCAGGCCGAGCACGGGCTCGTCGGAATCCTCGACGATCTCGCGGATCCGCTCGGCGGCGGCTTCGGTCAGGGACATCACGGCGAAGCGTGAACGGACGCCCATGGCAATTCTCCAGTTCGCGGCGCACAGCGCCCTTGTCGATCCAAAGATCGGCGATCAGATCCCGTTCTGCAAGGCAGCGACGGGCAGATCGGAATCATTCGACCATATGCCCGGCGTCGCCAGCTCGACGACATGGCCGTCCGGGTCATTGAAATAGAGGCTCTCGCCTCCCTGTGGCCAAGCCATCTCGGCCGTGATCCGCACACCGCGGGCGACGAGATGATCCCGCCACGCCGAAATCGCCTCCGCCGGGATGCGGAGCGCGAAATGATACGGGCCGCTGCCGTCATGCGCGGGAATGGTGCCGCCCGGCAGGACGACGTCCTTCAGGGTCGCGCCGCGCAGGAAGATCAGCAGCACGCTGGACGGACCGGCATCGAACGCCACCAGCCGCGCATCCTCCAGCAAGGGACGAAGGCCGAGAATGTCGCGATAGAATCCCGCCGCCCGGCCGATGTCGTCGACGTAGATCGCCGTCTCCAGAACACCGGTGATCGGCGGCGCCGTGCCCACGGACGGCCTCAGTACCAGTCGAGCGCGACGCGGGCCTCGTCCGACATCCGGTCCTGCGACCAGGGCGGATCGAAGGTCATCGTCACGTCGACGCGGCCGACGCCGGCAACGGCGCCGACGGCGTTCTCGACCCAGCCGGGCATCTCGCCCGCCACCGGGCAACCGGGCGCCGTCAGCGTCATCTCGATCGCGACATTGCGGTCGTCGTCGATGTCGATCTTGTAGATCAGGCCGAGCTCGTAGATGTCGGCCGGGATCTCGGGGTCATAGACCGTCTTCAGCGCGGCGACGATGTCGCCCGACAGACGTTCCAGTTCCTCGGCCGGAATGGCGGAGCCGGGCGCTTCGACCGCCGTCGCCGCCGTATCGTCCTTCGCTTCGCCGATCACCGCGATATCGTCCATTTCAGATCCTCATGCGAAGAAAGCATGCGCCTTGACCAGCGCATCGGCAAGGCGGTCGACCTCTTCGAAAGTATTGTAGAGACCGAACGACGCCCGACATGTGGAGGTAACGCCGAACCGGTGCAAGAGCGGCTGGGCGCAATGGGTGCCGGCGCGGACGGCGACGCCCTCGCGATCGATGATCGTCGAGACGTCATGCGCGTGCGCGCCCGCCATCTCGAACGAAACGATCGCGCCCTTGTCGCGCGTGGTGCCGAAGATCCTCAGGCTGTTGATGGCGGAGAGCCGCTCGGTCGCGTAATCGCGCAGCGCCATCTCATGCGCCAGGATCCGGTCGCGGCCGATCTTCTCCATGTATTCCAGCGACGCACCAAGGCCGATCGCCTGCACGATCGGCGGCGTGCCCGCCTCGAAGCGATGCGGCGGCTCGCCATAGGTGACGTTGTCTTCGGTCACGTCGCGGATCATCTCGCCGCCGCCGAGGAAGGGCGGCATCACCTCGAGCAGGGCCTTCTTGCCATAGAGCACGCCGATGCCGGTCGGGCCGTAGAGCTTGTGGCCGGTGACGCAATAGAAGTCGGCGTCGAGATCCTGCACGTCGACCGGCAGATGCACGGCGCCCTGGCTGCCATCCACCAGCACCTTGATGCCGTGGGCATGGGCGATGCGGATGACGTCCTTGATCGGGACGATCGTGCCGGTGACGTTCGACATGTGCGTCATCGCCACGATCTTGGTGCGCGGCGTGATCAGCTTCTCGAATTCGTCGAGCAGGAAGGTGCCGTCATCGGCGATCGGCGCCCACTTGATCACCGCGCCCTTGCGCTCGCGCAGGAAGTGCCAGGGCACGATGTTGGAGTGATGCTCGAGGATCGAGACGATGATCTCGTCGCCCTCGCCGATATCGGCGCCCAGCGACGCGGCGACCAGGTTGATCGCCTCCGTCGAGGAACGGGTGAAGATGATCTCGTCGACCGAGCGCGCGTTCAGGAAGCGCCGCACCGTTTCGCGCGACCGCTCATAGGCGTCGGTCGCGACATTGGAGAGGTAGTGCAGGCCGCGATGGACGTTGGCGTATTCTTCCGTATACGCCTTCGTCACCGCGTCCAGCATCGCCTGCGGCTTCTGCGCGGAGGCGCCATTGTCGAGATAGACGAGCGGCTTGCCGTAAACCGTCCTCGACAGGATCGGAAAATCCCGCCTTATCGCCTGAACGTCGTAGCCGCCCTGCCCGCTCATGCTGCCTCTTCACCGCGTGCTGCCAGCCAGTTGCGCGAGATTTCCTCGAACGCGTCGCCGATCGCCTCGTCGCCGAGGCCTTCGATCGCTTCGGCGAGGAACGCCGTCACCAGCAGGGTCTCCGCCTCGGCGCGGGGAATGCCGCGCGACAGCAGGTAGAACAGGATGTCCTCGTCGATCTCGCCGCTGGTCGCGCCATGCGCGCACTGGACGTCGTCGGCGAAGATCTCCAGCTCCGGCTTGACGAAGAAGGACGCGTCCTCGGAGAGGAGCAGGCCCTGCGTCATCATCCGGCCATCGGTCTTCTGGGCGTCGGGACGCACGATGATGCGGCCCTGGAACACGCCCTCGGAACGTCCGTCCATCACCGCCTTGAACAGTTCGCGGCTGGCGCCGTTCGGCACCGCGTGGTCGACGCTGAGCGCGATGTCGGCGTGCTGCTTGCCGCGCACCATCGTCGCGCCGAAAAGGCCGGCGCGGGCGTTCTCGCCCGAATAGGTAACGAAGGTCTGCGATCGAGAGATGGAGGCGCCGATCATCAGGGTCAGGTGATCGAACTCCGTCTCCGTGCCGATGGTGACGGCGAGCGTGCCGAGATGGACGCTGGCGTCGCCTTCCGACTGCAGCTTGGCCCAGACGACCTTGGCGCGGTCGCCGGCAGTCGCCTCGGTGACGATGTTGGCCTGGTAGGCGCTGCCGGCCGGGCCGAGATGCGTCTCCAGCAGGCGAACGGAAGCATCCGCGCCGACCGTGACGAGGTTGCGCACATGCGAGGCGACGGCGGAGGTCGTCACATGGGCGATCTCGATGGCGCGCTCGATGCGCGCGCCGGCCGGAACCTCAATGGCGACGCCGCCGACCATCAGGGCCGAATTCAGCGAGACGACCGCGTCGTTGATGGAGGCGATCTGCTGGCCGACGCGGTTGTCGCCATCGCGCAGGAGGTCGACCAGCGGACGCACGGAGACCCCGTCGAGGCCGGAAAGGTCCGACAGCTCCGGACGGAAGATGCCATCGACCACGACGAGACGGGCACGGTCGAGACCGGGCAACAGGTCGGCGACGACGACATCCTCGCCGCTCGCGCCGATCGCCAGCGGCGGCACCGTGCGCAGCAGCGCGCGCAGATCGGTATAGCGCCAGGGCTCGGTCCGGCGATGCGGCAGACCCAGCTTCTGGAAAGCGGCGAAGGCGGCCTCGCGCGCCGCGGCGATCGCGGGCGAACCCGGCAATTGCGTGCGGGCGGCGGCGAATTCCAGCGCCAGCGTCTCTTCGGCCTGTGTGCGCAGGATGCGCGGCTCGGCGTTCATCGATGCCACTCCCCGCTCAGGCCGGCTCGCCGGCGTAGTCGGCATAGCCCTTGGCTTCGAGCTCAAGCGCCAGTTCCGGACCGCCGGTGCGAACGATGCGGCCGGCCGACATCACATGCACCTTGTCGGGCACGATGTGGTCGAGCAGACGCTGATAATGGGTGATGACGAGCATCGAGCGATCCGGCGAACGGAGCGCGTTGACGCCCTCCGAGACGATGCGCAGCGCGTCGATGTCGAGGCCGGAATCGGTCTCGTCGAGGATCGCCAGCTTCGGCTCCAGAAGCGCCATCTGCAGGATCTCGTTCCGCTTCTTCTCGCCGCCGGAGAAACCGACATTGAGCGGACGGCGGAGCATTTCCTGAGTCACGTTCAGCTTTTCCGCTGCGGTCTTCACGCGGCGCATGAAGTCCGGCGTGGAGAGCTCGTCCTCGCCGCGCGCCTTGCGCTGGGCGTTCAGCGCCGCCTTCAGGAAGGTCATGGTGGCGACGCCGGGGATCTCCAGCGGATACTGGAACGCAAGGAAGACGCCGGCGGCGGCGCGCTCTTCCGGCGCGTTCTCGACGATGTTCTCGCCGTCGAAGATGATCTCGCCCTCGGTGACCTCATAGTCCTCGCGGCCGGAGAGCACGTAGGACAGCGTCGACTTGCCGGAGCCGTTCGGCCCCATGATCGCGTGGACTTCGCCGGTCGGCACGACCAGGTCGACGCCGCGCAGGATCTCCTTGCCATCGATGGAGGCGTGGAGGTTCTTGATCTCGAGCATTTCGTTGTTCCGTTCAAAGCTTGTGGCTGAACCTCCGGGGGGAGGCCGAAACGCCGTGGCGGCCGGGGTCAGGGTTCAAGCGGAAAACCGCGCCCCTTCCCGACGCCTCAGGCAGTCCGGCCCTTCCCGCCTTGGGGAAGGGCTCAACGCGTGGGGACTAGCCGACCGACCCTTCGAGGCTGATCGAGATCAGCTTCTGGGCCTCGACCGCGAATTCCATCGGCAGCTGCTGGATGACATCCTTGACGAAGCCGTTGACGATCAGCGCCACGGCCTCCTCGGACGAAAGCCCGCGCTGGAGGCAATAGAACAACTGGTCGTCGGCGATCTTCGACGTCGTCGCCTCATGCTCGAAGACGGCGCTCGAATTCTTCGATTCGATGTAGGGCACCGTGTGCGCGCCGCACTTGTCGCCGATCAGGAGGCTGTCGCAATTGGTGAAATTGCGCGCGCCCGTCGCCTTGCGATGCGCCGAGACGAGACCGCGATAGGTGTTGTCCGAGCGGCCGGCGGCGATGCCCTTCGAGATGATCCGGCTCTTCGTGTTCTTGCCGAGATGGAGCATCTTGGTGCCGCTGTCGACCTGCTGGTAGCCGTTCGACACCGCGATCGAATAGAACTCGCCCTGGCTGTCGTCGCCGCGCAGGATGCAGGACGGGTACTTCCAGGTGATGGCCGAACCGGTCTCGACCTGCGTCCACGAGATCTTCGAGCGGTCGCCACGGCAGTCGCCGCGCTTGGTCACGAAGTTGTAGATGCCGCCCTTGCCGTCCTTGTCGCCCGGATACCAGTTCTGGACCGTCGAGTACTTGATCTCGGCATCATCCAGCGCCACCAGCTCGACGACCGCCGCATGCAGCTGGTTCTCGTCGCGCATCGGCGCCGTGCAGCCCTCGAGATAGGAGACGTAGGCACCCTTCTCGGCGATGATCAGCGTGCGCTCGAACTGGCCCGTATTGCGCTCGTTGATGCGGAAATAGGTCGACAGCTCCATCGGGCAGCGGACGCCCTCGGGGATGTAGACGAAGGAACCATCCGAAAAGACAGCCGAATTCAGCGTCGCGTAGAAGTTGTCGGTAACCGGAACGACCGAGCCGAGATACTTCTTAACGATGTCAGGGTATTCGCGGATCGCCTCGGAGATCGAACAGAAGATGACGCCGGCTTTCTTCAGCTCGTCCTTGAAGGTGGTGACGACCGAGACGGAATCGAACACGGCATCGACCGCGACCTTGCGATCGGACGCGCCCTCGACGCCGGCCAGTATCTCGCGCTCGCGCAGCGGGATGCCCAGCTTCTCGTACATGGCGAGCAGTTCGGGGTCGACCTCGTCGAGCGACTTCGGACCCGAGGTGCTCTTCGGCGCCGAATAATAATAGAGATCCTCGAAATCGATCTTCGGATACTGGACGCGCGACCAGGTGGGCTCGGTCATGGTCAGCCAGCGCCGATAGGCGTCGAGGCGCCACTCGAGCATCCACTCGGGCTCGTTCTTCTTGGCCGAAATGAAGCGGACGATATCCTCCGAGAGGCCCTTGGGGGCGCGCTCGGATTCGATATCGGTCACGAAACCATATTTGTACTGATCGACGTCGATCTGGCGAACCTGATCGACCGTCTCCTGAATTGCAGGCATTGCCTACTCCATCCACAGCGGTTTCAAGGACCGCGGGTTGAGTGCGTTGTCATGCGGCGCGTGTCACGCCCGGCGCGAGCCGTCTCATGACACGTCCCCAGACCTCCGTAAATCTACGTATGTCGGATTCGGTGGTTTCCCATCCGAAACTGACGCGGATCGCGGATTTCGCATGCGCATCGGGCACGTTCATGGCCTTCATCACATGCGAAACACCGACTTTCCCCGAAGAACACGCCGATCCGGCCGAAACCGCGATCCCTTCGAGATCGAGCGCGATCACCAGCGTTTCCGCCGAGAGACCATCGACGCCGAGAGACAGCGTCTGCGGGAGCCGCTCGGCGCCCCCGCTCAAGAGAATGGCCGGCAGGGCCGCCGTCGCGAGCTGATCGCGCCAGAGGCTCCATTCGGCAAGGCGTTCCAGATCGGCGCGGGCGGATTCCGCCGCAACGCCGAAGCCGACGATACCAGCCACGTTCTGCGTGCCGGCGCGGCTGTATTTCTCCTGGCCGCCGCCGACGAGCAGCGGCGCCGGCGAGACGAGGTCGCCGCCCAGAACGATCGCGCCGGCGCCCTGCGGACCGCCGAGCTTGTGCGCCGACAGCGTCAGGAAATCGACGCCGAGCGCCGCGATGTCGATCGCGACCCGGCCGGCGGCCTGGATCGCGTCCGTGTGCACCAGCGCGCCGAATTCGCGAGCGATCGCGGCGATCTCGGCAACCGGCTGGATCGTGCCGGTCTCGTTGTTCGCCAGCATCACCGAAACCAGCGCGCGCTTGCCCTCTGCCTTCACGGCGACGAGCGCCGCGCGCAGGGCATCGAGATCGAGCCTGCCCTCGCCGTCGACGGCGATCGGCTGCGTGTTCCCGGCGCCGAAGCGCCCGCCGGCCAGCACCGACGGATGTTCCGTCGCTCCGACCAGCAGCCGGTCGACCACGACCTCGGCGGCGCCAACCCGCATGCGCGGGCTCAGCACGGTGACGTTCGCCTCGGTGCCGCCCGAGGTAAAAATGACCCGGGCCGGATCGGCGCCGACAAGCGCGGCGACGCGGCGGCGCGCCGTCTCGACCCTGGCGCGGGCGGCACGGCCCTCGCCATGCACGGAGGACGCATTGCCGGTCGCATCCAGCGCCTCGATCATCGCCGCGCGCACTTCTGGTCGAAGCGGCGCGCCGGCGTTGTAATCGAGATAAATACGCGGCGCGGCCACGGCTTGCAGTCTCCAGTCGCGGGGCGGATGTCGCATTATGCTTGAAATCCGGACCCCGCCTCATGCTACAAGGCCCGCTACAAGGCAGGATCGACATCCAAAGCCGATTTCGAATAATTCTAAAGTGTTCTAGAAACCCTGACGCTCAGAGTCAAGTTAGGATTTGACGCTGATATAGGTCGCTCGGGGCGTTCTGAACAGATCGAAAGGTCCGAGGCTAAAATGCCCGAGGTTATTTTCACCGGCCCCGCCGGCCGCATCGAGGGACGATTCCAGCCGTCCAAGGAAAAGAACGGCCCGATCGCCATCATCCTTCATCCGCATCCGCAGTTTGGCGGCACGATGAACAACGCGATCACCTACCAGCTGTTCTACATGTTCGCGAAGCGCGGTTTCGCCGTGCTGCGCTTCAATTTCCGTGGCGTTGGCCGCAGCCAGGGCGAGTTCGACCATGGCGAGGGCGAGCTTTCCGACGCCGCCTCGGCGCTCGACTGGGCGCAGACCATCCATCCCGACGCGCGCGCCTGCTGGGTCGCCGGCTTCTCGTTCGGCTCGTGGATCGGCATGCAGCTTCTGATGCGCCGGCCGGAGATCGAGGGCTTCATCTCGATCGCGCCGCAGGCGAACCTCTACGACTTCTCGTTCCTGGCGCCCTGCCCCTCCTCCGGCCTGATCGTCCATGGCGACCAGGACAAGGTCGCGCCGCCGAAGGACGTACAGACGCTGGTCGACAAGCTGAAGACCCAGAAGGGCATCGTCGTCGAACAGCAGATCATGCCGGGCGCCAACCACTTCTTCGAGGGCCAGGTCGAGCCGCTGATCGATATCTGCGGCAACTATGTCGACAAGCGCCTCGCCATGCTGAGCGCCGCCTGAGGCTGCTTTTCCTCAGGAAGCCTCGTGGCTCCCGACATCTTCGACGGCCCGCAGCGACCTCGCCGCGGGCCGTTTTGTTTTTTTGCGCGATCGTCCGAGCCCGCGATAGATGCCCGCTGCACCCGCGAGGGATCCTGACGTGGTTTCAACAGCTTGCGAGGATCGATTGAGGAGTTGATTCCGGTTCGGGGCTAGTGG